>DATKKH010000168.1:0-3870 GCA_035543035.1 Terriglobales bacterium | reverse complement strand
TTCCCAGAGTATTTCAATCTCTGCATCCGACAGACACGATAGTAAATTCCCAGGTTAAGTTCCAGATGCCGCCTTTGCTCTTATTCATATTTTTAGGTTCTCTATTAGGATTTAGCCTGCTCTTTTTCTGGATATATAATTTAGAAGTCAGATTAAACGTCCTATATAAAAAAGCGAAAGAAGTCAATTCGCAAGATAAAAGGAGGTCATAAAAGAATGTCAGCCAATATCGGAGTAATGATCGTGGTCTTGATCATCTGGTTCGGAGTATTTGTTTACTTATTAAGGCTGGATAAAAGGGTAAAGGAGTTGGAAAGAAAATGAACTGGAAATATATCGTCGGCATAGGCATAATTCTGATATTCATAGTCTTCGGGGCTTTATCTTTTAGAAAAAATATGACTCCATATGTTGGATTTAAGGAAGCGATGAGCTCCAACTCTTCAGTCCAGATAATAGGAGAGGTGATTCCTGAGGATACCAGGTATGACCTTGAGAGTCATCAGTTCTTTTTCAGCCTGAAAGATCCAAAAGGTGAGAAGATGAAAGTGGCATTCAATGGAGTGAAGCCGGCAAATTTCGAGCAGGCAACGAGCGTGGTTGCTATCGGTAAATATCAGGACGGTCTTTTCTCGGCAGATCAGATTCTGGTTAAATGCCCTTCAAAATACCAGGGAGGAAAATAAATGGTTTTGGGTGATTTTCTTCTGGTTCTGTGTCTTCTTGGAGTCGTTTGCTCTGCTCTTCTTTTTCTGGTAAGTGCCAATGGAGATAAAAAGCTATTGTCCTGGGCTAAAAAATTATATTATCTGACCTTTCTCTTTGGATTGCTGGCGACTGCGGAACTTTTTTACCTTTTCCTAACTCATAATTTTCAGACCTCATACGTGTATGGCTACAGCTCAAGTGATTTACCTTTCTTTTATCTGATATCTTCCTTTTGGGCAGGCCAGGAAGGGACTTTCCTTCTATGGCTTTTCATCGGGTTATTGTTAGGGCTTTTCCTGATCAGAAAAAAGGATGACCAGTTGCAGGGTCATACGATGTTTTTTTACCTGCTGGTGCATGTATTCCTACTGGTTCTGCTTTTAAAGAAAAGTCCATTTTCGCTTTCGATTGACATTCCGCTTGAGGGAAAAGGTCTCAATCCTCTACTAAAAGACCCCTGGATGGTTTCTCATCCGCCTCTGGTATTTATCGGGTATGCAGCGATTGCTATTCCGTTCGCTTATGCGCTCGCAGCCTTAGTCAAAAATAAGTTTGATACCTGGATAAAATCCTCCTTGCCCTGGGTTGGATTTTCTGCTCTGACTCTCGGTGCTGGGATTTTTGTAGGCGGTTTCTGGGCATATAAGGTTCTCGGATGGGGAGGATACTGGGGCTGGGATCCAGTGGAAAATGCCTCCCTGATTCCGTGGCTCACGACCATAGCACTGGTTCACGGATTCATTCTGGAAAAAAACAAGAATAGCCTGAGGAAGACCAATCTGTTTTTGGCGATAATCTCTTTTCTTCTGATTCTTTATGGAACTTTTCTCACCCGCAGCGGGGTCCTTGCAGATTTCTCGGTACATTCGTTTGCCGATTTAGGTTTGAATAAATATCTGGTTTTCTTTCTGGTTTTATTTACCGCCCTGTCTCTGGGCCTTCTAATTTACCGATCTTCGAAATTGAAGAGCGCCGAGAGCGGGAAATCGGTTTTGTCTCAGGAATTCATAGTTTTATTGGGAATTATCTTTTTGAGTTTATCTGCAGTCCTGGTCATGATCGGGACCTCTGCCCCTATTATAACCGGTCTTCTGGGCAAAGCCTCCAATGTCTCCATCCCGTATTATATCCGGACTAATCTGCCGATTGCCATTATACTAGGATTTCTTTTGAGCCTTTCGCCTTTTCTGCCCTGGCAGGAGACCACGATCCAGGAATTGACTAAGAAGATTGCTCTTCCTCTGGGTCTGGTTATAATCATCTCGATAATTGCTGTCATCGCAGGAGTCCGGAATTTTTCCCATTTTCTTTTCTTTTTCTTTGCGGTATTTGTCCTGATCGGAAATTTCATAGTTTTCTACAGGAGGTTAAAGGGCAAGCTGCTGAATGCCGGAGGTTATCTGACCCATATCGGAGTCGGGCTGATGTTCATCGGCATTTTGACGACCTCAGCCTATTCCAGGTCTATAAAGCTTGACCTGTTGAAAGGACAACCAAAGGAAGCGTTCGGCTATCAGCTCACTTTTAAAGGTGAGGAGAATCCCTCAGGCAAGGACCAGAATACTCTCCTGATTGAGGTCAAAAAGGGGAATGAAGATTATATTGCGAAACCCAGACTTTACTTGAGCGAATACAGCCAGGGGATGATGAGAAAACCGCACATCAAAAAGCTTCTCACAGAAGACCTGTATTTTGCGCCGATGGAATATAGAGGCGGAGGATACTTATTCTCAGAACCGTTTGAGCTGGCCAAAGGGCAGGAAAAGGATGTAGAAGGTTATAAGATCAAGTTCTTGAGCTTTGACATGGCGCCTCACGGTCAGGGTGGGGAAATGAAAGTAGTAGCGGTGCTCCAGATCAGCTACAATGGAAAAACAGAAACCGCTACTCCGGCAGTTTTGTTTGGAGAGGACCAGCAGATGACTCAAAAAGAAGCCGTTTTGCCGGACAGCAACGTTATCTTCCTCGAGCGGGTAATGGCTGACCAGGGGGCTGTGGAGTTGAGCATAGGTAAAAAGGGAGAGCAGGGTGGAGAGACTCTGCTTTTAGAAGTTAGCACAAAGCCTCTGATCAATCTTTTGTGGCTGGGCACGATTGTCATTATGTCGGGGCTATTTTTGATGACCTGGAGGAGAAGTAAGGAGATTTAGAGAAGGGGTCTTCCGTAGCGCGAGGCTTTCAGCCTCGCATTGCGACCCTGTGGTTCGACAGGCTCACCATCCTGAGCAAGGTCGAAGGAAAGGGTCGCGCTACGAAACACGGTCACGAGTCACGATTAACGCTCACGTTTTCTCTTTTATCCATCATCTGTCATTAGTCATGATTTTGTCGTAGATTATTTCAATTGACATCCACCCTGGGTGATTTTATATTGGCTTTGAATTTGCGCCTATAGCTCAATTGGATAGAGCATCGGACTTCGGATCCGAGGGTTGAGGGTTCAACTCCCCCTAGGCGCGAGTCCCGCCTCAGGCGGGACTGGTAGGTGGTTCATGGTAGTTAGTGGATAGTTAAAAAAAGGTGATAGGTCATAGGTGGTAGGGGATAGGTGACCACCCGCCATGAACTATGAACCATTAACCGAATTTGTGTTCTTTGGAGTTTAGCCTATAGCCTTAAGACTTTAGACTTTTGACTGTAGTTTCCGTCCCCATCGTCTAGCCCGGTCTAGGACACCGCCCTTTCACGGCGGCAACACGAGTTCGAATCTCGTTGGGGACGTTTTCAATTTAAGGCTAAAGGCAAGAGAGAAGAGTAATTGTAGGTTAGAAATTCAGTTACGTAGGTCAAGCGTGTCCAGAGGACTGCTCGACGAAAGTAATTGTCAACCGCCTTGTCCCTGGCAGGGATGGTTGAGCTACAGAGTTCGCGGAGGTCATAAATGAATCACATGAGGACATTACTCGAAATTCTTTACTTCCTAAGTGGTCCGTTGGTAGCATTGTTCGTTTTTCTAGGTTTGAGGCAATTGAAAATTTCAAAAGACAGTATGCGGTTGTCGGCAAAAAGGGAGTCTTTCAGATTAGCTGCAGAGAGATGTACACACTATGCAGAACATATAATACCCGTAATAAATGAATATGACCGCTTGTTAAAAGAAAAGGGTTGTGAGTTTATGACGAAAGCAGATATTGAAGTATCTAACAATGATTTCAAAGTAAG
>DATKKH010000167.1:0-4092 GCA_035543035.1 Terriglobales bacterium | reverse complement strand
AAGATTTACTCCAACGGGGTTTCGGTCTATCTTCCCGCAGGAGGGGGAGAAGCTTATTCGTTCAGAATCGAACGGTTTTAAGCAAATTCAGGTTCGATTAATCGAACCCCTACAAGCAAAAATATCTTGACTATAACTTTTTATCTATTATCCTATTTTTAAAAGGAGTCCATCTTGTGAAATAAACCAATAGACATTTTTTTCCAATCTTAAAGTTGAGTTTTTCTTTTGGGGTCTATTGGTATATTTTTTCAGTAGGTTGAGCATCTGCTCTTAAGCTTCGGGAATTCCATTTCCCGAAGCAACAAAAATTTCAAGCCGAGGAGAACTCTCCCGGCTTTTTTATTTGAGGAGAAATTATGCACTTGTTAGGCTTAAAAGATGTAAGTTTCAGCTATACTTTTGGCCAGGGGAATCTTTTTGAGAAGGTAAATCTGGATATAAATTCAGGCGACAGGATTGGGCTTATAGGTCCCAATGGATGCGGGAAAACCACCCTTTTGAAAATAATCTTGGATGAAGAAAAACCTGTTTCCGGGAAAAGAGTTTTGTCAAGGTCAAATCTTCAAATTGGATATCTGAGACAGGAAAGCAGTGTCAACTACCAAGGCTCTTTATTAGACTATATCCTGGAAACTTTTCCGCAGATTCAAAAACTCTATTCAGAATTTAAGAATTTTGGACGGGATTTATCAGATGAGGATAGGACAGCCGAGTATACCCTTCTTCAGGAAAGATTTGAATCCCTGGGAGGCTGGGGAATTAAAGTTGAGGCCGAGAAAACTTTAGATGGATTGAATTTTACCAGAGAAGAAATGGCTCTTGATTTTAAACTCCTTTCCAGTGGCCAGAAAACCAAAGCAAGTTTAGCCAGAATCCTTTTATCCAGACCTGATTTCATAGTCCTGGATGAGCCAACCAATCACCTGGATTTATCCAGTTTAGAGTGGCTGGAAAAATGGCTTGCGAATTTTAAGGAGACTTTGCTGATAGTCTCGCACGACCGGGCTTTCCTGGATAAAACCGTCAACAAGATTTGGGATTTGAGAAGAGGAACCTTGAAGGAGTATAAGGGGAATTACAGCTCTTATCATCAGCAGAGAGAGGAGGAAATCGAAAGGCAGTGGAAGGAATTCGAGGATAAAAGGAAAGAGGTTAAAAGATTGAAAATCGAATCGCAGAGAAAAAGAGTTTGGGCAAAGCGAAAGGAAAAACAGAGAATCGGAGGAGGAAGAGATAAAGGGCATATAACTGCAGTTGCTGCCAAGTTAGCTAAAAGAGCTAAAGCTGCGGAGAAAAGAATCGAACAGGTCGAAAGAGTAGAGAAACCATTTGAGGAGAAAAGAATAGTTTTGGATTTTCCCGATCTTGCTCCGAGCGGGAATTTAGTCCTCTCTGTGACTGACTTATCTAAAGCTTATGGGAATAAAACATTGTTTGCGGATTTGGATTTCTCAATTCTTAAAGGGGAAAATTTGGCGGTGACCGGACCCAATGGATCAGGCAAGACCACGCTTCTTAAAATCATTTTAGGAGAGATTAAACCGGATAAAGGGGAGGCGGTCTTAAGTCATGAAATCAAAATAGGATATTTTGACCAGGAGAGAAAAGGATTATCCCAGGAGAAAAACATACTGGAGGAGGCAGCTTCATCCGATGTGTCAGGTGACCAGGTCTGGGTCAGGACGGTTTTAGGCTCACTGATGCTGAGAAAAGATTCGGTTTACAAAAAGATAAAGGATCTAAGTGAAGGCGAAAAGGGGAAAGTTTTGATAGCCAAGCTTATTCTCTCCGGGGCAAATTTCCTTATTCTGGACGAACCGACCAACCACCTGGATATAGATGCCAGAGAAGCTTTGGAAAATGCTCTGGAAAATTTCCCTGGCTCAATTTTATTTGTGACGCATGATAGGTATCTGATAAAAAGGCTTGCGGATAAAGTTCTGGTTATTGGAAGAAAAGAAATGTAAATACCGGTTTTAACCCCGCCCTTACTTCAGTTCTGTCAGGTCCTAGACCTGACAGAAAAACTGGTGTCAGGAGTAACTCCTGAAACAACAGGAAAAATCTTTTGTAGGGACAGAACAGTGTTCTGTCCCTACACACTCAGAAAACTGTAGACACGCATGGCTATGCGTTTCTACAACTGACCTCACCCTGACCCTCTCCTAAAAGGAAGGGACTGCTCCCTTCAGAGAAAATTCTGTTCTGCCAGGTCCTAGACCTGACAGAGAAATTTGATGTCAGGAGTAGCTCCTGACACAACAGGAAAACTCAAGTGGGAGGGGATAAACCTCTCCTCTACGAAAAAAACCTACTTCAGTCGGGATTCGACTGCTTCCCATTTTATGTTCTTGAAAAATGAAGCAATGTAATCCACTCTTTTAAGGCCATAGTCGGTTATAAAGGCATGCTCGAAAACATCGATTATCAAAAGGGGAGTGCAGCCAGCCAGATGACCGACATCGTGCTCGTTGATCCACTGGTTGAATAGATTTCCAGTGAGATTATCCTGATAGAGGATTACCCAGCCGATCCCTCTCATCGCAGCAGTGGCTTTGAAATCTGATTCCCAGTGCTCGTAGCTTCCGAAAGTCTCGGCTATTTTTTTGCTTAACTTCCCAGCCTGATTCAGGCTTCCCTTTCCTCCCAGAATCTCGAAATACAGCTCGTGCAGTCTCATCCCGTTGAATTCCCAGCCGAACCTTCTTTTGAGCTCGGCATAATCCGGACCAGTGGTTTTTCCTGTCTTGTGCATTTCCACTAACAGATCGTGCACCTTATTTGTGTTGGTAACATAACCCTGGTACAGGGTAAAATGATTCTTCAAAAGGGTATCGGAAAAACCCTCCATTCCCAATAAAGAATCATAATTCTTGGGCGAGTATGCCATTTTAACCTCCCATGTTTAAGGTTGTGGTGTTTAATATTATTACGTGTATACAAATTATATATTAGAATTAATGAAATCAAGGGAAAAATGTTTCTGAGTCTGCTTTAGTGGGAGTGAAAGGTAGGCGCGACCCGTCGGGTCGTCCCTACAGATCTTTTAATTACATTAGGAAACAGAAAAAGTCTTGACAAGAAAGGCTCCATTTGTTCATAATATCAGTTGGATACTGAATTAATTCAAATTCAGAGCGTAAAGGAGGCAAAGATGAAATGGTCGTTTCAGATCGCCAAGTTCTTCGGGATTCCGATAAGGGTTCACATCACTTTCTTTTTGCTTTTGATTTTCATCGGGCTTTATGGCAGTAGGATACAGGGAGCACGTTCCGGACTATTCGGGATTTTAAGCATAATCCTGATCTTTTTATGTGTGGTCATTCACGAATTTGCCCACAGTCTGGTGGCTAGAAAATATGGTGTCAAAATAAGGGACATCATCCTTTTACCTATCGGGGGTGTCTCAGAAATGGAAGAGCTTCCCTCTCAGCCAAAGCAGGAGATAAATGTTGCTTTGGTTGGACCTTTAACCAGCATTGTCTTGTCTCTCATTTTCTTTCTGGCATACAGGCTGCTGTTTCCTGAAGCAAAGGCAGTAAATATTTCTATATTCCAGGGGAATCTCTTTCTTAACCTGTTTGCTATTAACCTGATGCTGGGTATTTTCAATTTACTGCCTGCCTTTCCTATGGATGGTGGCAGAGTCTTAAGGGGTCTCTTAGGATTGAGGATGGACCTTTTACAAGCCACCAAGATAGCAGTGGGAATAGGCGAGTTCATGGCGATTTTGTTTTTCTTCTTCGGATTGTTTTTCAACCCTTGGCTGGCTTTGATAGCAGTCTTTATCTTCTTGGGGGCAGAAGGGGAAAAGAGAGCAACAGAAATGAAGGTGGAAATATCGGATGTTCCGGTCCGGGTGGCTATGCTCACTGATATCGAACCAATTTCGCCGGACAATACCTTAGGGGAGGTTCTGGAAAAGATGTGCCACGGGCTTCAGCAGGATTTCCCGGTTATGGAGGGAAAAGAATTTCTGGGAATCCTTTCCCGAGAGAAATTTTTCTCCTCCCTGCGCAACCATCCTAGGGAGACCAGAGTCAGGGAAATTTTGAGCCGGGAGTTCACCAGCACCACTGAGGATGCCCC
>DATKKH010000166.1:0-27177 GCA_035543035.1 Terriglobales bacterium | reverse complement strand
AGTTCCTCTTTCTTTAAAAGAGGACAAACGGTGCGATTCGATGAATTTCGGCTCTAATTTGATATTCTCAACTGCTTTTAGAGCTGGGTTGAACCTCTCGATGTGTCCTACCTGCAGGGTAAGTTTTTTCTTTGTGGCTATCTGTATAAGCTCTTCTGCCTGCTGGACGGTTTCGGTAATCGGCTTTTCGATTAAAAGATGGAGATTTCTATCTAAAACCTCTTTGGCGACTTCGTAATGAGAGGAGGTTGGAACGACAAGGCTGACCGCTTCGACTTTTTCCAGGAGTTTGTTTAATTCTTCGAAATGTGTAGTCTTATACTTCTCGGCTTTGCTTTTGGCTTTGTCGAGATCCAGGTCGTATATTCCCACAAGCTCAGCCTGAGGAAGCTGAGAATATATGCGGGCATGATGCTCCCCTAAATGTCCCACTCCGATTACTCCGACTCTAACTTTCTGCATCTTTTTTCACCGCTATAAAAAAAACACCAGAATTTCTGTGGCTAATATATAATATATCCGCAGAGATTAGTCAATTAACTTTAAAAGAGAAGGAAGACGGAAAATGGAAAAAGGAAAATTAGATCCGTAGAATGTAGTCCCGCCTTGCCCACAAGGGGGATGGTCGGTTATAGTTAAATTGTAGTTGCTCGATTTACGGTTCGACTTCGCTCATCGTCCTGAGCTTGTCGAAGGATCGAGTCAGTATATGCCTAAGGTATTGACAACTCTGCTCAACGAGGATGTTATCATCCTCGTTTTACACTTGTGGATGATAACATCCACAAGGAACATAGGAACATAACAAAATGCAAGACCCAGGTTGAGGGCAACCTGGGTCTACATGTTTTGTAGGAGCACGCTGTAGCGTGCCCTCATCTCTTAAAAATCAAAATCGACCAACAAGGAAGCGAGGTTTTCCTTCAAAGGATTGATCTTGCCTGTGCGTCTATGCGTGAACTCTGCATGCAAAGCAACGTTTACTGCAGTCCAGTCACCAAGATAATATCGCACCAGGGCTGAATAGGCATTAATTCTTCTTGGGTCATCATAAGAAGGGGGCATAACCCAATTATAAAGTACCGATGCAATCAGACGGTTGTTGAATAAAGCTGCACAGTCAAGCTGGGCAAATCCACCAGTGTATTTGTATGCTTCTGAACGATGACCTGAATAGTTCATAGCCTTATCGTCAGCTCCTGCCATAAACAAGGTTTGGAGATTGAACGTTTTCCAGTTCAGGCTTAGGTTTCCTCCGATCCTGTAAAAAGTCTTGTTATAGTATCCATTGGTTTCACCTGTAGGCGAAATAACACCGAAATAAAAATAAGTTGGCTGCCAACCCAGATAACCGAATGCTCCAATTCTTTGTCCAGCGCTTTGGCCATCACCTGTGCCAAAAGTCTGAGATAGGTTAATATAGTAATCCTTAAAAGTATTGTTATCCGGATTTGCTCCTGTGCCATTGACTGCACCTAAGCCGTACTTAAATCCATTCTTTAAATGCCCAGATATCTCCAGACCGAGCTGATTGTCATTGAATAAAAACGTGTTATAAGGTGTAGTGAACGCATAGACCTCATATGGTTCAAAAATATAAAATGAGCGTTTGGAACTGAATGCCTGATACGCTGGTTCAAACCTGCCAATTCTAATGTTCAGAAAATCCTTTATCAGGTTACTGAATATTATGTTTACTGATTCTAGAGAACCAAATTGAGACGGATTACTTCCTGAAAAAACCGGACCGAAAAAATCTCTTGCCGGTTCATCTACTCTCGGTTTGTAAATCAAAAGAAAGGAAACATTCTTGTGTAAAACCCCGGCTGAGAGGAAATCGAATCCATAGATGTTGGCACCGAAAGTGGTGTGGTCATCGCTGTGGAAAATTGTTGAGCCGGTCGATGTGCGGATTGATAATGGAGGTGCTATATCGAAAACGTTCTTTTCCTTTCCCTCCTGACCGGGTATCTGGTAGCCGTTATCCCTGTATCTTTGACCGAAGTCATTTAGTTTGGTAAAGGAGGTGTGGCACATATTGCAGTTAAATCCGTACTTCCGGGCAAAGGCCGGGATGGAATTCCCTTTTTCAGGAAGGATAAAAAATAATCCGATTAAGATTGCTACAATCAGGCAGAATTTTTTCATTTTACCCTCCTTTATTTTGGTAATTCAGATGATGGGATTGGTTTAACGTCAGCCACTTCAGGGTTTGTGCTTACCATTGCCCGCTGCAAAAAAGAAACCAGTGCTTTGACTTCTGCTTTGGATAGTCCAAGAGGAACGAGCAAGGGATCGAGGTTCGGGTCTTTCCCGCCTCCTTTGTTATAAAAATTCACCACCTCTTCCAGAGTTTTCTCTGAGCCGTTGTGCATATAAGGTGCTCGCAGGGCTGCATCTCTTACAGTCGGGGTTTTAAATGCTCCTTTGTCTGCAGGATTATTGGTTATGACGTACCTTCCCTGATCCGGTTTCTGGGGATCAGTCGGTGTTACTCCCAGGTTATGAAACCTGCCGTCGCTGAAATATTCTCCCCAGTGGCAGGCGGTACAATGTCCCTTTCCGTTGAAAATCTCCAGTCCCTTTTTCTCTTCCGCGGTAAGAGCATTTCCATCACCCTTTACCAAACGGTCAAAAGGGGAGTCTGTGGTCACGACTGTGCGCTCGAAAGCGGCAATGGCATCAGCTACCTGGTCGACCGTGATAGGAGTTGTCCCGAACACTTTTTTGAACTCCTCCACATATCCGGGCACGTCGTTCAAGGTTCTGATCATAACAGTATGGGTGTTTGCCATCTCGACCGGATTTTCGATTGGTCCTTTTGCCTGTTCCTCCAGAGTTGGTGCCCTGCCATCCCAGAACTGAAGAGGGCTGTAAGCTGCATTGGAAACAGGAGGTGCTCTTCTTCCGCCTCTTTTACCTTCATGACCTACGCTGGTGGGCCCCTCGTCTGACCATGCCATAGCAGGATTATGACAGGTGGCGCAGCTGATGGTATTGTTCACCGATAGACGGGTGTCGAAATAAAGCTGTTTGCCCAGAAGAATCTTCGTGCTGGTCTGGGGATTGTTGACTGGAATAGGGGCAGGCATCAGGTTTCCGATTTTTTCGGGACCAAGGAGATGAACGTTGACTGAAGTTATCGGTGCCTGAGCTGGATTCTCAGCGAGAGCAATGCAGGGAAGAAACAGAATAAGAAGAAGTATCAGGAATTTAAATCTGTACATAAGTCCTCCTTTTGATTTGAGTTTACTGAGTTAGCTCAAACTATTTATAAACAGAAGGCTTCTCATTGTCAAGAAATTTCGTAAGAATTTGACAGGAGAAAAAGTAAGAAAAAGCTATTGCTGATTTCGGCGTAACTGAATTTCTGCTCAACGAGGATGTTATCATCCTCGTTTTACACTTGTGGATGATAACATCCACAAGGAGCATAGCAATTGCAACTAAAGAGACCCAGGTTGAGGGCAACCTGGGTCTACAAAGTTCAGATTTTGTAGGGGCGGGTTTGAAACCCGCCCCTACCTTGTCAGACAGGAATGTCTGACCTACCATTGTTTTACTTTATGATTCCTCTTTCGCTTTTTTCGATGAATTCCAGAAGATGCTTGATTTCAGGAAGAGGCTCGATTTCTGATTTTATCTTCTGGACTGCCTGGGTAGTATTATACTGAGATTGGAACAGGATCCTGCAGGCTTTTTTCAAAGTCAGAATGGTTTCTACTGGGAAATTTCTTCTTTTGAGACCGATGATGTTGAGTCCCATATAGCGCAAAGGATATCCCCCAGCCAAAATATAGGGGGGAACGTCCTGGGGAACTCTGAACCCTCCTCCGATGATAGAGTGTGCTCCGATTCTGGTGAACTGGTGAACCGGGACTACTCCTCCGATGATGGCGTAATCCTCAACTTCCACATGACCAGCAATGTTTACGGAATTAGCCAGAATCACGTTATTTCCGATTATGCAATCGTGAGCTATATGAGCATATATCATTATAAAACAATTCGATCCTACTGTGACTTTGCCCCTTTGCCTGGTGCCGCGATTTATGGAAGCATATTCCCGGATTACCGTATTTTCTCCTATTTCCAGAAAGGTCTTTTCTCCTCCGTATTTTAAATCCTGAGGAGGGGTCGCCAATACAGCTCCGTGGTGAATCTTGCAGTTTCTTCCGATAACAGCACCTGTGTCGATCAGAACATTGGCGCCTATCTGCACGTTATCCCCTATCCGGACTCCTTCATTGATGATAGTGTGAGGACCCACCCAGACATCTTTACCTAACTCGGCTTTAGGGTCTATAATTGCAGTTGGATGAATATTCATTGAAGATGATATGAAGAAGTCAAACTTGAGCTATTTATCCATAATAGTGGCTAAAAGAATTGCCTCTGCTGCCAGGTCATCGCCTAAAAAGGCTTTCCCCTGCATCTTGCAGGCCCCGCCTTTTCGATATTGAATCATATCCAGCTCAAAACGCAGCTGGTCCCCGGGTAGGACCGGTTTTCTGAACCTGACCTCATCCATTCCCATGAAATAGACCACCTTTTTTTCCGGGTCTTCGACTGTATTCAACAAGAGTATTCCGCCTGCCTGTGCCATTGCCTCGATTATCAGAACTCCTGGCATAATGGGATGCTCCGGGAAATGTCCCGTGAAAAAAGGCTCGTTCAGGGTTACATTCTTGATAGCTATCACCTTCTCTTCCGGGATTATGTCTATGACCCTGTCCACCAACAGGAAAGGATAACGGTGAGGCATTATCTTCTGGATAGCCCTAGCATCCAATAGATAATCACCTTTTTTGATTTTCTGCTGATATTTGTTGGCAATGAGATTCTTCTCATAGAGCAGACGCAGTTTTTTGACTAAAGCTACGTTTGCAGCATGACCTGATCTGGCAGCTAAGATGTGAGCTTTGAGCGGCACCCCGATCAGGGAAAGGTCTCCCAATAGGTCCAAAGCCTTGTGTCTGGCAGGTTCATTAGGGAATCTAAGAGGGACGTCATTCAAGATCCCGGTCTTGCCTACGAAAACCTTATCCTTCAAGCCGAACAGCACCTTAAGCTTTTCCAGGTCCTTCTGGCCCATATTGTTATCGCAAATAATTATGGAGCTATCCAATCCTCCGCCCCTGATCAACCCCTTTTCCTTTAGCATCTCCAGCTCGTGCAGAAAACAAAAAGTCCTGGCCGGGGCGAAATCCTTTACGAACTCGTCTTTCAGGGAGATCAGTGAAGTATACTGGGTTCCCAGAGCAGGATTACGGTAATCGATCATAAAAGTAATTCGTAAATCATCCGAGGGAAAAGCAGCAATATCGACTCCTCTTTCCTTATCCGAGTGGATCAGGGGTGTGTCGACCTGGATGAAATTTTTCGGGGCATCCTGTTCATCAATTCCGGCTGAGCTAAGTGCCTGGACGAACGGAAGCGAGCTGCCATCCCCGACTGGCGGCTCGTCGTTATCCAGCTCGATTATCAGATTGTCTATTTCCAGTCCTACTACCGCGGCAAGGACATGCTCCACTGTATAAACCTTTACCTTACCTTTGCCCAGGGTGGTTCCCCTGGTCATATCCACCACGTGTTCAATGTCAGCCGGTATTTCAGGAGAGTCCGGCAGGTCCTTGCGGACAAAGCTTATCCAGTGATTGACCGGAGCAGGCTTAAAGGTTACTGTGGTTTTGTTACCGGTGTGTAACCCAGTGCCGGTATAAGTAACCGGCTTTTTGATAGTCTTTTGATATTTTTCCATATTTTTAGCTTAATTCCTGTCTTAAAATTATTGAGTAATATTAAAGTATTTGCAAGAGTTGTCAAGGGGAAAATGGGATAAACGCAAGAAGGAAGATGGAAGACGTAAAATGCAAAAACGAAAAAGGAGAGAAAAGAAGAAAAAAAACCTATAAATTCTATAAGTCCGTCATTGCGAGGAGGTCATTTGTACGACGAAGCAATCTGCATCGAGTAGAAATGTGAAAGGATTGCTTTGTTCCGATAAATCGGAACTCGCAATGACAAATTAATATTTGCAGGTTTGAGATTTAGGAACCATGCGACTTTCTGAATTTGGATTGAAAAGCTTTTAGTATCAGGTCCAAAGCTTCTTCGATCTCGAAATTGGCCGTGTTCAGGATGAGGTCATATGAAGATGGTTCGTCGATATTTTTACCAAAAAAGGTGCGAACAAATTCTTTTTTTTCTTTATCCCCATGCTCGATTGCTATTTTGGCTTCGGCTGCACTGAAATGCTTATAGGCAATCAGGTTTTCTATTCTTTTGTCCAGAGGAGCTACCACCCGAACGTGAAAACCCCTGTTCAGACCCAGGATGAAATTTGCGCCTCTGCCGACGATTACGGTTTCCCCGTACTGGGCTATGGTTAAAATCAATTTCACCAGGTGATAAAGGTAATCGCTTTTGCCCAAATATTTTCCTTTCAAAAGACCTTCCACCCACAGTTCTATGTCGGATTCGACCTTTTCATCCAGGGATTCTATCAGCCTGCGCTGGACCCCAGTGTCCTTCACCATGTAATCTATTATCTCCCGGTGGACGAGCTGATAGTTGAGTTTCTCAGACAGCTTCTTAGCCAGATAACTTCCCCGACTCCCTCTTTCCCTTGACACGGTTATCACCGGTCCAGGGAAAATATCCTTAGCCTGAGCTTTTTGCTCTTCTTCTCTTTTCTTTTTTTCTAATTCCCATCTTTTGATCTGGCGGTCGATTATGTTTTCTAAGGTGGTCATCTGCACTTCCTTTTTCAGATCTGACCTGTTAATAGGTAGGTCGGGCTGCCGAAGGCTGCCCGACTAAATATATTTTTATCGCTTAATCAGAAGAGCGACCTCATTCTAACCCTCTCCTAAAAGGAGAGTGAACACCGCTGACTCTTTTCTGATGGATGATAACATCAATTAACAAAATTATTGAAGAATTTGTAAGAATTGTCAAGGAAAAAATTAGAACATCGAATTCCTCGTTCATTGCGACATTAAATTTACAAGGACAGGGATAGATCTTTCACTGATTCCCACCATTTTGTGCAGATAAGCTACATCAAGCATCAGATCCGAAATCTGATATTGACTTTATCCGTCAAATGTTGTAAAATTACCTGAAAATCGAGTCCCGAAGGTGTCTATGGAGAAATTAATTTATTTAGATAGTGGAGCAACGACTTTCCCAAAACCAGAAGAGGTATATGTGGCGATGGATCAATTCTATCGCAACTACGGAGTTAACCCGGGTCGGTCAGGATACGACCTTTGTATGGCTGCTGGAGCTATAATCGAAGAAACGCGCAAACTTCTTACTGAGTTCTTCAATGGAACTGATCCGAATCGTCTTATCTTTGCATTGAACGCTACAGACGCCCTTAACCTGGCTATCTTCGGTCTGCTCCAGGAAGGAGATCATGCCATAACCACAAACTTAGAACATAATTCCGTTCTTCGGCCGCTCTTCCACCTTTGCAAGTACAGCGGTGTTGAAGTCGATTATGTTCCGTTTGACGATAACGGTTTTGTAGACCCAGCTGAGTTTGCTCGGTGCTTTAAAAAGAATACCAGATTGACTGTAATAAATCACAGTTCAAATGTCATAGGAACAGTGCAACCCGTGCAGGAGATTGGCCGTCTCTGTCGGCAACAAGGGGTTATTCTCTTGGTGGATACTGCCCAGTCCGCCGGTAAAATCCCTGTAAATATGGCAGAGATGAATATCGACATCATAGCCTTCACGGGCCATAAGTCTCTTATGGGACCGATGGGAATTGGTGGGCTTTATGTTCGCGAGGGTGTCGAGATCAGGCATACCCGCGCTGGGGGTACGGGAGTGCGCTCAGCCGTTCGCACTCACTTGGACGAATACCCGTATCGACTCGAGTATGGAACCCCAAATTTGCCAGGGATAGCAGGCTTGAATGCCGGCGTTAAATGGGTGCTTAAGCAAGGGATGTCGAACATCCACGATCACGAAATGAAGCTACTCCGCAGGTTAAAAGAGGGACTCCAAAAGATCGAAGGTGTGACCCTTTACTGCCATGACGATCTGGCTAATCATATCGGTATTCTCACCTTCAATGTGGATGGGCTGGAGGCACACGATACCGGAACCATGCTGGATGTCGATTACAATATCGCCAGTCGTACAGGTTTGCACTGCGCGCCGCTGGTGCATGAACAGCTTGGAACCGACAAGATTCACGGATCAGTCCGATTCGGGATAGGCCCCTTCAATACGGTCGAAGAGATCGAATCTGCGATTAGAGCTGTCGAGGATATAGCTCGCCTCCATCAAAAAAAGAAATCCTCTTAACTGATTATATAAAATTTCCAGATCGACTTTGTAGTGTCATTTCTTCTTTTCAATTACTAAGGCGTCGGCAACGATCTCGGAGATGGTCTTGACCTCTACTCCCAACTTATATTCGCGGTTAAGTTCGCTTATCTGGTCGATACAATTATGACAAGGGGCAACTACGATCTGTGCACCAGTTTTACTGATCTGTTCTGCTTTGATCTTACCTGCCTCTAATCGTCTCTTTGCGAATCGGGTCATTGATAGCTGCCCTCCACCTCCGCCACAGCAGAAATTCTGCACACGATTAGGAGACATTTCAATGAAGTTGGAGACTGCATTTCTGAGAACATAACGCTGCTCTTCAATAATGCCACCCAGGCGCACGAGGTTACAGGGATCATGAAGCGTAACCAGCTTCTGATTAAGCGAGCGGTCTAACTTGATGCGTCCCTGGCGGATATAATCAGCCATAACCTGAATAATGCTCCTGACCTCGAACTTATCCACTGAAGTCAACCACTCAGGAGCTTCCCAGCGATTAGAGTTGTAGCCATGACCACACTCGCCTAAAATAAGTGTTTTTGCTCTTAATCTTGCCATCGATTCGCGCAGACGTGATGAAATCAAACCCGCCACGACATCATCACCACTGAAAAAGCCATAATTGGTCACGTCATAATAATCGCTGGCTACAGTCCAGTTCTCCTTGGCTGCATAAAATATCTTGGCAGTTGCCAGAAGAGATAGCGGGAAGAATTTTGGTTCTCGCGGATTGACTGTATATAGAAGTTTTGCATTCATTTTATCAACCGGTAGATGAGCATCTGGATCGCCGACCTCTATTTGTAGCTCTTCGCTTAACCACTGGAGGGTAGAGAGCCAGTCTACACGGGGAATGCCCATATTGTTGCCTTTTTCGACAGCCGTGATCACAGTTGACTGCAAATCAGGTGGAACAAGATCAATGGAAGCCAGAATGGTCCTGGACAGACGAATCATACTTGTCAGATTAATCCCGAGCGGGCAGTTTAAAGTACAGCGTCCACATAGAGAACATCGCCCGAAAAGCGAATCGACCCAGCGCTCAACCATCCGGGTATCAAATGTATTATCATCTTTAGGTCTTTTTGCTGATCTGCCTGGCCGCTTCAGAAAGCTCCTAAACACAGAGGAAAGCAGTTTCAGTTTGTAGGCCGGGATGGCCTCAAACTCTTTACTAGCCAGATAATAGTGGCAGGAGTCAGCACAGAGACCGCAGTTGACGCAAGACTTTAGGTAGGCAACGGTCTTGTAGTCGAGCAGCCGCTTGAATGATTCCTCAGCTTGCTTAAGTTGTTCTGGCCGCAGCTGTTTAATACGCTTCAGATAAGAATCTTCTGATTCTTTTTCAGATGACATATTCTAAACTTCCCTTGAAGGATGAGGAAGCACACCTCTGCGTCCAAAAAAGATGCCAAAGAGAATGCGGCTGTAAAAGAAAAAAACGCAGTGGCGAATCTTCCCTAACGGAATATAAATGAAAATAATGATCGCCATGATGGTAAATGGTACTATTACGGTTTGTGCGAAAGTCGATGCCAGAGCCAGAAACAGGAAAAAGTCGATGAGAATATTAGCCAGATAGTCATCACCGCCACTTAGGAATCTCATATGCGGTTTGAGCATTCTCTTAATGAGCAATGCCACTCCGCTGAGTCCGCCAATGACCAATAATATTCGTACTATCTGCAATAGAGTCGAAGGAAGCAAGATATGAAATAATACAGTTGCTAAAAAAAACATTGTGGTCAAGATGCCCAGGTGATATAGTGTGCCTCCAATATAAGTCCAAATATGTTTGGAGGCACTTTCCTTTTCCCATGGAAACATACCTTGTCCGAAAGCATATATAATGCCCGCAAAACTGCTACCCTGCGGATTTGCATAAGTCCGTTTCCGGCCAAAGGCAAAAGTTCGCAGAACCATCGCTATCAGCATGACGATGCAGAATAATCCCGAGGCGATCACACCAATTTGCAGTATCGTAAATGAAGACATTGGGGAAACCTATACGCAACCGTCTGGTTTTGGCAATCCGGCAATTTTACAGGCCCCCTTGGCTGGACCTGAGGGGAATAGTTCGTATATACGGCGCAGGGGCAGGCCAGTAGTCTTACAAATGGAACGAACCATTGGTGCCAAGTTGGTTTCTATATAATGATTCCGAATGAATTCAATCACTGCCCAGTGTTCAGGGGTCAGGTTAGAGATACCTTCTTCTGCTTTAGCTAAAGCCTCCGCAATCTGCTTATCCCACTGACTGGAATCGGCGAGAAATCCTTCTTCATTCAGTTCAAGTTTTCTGCCGTTGACCTCGAGTTGAGACATAGAACTATTTCCTCCTATTGAATGATTCAAGTGAAAAGTCAATGCGAATCAAACTGTTTAGCGTGGGGATCTGGTCAGCAAAATGTGAAGTATGTTGCAGCGTCATAAGGTAATTTAATTACGGATTTAGACTTAAAGAAATTTGCTTAGAGTAAATTTCCTGCAGAAGTTGATGGTATCATACTTTAAAACCTACACTGGATCTGCTCAATTCTTCTGTCCAGCAAGGTCATATCTTGTAACCAGCCAAATACCAATTATAACTAGAACCGTTCCGGAAATCAAGTATCCGCTGATGCTCTCTCCCAGGACCAGCCAGCCTAAAAGCAAAGCCACAATCGGCGTGATGAAGGCTATCAAAGACAGCTTGGTTACTTCAATTCTTTTCATCAACCAGTAATAAGACATAAAAGCGAAAGCCGAGCCAAAAAAAGCCAGGTAAAGCAATGCTCCTACTGATTTATAGGTCAGCTTAAAGTCCATAATCCTCTCAGTCAAAAATCCAGAACCTAGCAGGAGTAAGGTTCCCAGTCCCATCTGAAAGACCGAGATGACTACCGGCTCGACTGAATGCAGGTCTCTTTTGACCCTGACCGAGGCATAAGCAGAGAAACCGGCACTCAATATAATCCCAACCATTCCGTGGAAAAGGTTTTCTCCTTCAAGACCCAGGCTGTCCCGGAAGATCAAAAGGATTCCGGAGAATCCGATTATAAGCCCGAAAAGCCTGAACCAGTTCAGTTTTTCTTCCTTTAAAAAGAGAGTGGCAAAGATTGCCACAAAAAAGGGAAGGGTGGCAAAAAGAACTGCGGTCAAACCCGAATTTATATACTGCTCGCCCCAGTAAACCAGGGAATAAGAAAGATAATACATAAAAAAACCTGGGATTAGGATTTTGACTGCCTGAGATTTATAATCTGAAAATCTTATCCCTTTTTTCTTTGCCCAGAAAAAAAGGAAAAGCGTGGCAATAAGAAACCTGAAACCGGCAGACAAAAATGGGGGAGAATCCTCCAGACCTATTTTTATTCCCAGCCAGGTAGAACCCCAGATCAGGCATAAAATGGCGAATAAGAAAGAAGGGAAAAGATTGTGTTTTTTTATTGAAGAGGAATTCATCAGATTGGATCTATATGAAAGGTATTGCGGTCGAATCCTTAACGGTTTAAAAGCTAAAAGGTTTAAAAATCAAAAATCAGGTAGCCCCACCTTGCCTTCAAAGTGGGGAGTGTCACTTAAATTTTTGCTCAGTGAGGATGTTATCGTCCTCACTAAATTTCCGCTCGTGGATGATAACATCCACGAGGAGCGAAAAAATTAATCCTCAATTCTCAGACTGGTTTTTGCGGAGGCTCTTCTTTCTTGGTATTGATACCAAGGGGCTTATATAATGCGCAAAATCCGGTTATGCCAGTGATGAAAAGGATTATTCCAAGGATGTCAAAAATTATTCCCAGAACCCGATTTTTTATCACCAGAAATCCCAAAATGACCAGAAGTATTCCGACTATTATACGGATCAGCCGGTCGGCTCCGCTTTCATTGGTTTTCATCTGCTCCTCCTTGTGCTTAAAGTTTTATTTCTTTTCCTCAACTTTTCCCACAGCCACTAAAGTGAATTTTTCCGGGTTCAAATATTTTTTCGCCGCAGAGGTTATCTCCGAGGTTTTAACTTTTTTGACCAGGGCCGGATAGGTATCACCGAACAGATAACCCAAACCTGCCATCTCGTAAAAAGCCATGGTTCTTGCCTGGTCCGGATTGGTCTGCTGGGAAAGGTAAAATCCCGAGAGAAGGTTGGCTTTTGCAGTTTGCACCTCATTTTCGGATAAGGGAGATTTCAGCAAATTCTGGACCTCACTCATAATCCCTGCTCTGGCTTTAGAGAAATTTTCAGGCGATACCCCCATCTCGAAAGTGAAAGGGGCTGAACCCAGGCGTGCCTGCATATAAGTCCACATCCGGTAAGCCATACTCTTCTCATAAACGTATTTAAAAAATAAACGCGAACTTAAAATTCTTTCTACTAATTTCAAAGATAGATAATCAGGACTGGTCACTTTCACCCCCATTGTTCCCAAATTGAAAGTGGTCTGGAGCTTTTCCTGGGGGATTATCCTCGATTTCTCCTTTGCCTGGGCTGGTTCATCTATCATCGAAAATCTCGGAGCAGGTGAGGAGGGGACTTTCCCGAACTCGGACTGGAGAAGATTTTTTATCTCTTCTGAATTAAAATCTCCGACTACCGACAAAATAATGTTTGAAGGGACGGAAACCTTCTTATGAAAACTCCTGAGTTCTTCTGGAGAAATTGTGCTAACGGTTTCCTCGTACCCTAACACCGGTCTTTTATAAGGAGATTTGGAGTAGATTTCATTGGCAAACTCCTGGTTGGTCAAATCATAACTCGAATCCTTGACCTTCTGGATTTGAGAGATCAGATCAGTTCTGGTATTCTCAGTTTCCTTTTGCGGAAATACAGGATAAAATAGGGCTTGGGAGAAAAGGTCCAGTCCAGGTTTAAACGTCTCCGGTGTAGTCAAAAGAGAAACACGTGCATAGTCAAGAGCGCTCTGAGTATAAAGCTCTATTCCCAGGCTGTCGATCTTCCGGGCAATCTGGTCCGAGGAATATTCTTTTGTTCCCTTGAGCAGCATCTCGGTTACAAAATTACAGATTCCGGCATTTTTCTCTTCTTCCAACCATAACCCGCCTTTGATATACCCTTCAAGGGCAATGGTTTTTGAGGAGTGATCTTCTTTTAAGAGTAAAGTCAGACCGTTCGACAGGACAATCTTTTCAGGCTTGGGCCTTAGCTCAACTTTTGCCTGGGCAGGAACAAGGGAATCATATTTTTCCGCTATGTCGATGAACGAATTCTCCGGTGCATCTTCAGGCTCGACCACAGCCAGGGTTGCATTCGAGGGTTTTAGATATTTCAGAGCCACTCTTTTGATATCCGCTGGCGTAGCGCTGCGGATTCTGTCCAGATAGGAGCTCTCCAGCAAAAGGTCGCTGTTGGCTGCGTAACCGGATAAGCGCAATGCTTGGCTGAGATAGGTCTGGTTGTCGAAATAATAAGAGTTCTCTATCCTGGATTTGGCGTTATCGAGTTCCTCTGCCGATACTTCCTGGCTCCATAATCTGCTGAGTTCTCTAAAGATTATCTCAGTGGCTTTTCTTTCATTTTTCGGGTCTAACTCGGTGTAGATTTCGAAAAGACCTGGATCCTTTCTCTGGTCAACAGCCGAGCCCACGGAATAGGCCAGATTCTCTTCCTTTTTCAATGCCTGGTAAAGCCGGGAGCTTTCACCCTGCCCCAGAATCATATTCAGCATGTCTAAAACCGGGATATCCTGGTGGGATTCCTCAGGAATATGAAAGCCGATGTTCAGATAGGTTGAACTGGATTTCATCCTTTTGAAAGCCTGCCAGAACTTGGTCTGTTCCGGCTCAGATTTTCCCAATTCAAACGATTCTTTTCCTCTGGGGTTTTTTCCAAAAAGGGAATCGATTTTTTTCATCATCTGGTCAGTATCGAAATCACCAACTATTGCCATCACCATCTGATTTGGGACATACCTTTCCTGGTAAAAAGTTTTGAACCGGTTCAAATCGGCGTTTTTTATGACTTCTCTGGAGCCTAAAACCGTTTGTCCATAAGGATGGACTTTATATGCATTCCTCTCCAGAAGAAGCCATGAAGCATAACCTGGCTGATCCTCGTCCATATTGAGTTCTTCTAAGATCACCTGCCTTTCGGACTCGATCTTCTCCTGAGTTACCTTCAGATTCATCACCACATCTGCATATCTCCATAAGGCCTCATCCAGATTCTCCTTTGGAGCTACCATATAATAACAGGTTACGTCCTCGCCGGTAAAACCGAAGAACTCTCCCAGGCTCTGGAATGCCTTCCTGGTGTCCAGTTCTTTTTGTCTATCGGTTCCTCCCCTGAAAATGAGATGCTCATAATAATGGCTTAAACCGCTTATTTCCGGGGTTTCAGTCCTGCTTCCCACTTTTACATAAATATTAATGGCGATCAGATTCTTAGAGTGCTCTTCCTTTGTGATGACCTGCATTCCGTTGTCCAAAAAATGAACCTTGATGGGTGAGCCGGGTAGGGCAAAACAGGGGAAAGGTAAAAAAAGAAGGAGAAAAAACACAATTATCGGTTTTAAATTTTTGAAAGTTGACACAAAAACCTCCGGTGAAAGGATGAAAAATCGGTAGACTGCTGGTGAGGAACCTCACCCTCTTTTTATAAAGGAGAGAGGATACTCACTTTTAAAACATATCCAGCATTCCCATGTGGAAGGAATCTCCGTATTCCTCCTCAAATTCAGCTTGAGCTAATTTCTTGACCATCACCACTCCGTGGTCCCCATCCTCGATACAGTATCCTCTGTCTTTATACACCTGATGGAGTTTTTCATCTGTGACCATCCGATCGATTACTCCGTTGGGGGAAAAGGATTCGACCTGGTCGAGCAGTCCGTGATAGGTCTCTTCATCCGGGCTGATTATCTCCATTATTCTGGAAACTTCCTTGGGACCTGATACCAGGGCATAGCCATTCTGCGTTAAGATGGATCTTTTATCATCGAATTTCTTCCGCTCGGACAGGAGCTCCATAAAATTCTTCTGCCTGACTGAAAACCCGGTTTTATCTTTGACGAATTCCTGATAAAGTTTGGTAATTTTGTTCTGGTCCAACTCAGTCTCGGATTTTCTTTCGGGTCTTGATTCACCTAATACTTTGTAAGCTTCCGGATAATCGTTTACCTTCTCTATCTCCACGTATCCCATTCTCACATAAATTGCATAAGCGATTATGGTCCGGCTGGTACAGAGAAAGGAGAAGGGATATTTTTTCTGCAGAAAATACTGGTGGGCTTTATCCATCAGGGTCTTGCATATCCCCTTCTTGGCAAAACGGGGATTGGTTGCCACGCACCAGATTCCACCTACGGTCTCCACATTTCCAGAGACTGTTTTCGTGGGAATATCCATAACACCGACATATCCAGCCAGGTTGCCATTCTCCACAGCGCAGAAACCCACAGGGCTGTTTTTCAGCCGGATGTCCAGACTGATAAGTCTCTCCAGCTGAGCAGGGGAGAGGGGCCACCAGAAAGCCTGATCCATCAAAAGCATGAAACGGTCCTTGGGCTCCAGCTCCCGATAGGTAACAATTTTCATCTCTTCATCCTTCCGTAAAATATATGCGGAGTGTAAAACTTCAGTTGACCTTCTAAGACAGATTTCCTTGCGGGTGACTTCGGGGAGGCAAGCTGACGTTTTACACTGCTGAATGCTTTCACATTAACAGCGAAAGTCTATTCTGGTTATTCTTCCTCTTCTTTTTCCTTCTCTTTTTTACCTTTTCTTAATTCACTCAATTTGTCGATGAGCCCAGGGACAGCTTCCAAAATGTATTCCCATTTTCCGGGCTTGACCCCCAGGACCGATACCTCGTTACCCTTGATCACGATAAAAGCAGCAGGGAAAATTACTACTCCACCTCCGCCACCGCTGCCAGTTCCCTCGCCTTTTTCCTTGGTTCCTCCGGTCCCACCACCTGCACCAAACCCCAAGGTTATCTTGCAGACCGGAACGATGGTTTTGTCGCCGATGGTGATAGGCTCTCCGACTATACTTGCGGTTTTGGCAATCGTTTTCAGCTCATCCAGCATCGATTTGATAAGCTCTTTTGCCGGGTTATCCATATACTTCACCTCCCTTTAGTGAAAAGCTTTTTTTACGGTTTTTAAAAGTGATATTTTTGGCAGAAGCAAAAAAGTCTTTAATCCGATCCAGATTACATGGAAAAATCTGGTTTTCAAAGATACTTCCAGATTCGCCCGCGGAGTCTCAGCCTGGAAATCGGGATAAATATAAACTTCCTTTAGTGGCAGAAAAGGTCGTAGCGAATAACTCAGACTCGACAGGGTCCCGTAAACAATACCGGTAAAGGCAGGCTCAGGAGTAGCTATCTTCAAACTTAAAGCAAATCTCTCCAACCTGGTTTTTCTCAGCATATCGATAAGCGCTCTCAGGGTAATTTTCAAAATCTTCAGGATGACATCTTTTTTCTTCCAGAGGATAATATAATTTACTTTTCTTTTTTTTCCAGCTTTTTTTACCTTGACCTGTTTCTTTCTCATTGAGTTGGTCAGAACCTTCTGACCGAATAGGTAGAAGCAGGTCTTCTGAGCAGACCAGTCAAGATTGAAACCACAGCCTAACCAGGTGAATGAAGCTTTTTTTGTGTCATCCTTCAGAATTAGTTGTATAAATATTCGTGAGAAAAACGATATCCACAACGAGGCAAGAATTACGAGTGGAATTAGAATAAACCAGAGATTCATTTTCGAAAATCCTTACTCAAAAGAAAAAAAGTAAACCATCTTTGCTCGGAGAGGACGATGACATCATCTCCAGTTCTTTTTGCATAAGATTAGACATGCTTTACGCATGGGATGCACGGACAGTGAGCACCGGGCAATGAGCGTGCCTTACTACCTTCTCAGCTACTGACCCGAAGATAAGATGCCTGAATCCGGTCTCGCCATGTGTCGATATCACTATGAGATCTGCCTTCTCCTTCTCCGCAATCTTCACGATTTCGTCTGCTGCTTTTCCGTATGCCAGAAACATTTGGATTTTGAGCTCTTTTGATAGTTTCTGGTCTATTATCTCTCCCAGTTTCTTCTCGGCCCAGGCTTTCAATTCTTTTTCATATAAGACGACGTCAAAATTAATGGCAGGTGCGCCGGCGCTCATGGGAGTAGTCGCAGCCGTTATCACCGGGATTGGAGCGAGGACATGCACCAGCAAAAGCTCAGCCGAGAAGTGTTCTGCCAGTTCATTTGCTTCTTTCAGAGCCTCATAAGAGGGCTGGCTGAAATCGGTAGGGCAGAGGATTTTTTTAAACGGTAGCATTTGCTTTCCCTCCTTCAGGTATATTTACTGTCAGTCTGAAATTTCATCAAAAATTAAATTAAGATACAGTTTATCTGAATAATTAAAACATAAGAGCAAGCTCCAGTCAAGAGAAATCGTGATTCTCTTTGAAATCGGAGAATTTTTCACAAAAATCCTTGACTTTCTCAGAATCAAACGTAAAATTAATAAGGGATTAATCAACCAAAGACAAATATATCAGATCAAAAAAGGAGGGCAAGCTTAAAGAAAGAGCAGAAGGAAACATCAGGTTAAGAAACCGGTTTATTTCCACCTGGAAATTTTTTCTAAATGCCAGGTGAAGTTCGGATTTAAATAGAAGGTTTTCAGGCTTTTAAAAAAGGAGAAGTAATGTTAAGGAGAATTCTCATCTGCACGATGATCCTGCTTATCATTGCAGGCTCAGGGGTTCTTGTCATGCCAGCGACTGGGCAGGCCCAGGATAATAAGATCACAGACAACGCGGTGAAAACACTGCTTGAGCGAAAACTGAGGAAAGACAAGCTTTTGAAGGATGATAACATCAAAGTAACAGTGGATAACGGAGCAGTCACGCTGAGCGGAACCGTTGCAAGTTTAGCAGATAAGAAAAAAGCAGGAGAGGATGCAGAAAAAGTCGCGGAGTCTTACAAGGTCGAGAACGACCTGATGCTGGTGCAGACCAATTCATCGGATCAGCAGCTCGCAAAGGAAGTAGGGGATCAGATTCACAACAATTTATTCTATACGGTTTTCGACTGGATAGTAGTCCAAGTCCAGAGCGGTGAAGTAACCTTGAGCGGTTATGTCTCCTACACCTGGGCTAAGACCGTTTTTCAGCACCTGGCAGAGACTGTCCCTGGAGTCAGGGATGTGGACAATCGGATCGTGGCTTTATCCTTATCGACGTATGATGATCGGCTGCGCCAGAGCATAGCTCTTGCCATTTATAGCGACCCGATGTTCGAAAACTATGCCTATGACACTGATCCTCCCATACACATCATCGTTGATAATGGCAAGGTTACGCTTATGGGGACAGTCGAAACTCCACTGGAGAAAAACTCGGCAGAGCGCATAGTCCTTTTCAATACTGAGGCTTTTGGAGTAACCAACGACCTGGAAGTCAAGAATCCGTGACATCTGAAAAGGGGCAATTCATATCTATCTTGATCCATCCGGGAATTGCCCCTACCTTGTCAATAAGAACTCAAGAAGGAAGCAAAATATGAAATGGATCACCCGTGAAAAAGTGAAAGTAGACCGGGTGTCCTGCCCCTGGCTGATAAAAAGATTTATTGATCCCCAGGCGGAATTTCTATTTGTTTCACCGGAGCGGATCGCAAGAGTTGCCAAGGAAGAAAAAGCCATCCCCTTCGACGCCACAGGAGTCGAATTAGGCCATCAGGATGGGAAATGCAGTTTCGAGGCTATTATAGAAAAATATAAGATCGATGATCCCGCGATAAAACTTTTGGCGAAAATCGTTCATGCTGCAGACGTTTCCAAAGATCTTCACCTACAGCCTGAAGCTGCAGGGCTTAGAGCCATTGCCGAAGGGTTCGGACATCTAGGTCTGAAAGACGATCATGAGATTCTGGATAGAGAGTTCATCGTTTATGATGCCCTATACGCTTATTGCAGAGATAAAATAATGGAAACGCAGAAATGAGCAGGTAAAACCGAAATCAGAGAGGTTAATATGTTCAGAAGGCTGTTTTTTCTCCTACTTTTTACATTGATCACCTCAGCAATCTCTTTTGCTGATGGGCTGTCAGATGTTCTTGCAGTCTGCAAAATAGAGCTAAAAGACGGGAAAGCAATCGAAGGAGTTGTATGGGTGGCTCAGGGAGGGTATAATCGGTATTATGACACTAATGGATTTTATCTTAAGCTGAATCAGAAAATCGAAAAGGTCGTATTATTCAATACTGATTTTTACGCATTTCAGCCGGACAAGGGGATCGTGGAGCTTTCACCTACCCAAAAAACCGGATGGGGGCTTTCGGCTAAAAAGAAGGGATGGTTTGAAAATCCCCAAATCTATTATCTTCACGATGTGACTTCACAAAAATACCAGATCGCTAATGCAACCGAGATCAAAATAAGTGCAGATACTCTGGATTCCTCAATAGTTCTGAAGCGGGATATTGTTAACCACAACGTTTATGAGCTGCTGGACTATATTCCAGTTTACACAGAAGTCCCCAGGGAATTATATTCTGGACAAAACGTCACCCTCGAGCCATTGAAAGTTTATGCCAAAGATGTAGAAAGATTCGAATTGGTTTTAGAACCATCCCAGAAATGGCTTAATCAGATAACTTCTGCGACTGCTGACTGGATTAAAATGTATCAGCAGGAGGAAAATTTCGAGGTCCCCCGTCCAGACTGGTTTCATCAGATTATGAAAGAAAAGGAAAAATATAAAGATCTGTTCAAATCATGGAATTTCTGAACGTTTTTTTTGCTCCTTAGGGGTGGAGGATGCAGGAAGAGAATAGTTCTATGTGTGAAGACACAAAGAAGATAGACTGGTCAAAAGGACGCTGGAAAGAGATGCTCATTGAACAGCGCAAGTTTATGTGGCATAAGGATACGATTGATAAACTGGCCGTCTGGCTGGGACTAAAACCGGGTATGACTGCAGTTGACGTCGGATGCGGTCTGGGCAATTTAGGTTATACTTACTGTCCCTATTTCGGAAAAGGCGGACATTATTTGGGGGTAGATATTTCAGCAGAATTAATCCAGGAAGCAGAAGAGGCAGTAAAAGAATGGGCTACTGAAGGGGAGGCAAAATTCGTCGTGGGCGATGCCTATAAATTACCCTTTTCAGATAACTTCGCTGACTGGGTGATGTGCCAGACTCTCCTGATGCACCTGGAAAAGCCTGAACTTGCTCTGGCTGAAATGATCCGGGTAGCTAAACCTGGAGGTCTGGTTATGTGCAACGAGCCGGATAATCTGTCGGTGATGCTGATAAAACCTTACTGGTCAATGCCGGAACTGAAAATCGAAGAAGAACTATTAGTTAAGAAAGTCCATTTGATCTGTCACCAGGGCCACCTTAAGCTGGGACGGGGTGACAATAGTATAGGCTCAAAAGTTCCCGTGATGATGAAAAAGCTTGGACTTATCGGGATTGACACACGGATGAACGACAAAGTTCATTTCCTGATTCCGCCCTATGAAGATGCAAGACAGCAGCACCTTTTGAAAATGATGAAAAAAACACAATTGGACGAGCATGAATTCTGGATGGAAAGGACCAGGGAAGAGTTCTTCGCAGGAGGTGGTGACCCAAGGGAATATGAGCGCTTCCGGGAAATATCCGAAAGACTCAAACCCATTCTTCAACAGCAAATTGAGGAGGGTAAGTATTCTGCCTGCGGGCCAAGTTTTTTTTATGTGATAAAA
This sequence comes from Terriglobales bacterium, assembly GCA_035543035.1. Taxonomy (GTDB): domain Bacteria; phylum Zixibacteria; class MSB-5A5; order MSB-5A5; family RBG-16-43-9; genus RBG-16-43-9. The sequence goes on along the minus strand of DATKKH010000166.1, from coordinate 6,132 downwards.
GGGAGAAAACCAGAGTAATCGAGGTCATGGAAAATCAGAAGGCATAATTAAAGTATCAGAAATTTCAAAAGGAGGCTACAGAAATATGAAGGTTATGGCTATCAATAGATTTGGCGGACCTGAGGTTCTCGAACTTCAGGAAATACCTATACCAAAACCTGGACCAAAACAGGTGCTGGTCAAGGTGCATGCCACCTCTGTAAACCCGGTTGATTACAAAATAAGGCAGGGGACCAGCAGGTTCCCGGTAAAACTTCCATTGGTTTTAGGAGGAGATGTCTCAGGAGTAGTGGAAGAGCTTGGTCCTGGTGTCACAGATTTCAAAGTGGGTGATGAGGTCTACTATTCACCGGGACTTGGAGCCGGACCAGGAAGCTACGCAGAGTATAACGTTACACGCGAGGAGATTGTCTCCTTCAAGCCTGAAAGCCTTACTCATTTTGAGGCGGCAAGCATACCTCTGGCAGGAGGAACTGCCTGGGACGGTCTGATTACCAGGGGGAAAATTCAGCTTGGCGAATCGGTCCTCATTCATGCAGGCGCAGGTGGAGTAGGCTCCCTGGCAATTCAAATCGCCAAGGCAGCCGGAGCCTATGTTTTCACGACCTGCAGGAGCACCAATTTCGATCTGGTAAAAAGTCTCGGAGCAGATTGTGCTATTGATTACCATTCTCAGGATTATACCGAGGTGATTTTAAAGGAGACCAAGGGGAAAGGGGTGGATTTGGTGTATGACACTGTCGGCGGCGACACTATGTCAAAATGCGTAGGTCTGATGAAACCGTATGGCAGGATGGTGAGCATAGTAAACACGACGGATTCGCTCAATTCTGCATATATGAAAAATCTAACCGTCCATTTCGAGATGTCGCCCCGCTACCGTTTTAAATTAGATGCTCTTCGCACGCTACTGGAGAGAAAACAGATCAAACCAGTCATCGACTCGATCCTGCCCTTAAGCCAGGTAGCAGAGGCTCACCGCCGCCTGGAGCAGAGAGGCGTGCGGGGGAAAATCGTGCTTGATCCAAGTAAGTAGTAGCAAGCAGTGGCACGGCACAGCTCGACAGGCTCAATGCTCTGGGTTAAGTCGAAGAGTTCAGTGCCCCTACAAACTCCTTAAGATGGCACCCTCTAACTTGTTTGAGGGTAGGGTCTGTCCTCGTGGATATTTTGTTTTTCCCTGAAATAATAATGGTATTTTGGGTAAACCGAATATATATTACGCCCCGTTTCTTCTGTAATTAATTTAATGAAAAGGCAGAAAGTCACTGTTAAAATTAGATAAGGAGGAGAAAAAATGATGAAAACAGTTGCGAATCTATTTATTCTCTTATTCTTGATTTCTTCCTGGGCCTCAAGTCAAAGCCCGCCGGGTGTAAATGAAAAATTAAAAACGGAGCTGAAAGAATATATAATTAAAAATTACCTGACTCCTGAGGACTATATTCTGAGCAAGTTCAAAGACCACGACATCGTTTTCGTGGGAGAGACTCATTATATCAAACACGATCCAGAGCTGATACAAAACCTCATACCTTTGCTTTATCAGAAGGGGATATTTACCTTAGGCACGGAATTCGGACGGCGTGAGGATCAGCCCCTGATCGACAGTCTGCTCAACAGTCCAGCCTATGATGAAAGCTTAGCCCGGCTCATAACTTTCAACCAGTTCGTCCTCTGGGGATATAGGGAATACGTTGATATATATAAAGCCGCCTGGCAGCTCAACCATACCCTTCCAGCGGGGAAACGAAAGTTTCGTATTCTGGGATTGAACGATTCACCGGACTGGAGTTTCGTAAAAAAACCAGAGGACAGAGACAATGGCATGATAATGCAGAAGGTGTGGAAAGGGGGAGGTGAGAACCTCTGGGCACAGACTATCCTCGATAGCGTGGTGGCTAAAGGGGAAAAAGCCCTGATTTACAGCGGAATGCACCACGCCTTTTCAGAATATGAACAGCCCGTCTGCGATAGGGAAAAATTCATCCGCTTTGAAGATCAGAGAATGGGGAACTTTGTTTTCCGGAAAATAGGCAAACGGTCAATCACGATTTTCCTTCACGGACCCTGGTATAATGCCGCAGGTTACGATCAGCCCCTTGTCTTTCCTGTGGATGGAGTCATAGATCAGGTGATGGGCGAAATGGAATCCAAATATCAAAGAGTCGGCTTTGACACCAGGGGCACGCCCTTTGGAAAATTGCCCGGGGAGACCAGCATCTATAAACATGGCTACAGTAATTTCGCTCTTGAGATGTTCTGTGACGGCTATGTTTATCAGGGACCATTTTCAAAATATGAAGGGGTAACGCCCATCAAGGGATTTATAAACGAGTCCAATCTGAAAAAAGCAAGCATGAACACTCCGGATCTGCGTTTGCGAGAAGCTTCGGCTGAGGATTTTTATAAGGCTATGGTTCGAATCTCGGATATCCAGAAAACACTTCCAAAAAGCAAATGAGAAATCAGCAGCCTGGTCAACTTAAGCAGGGTGGCTCAGGAGTCCGGTTATTCTGGCTAACAGAAACCCGAGGCTGTCGCCATAAAGAGACAAAACAAAAACCCCCGTTTGCAGGACGGGGGTTTTTTATTCCGAAATTTTCAAAATCAGAATTCCTTTTCCGTGCTTTCACCCAGGTATTTCAGGACCTTGATCCATTCCGGGTCATCCTTCATCGTCTCCCGGTCTGCCAGGGTGGTGAGCTCTTTGAACGTCTCGTAATTTTTCTTAGCCTTGGACTTGTCCTGGAGTGCAGTATAGGTAAGAGCCAAGTTCACGTAAACCTGTCTGGAATTAGGAGCAAGTTTTCTTGCTTTGGTATAACTGTCTGCAGCCCCTTTGAAATCCTCAGCATTATACTGGGCATTGCCTAACTCCATGAAACCGTTAACATATTTCGGATTCTGATCAGTAACTTTCATAAGATCTATAGTAGCTTTGTCATATTCTTTTAGCTGAATATAATCATGTCCCCTAGAAAAAAGATAATTCAGGTCGCCTGGATTCAGATTTAGAATCTGTGAATAGCAGAGGACTGCCTTATTATAATTTCCTTTGTCTTCAAAAAATTTGGCACCCTGAGAGAGGTCTCCTATGGCTTTATTCTTTTCGCCGAGCTTGGCATAAGAGCTTCCCCGGCCTAAATAAGCTTCCGGATTACCAGGATCCAGAAGCAGACCCTTGGTGTAGTTTTCAACTGCCCCGGCGTAATTTCCACCATCATATTCTTTCTGGGCCGAGCTAAGGAAATCCGTCTGCCCCATGGAAGAACCCGAGGGACCGGATGTGCCCTCTGCTGAATTGAGACTTACCTTTAAACGGGAAGTCGACCTTTCGCCGACCACCACGTTTCCGATCCAGTCCTGATAGCTGTCTTTGGATAACCGGATGGAATGTGTGCCGGGTGTGATATCAGCATACAAATTATTCCCTACACCTAAATATCTGCCATCCATATACACGATCACACCCGGTACATTGGTCTCTATTTTCACTGAACCAAGTGTCGATCTGGGCTGGCTCGGAGCAACCGGCCTGGCACTGGGCTCGGCTTTTTCAGGCTCAGGATTAGCTGGAGAGGATGCAGTTATTTCGGTTTGAGGTGAAAGCTCGATCACTGTAGTGGTGGTCTGCTTCTTGACGATCACTGCATTCTCGCTCACCGGGGTATAACCTTTAAGCTGTGCCTGCACCTGGTAAGAGCCTGCGGGCAAAAGGTCAAGGATGAAAAATCCTAAATCATTCGACTGAACCTTCTTGCCCAGTTCTTTAAGATCAATCATGGCATTCGGAAGGAATGTTCCGGTTCCTTTTTCCACTACCACGCCCACCATTTTGCCGGAATCTTTTGGGCCCGAAAAGATGGACTGGAAGATGAAAAACAGGACAATTATTCCTAAAGCCAGGATACCCCAGTATAAGGGCTTTTTGTTGGGCTCGAGATGCTTCAGCTCGAACTCCCGGTCACCGATTTTCATCTCGTCCCCGGCATGCAGTCTGAACCCGCCAGCAATTTTTATGACATTGTCCTTAAAATGTGCCACCCCTTTGTTTATGACTTTCTGTTCTTCAACCGGTCTAATCCTGGAAAGCGTATCGGTCCTTACCGGTTCCTCTTCAGGCTTTTCAGGCTCACTCAAGACTTCGTTTTCGGATTCAGCTGTCAGGTCAGCTCTTTCGTTTAAGTCGACTTCGAGCTCTGGTTCGTTGGCTACAGATTCAGCCGGTTCCTGTCTCCTGGAATTTCTAGACCTTTCGGTTTTTTTCTCAATCGTTGCTGGCTGCGTGACATTTTCCGTATCGGGGGAAGCCTGATTGGTTTTTTCGATCATCGCATCGATCGGCGACTGGATCTCGATGTTCGAGATTTTTACCTTGTCGGTCTTATCTTCTATCTGCTCCTCTCCTGCAGGTACCTGCTCAGATGCGTCCTGAGGGGGTACAGAAGTCTCTTCTAATTCTTCCTTGACGGCGACTTTAGTCTCCTCATCTCCAGAGGAGGTCGTTTCAGAGTTGTCCCTAATCTCCTGAGAATTCTCCAAAGAATCATTCTCTTCTTGGCTCACAGCTCACCTCTTTTAATGAACTTTTACTCGGGGACTTATCCTTAATAGTAAAAGGAAAATCTTCTATTTAATTATCGACTTTAAAAGGAGTATCTTTAGCAGTAAAAAGGATTTATGATTATTAAAAAGACAGGTCAGTTGCGAGCAGAAGAATATACTCCTCTGACATCCGCTGATAAAGGAGTATCCGGGAATTTTATAGCTGTTTAGGAGTTATTTATCCCAAAACCCGAGTTTCGAGAATCCGGATTTCCATAGCAATAAATACAATTATGATTGCAGGGAAACCACATACCGATGTCTACTGATTTTGTGCAGTGGCAGCTTTCTCGCTGGGTTTTATCTCTGACTGTTGAGCAAGGTTCTTTTTGAGGGTGAAGTTCAGCGAGAAGATCGCCGTCAATACACCCTTTTTGGGTAATTTCAGGCAAAACGCAAGTGGAAATTTGCATCTGGTGCTTTTCAACCTGAGGAGTCATTTCTTCCTGGATAAAGTTTTTGATTTCATTTAACGGATGGTCAACTATCTGGAAATTGTATTTGTCCAGTCTTCTTTTTACTTTCAGGTAAACAGTAACATAGGAAGTAATAATCCTTTTTATCCCGATCGCATAAGCAGAATTTAAGACATTCTGAAAAATGTTCGAGTTAATGTTAGAAAGGTGAATATCTTTGTCATAAATTACATCGATTAGTGGATCGTATCTTAGGGCAATCCGCAATGGAGAGCCTGAGAAATCGGCTAAATCCGAAAGGGTTTTCAAAACCTGCTCAGGTGCTGGCACTTCAGGCTCCAGGGGAGTTCCTCCTAAACCGGTAACAGTCAATAAAAAATAAATCTGGTCAACCGATTTAAGAGATTTTCTCAGATTTTTGTTCTCCAAGATATTCCGGGGATTTTTGGTCCAGATAACCAGGGTATGGATAGACTCTTTTCCGATCTCGTCCAATCTTTTCATCAGATAATCCGGATAAAAAGTCAGAAGGTCTACCCTCCGGCTGGCAGAGATTATTTTCTTAAGTTTCTGGTTCATATTCTCGAAGAAAAATCGAGTAGGGGCGGAGCTTGTCTCCACTCCCCCTTTCAATTTCATTAGGAGTATACAATTATTTTGGAAACGGATATACAATTTCACTGAACGATTATTTTTGCCAGCATTTCAGGATGAAACTTGCAGTGAAAACTGAATTCCCCCATGTCCTGAAATGTAAAAGAAAAGCTCTGTCCCGGCGCTAGAGTCCCGGAGTCGAAAACTCCTTTGTCGCTCGTGACTGAATGATCGTGATAGCCCAGGTTAGTAAAGGTTACACTGGTTCCAACCCTGACTGTAAAAGTAGGAGGATCAAAAAAATCATCATAAATGTTCACCGTATCCGGGACCGGAGGAGGCACATCGTATATCGGAATCGGCTTGGCGCAACTTATGGTTAGGATCAAGAAGGTCAAGACAAGCTTCCAAAAATAACTAAAATCTGGTTTTTTCATTTTTAGCGACTCTTGCATTGAATGAGTCGAACATCATTTAGAAAAATGATCAGTATGAAATTCGACTCATTCCTGGT
>DATKKH010000165.1:0-8094 GCA_035543035.1 Terriglobales bacterium | reverse complement strand
ACGCGCAACGCCGGTGATCTCTCCTCGATATTTGATGGGAAATGCTATATATAGCATCTCTTCTTTAATGGTGTAGCTATAGCGGATACTCTTTCCGGGCTTGTCCTGAAGGGCTGAGGACACTTCAGGCCTGTTTTTGTGGTTCTCCATGTGAAAAAGTGCCTCGCCGCTCTCATAAGAATCGCCCAGAACTTTTCCCTGTTTATCAATGATTGTTATTCTGCCTTGGATTTTTTTACCAACCTCGTCTGTCAGACTATCGATTTTAGCAAGGTTTGAGCTATCGATAAAAGAAACAGAAAAGATATCCGACAAAAGGAGAGTTTGGGAGGACATGCTCTGTTCGAGTTGAGCCAGGGAGCGGTTTCTTTCAGAATAAGAAATCAAAACGCCTGCCAAGAAAAGGCTCAAGATACTTACCAAAACATAGGTCAAAAATAATTTAAGCTGCATTCTCATACAAAGAATAAAAAACTATCAGGATGAGATCTCTTTAAGTCTATAACCCAGATTCTTGACAGTTTGAATATTCCTGGATAAGGAAGGGATTTTTTCCCTTAATCTCCGAACGTGGACATCCACTGTGCGCATCCCTCCGTAATAATCATACCCCCAGACTTCGTCCATCAGGTAATCCCGGCTTAAAACCCTTCCCTTATTTCGCAGAAAACACTCCAGCAGGGCAAATTCCTTGGAGGTCAGCTGAAGCGTCTGTTTATTCAAGGTTACTTCATATTTGAACGGGTCCAGGACCAGATTGCCGTAATGGTAGATTTTCTCTTTTTCGGGCTTTTTTTCGACTCTACGCAGCAGGGCTTTGATCCTGGCAACCAGCTCCCTGGGGCTGAACGGCTTGGTAAGGTAATCATCCGCACCCATTTCCAGTCCCACGATCTTGTCTGTTTCCTCGCCTTTGGCGGTCAATATTATCACCGGAGTAGAGGAGGTTTTTGGATCTGCTCTTAACTCTTTACAGACCTCCAGCCCGTCCATCTCCGGAAGCATTATATCCAGTATAACCAGGTCAAAATTTTCGGCTTTAGCTTTTTTAAGACCTGAAAACCCATCTGCAGCCTCTTTCAGGACAAAATTCTCCTTTTCCAGGTAATGTCTGACCAGCTCGACTATATCCTTGTCGTCCTCAATTATCAGGATTTTTTTGGACATCGATTTTCCCTTAAAACCTCGGGGATATTATAATCCTAAATTCGTTATGAAGCAAATTAAATTTTTGTGGAAAAAAATGCAGGGGCAATTTCCAGTTGGATCCAAATGGACCTGAGTTACCCCTATAGAATGTCAGATCTTGAAAGTGCGGCTGACAACAAATGAAGAAAGAAATTCTTTTAACTGGGTTTCCATCTCAGAGGCATTCTGGTATCTGTTCTCCGTGACTTTCTCCAGAGCTTTGCCCACTATCCGGTCAAAAAGTGTCGGCGTTTTCTCATTTATGGCTGAAGGCATCATAGGCTGGTCGTTCAAAATGCTGTAGATTAAAGCACTGATGGTTTCACCCTTAAATGGTTTCTGCCCGGCCAGAATCTCGTATAAGACTACTCCCAAAGAGAAAATATCCGATCTTTTGTCAGCAGTTTTCCCCTGAAGAATCTCCGGAGCAATGTAGCTGGGTGTTCCCATGGCTATTCCGGTCTGGGTCATAGTCGCAGATCCTCCTAACCTGGCGATACCGAAGTCCATCACTTTGATATCGAAATTATCCAGAATCATTATGTTGGCCGGCTTGATATCGCGGTGGATTATCCCTTTGTCATGAGCATAGCTCAAAGCCTGGCAGGCCTGGATCATAATCTTGGCAACTATTTTATAATTCATCTCCGATTTCTTCTGGATCATCTTGTCCAGAGTATATCCTTGCAGATATTCCATCGCGATATAGTAAAGGTCCCCTTCCTGACCCACATCGTAAATGGTGACGATATTCGGATGAGAAAGCCTGCCTGCAGCCTGGGCTTCTTTGACCAGCCGGTCTACCAGCTCGGACATCTCATCAGGAGAAGCCAGGGTATCCAGCCTGATGGTCTTCAAAGCTACCAAACGGTCAATAGCCGGATCCACTCCTTTATATACTGTACCCATTGCGCCTCTGCCAATTATTTCCTGGACCTTATATCTACCGAACTGGTTAATCGAAACTTGTGAAGTGCTTTTCTGAACCTTAGGTGTTGGGGTCTCCTCTAAAGTCCTGGGAGGCGTAAGGGAAACAGGAGTGGGTGTTTTTTCTTTAATCTGTCCAGACATGTCAATCTGCATGGTTTTTTCCGGCTCAGGTTCTGCCGGGATGAACCTTTCCTGTATCGCAACTTGCTCCTTGATCTCTTCCTCTTCTCTTGTCTTCTGAACCGAAGCTTTTTGTGATTTTATACCAGGAGAGACTACCAGGAAAAGCAAAAGCTCCAGAAGCGGATAAAAAGGTTTGGTTATCATATGAAAGGAAGAAAAAAGAATAAAACTCAAATTAAGAATTACAAAAAGGAAAACGAAGAGTATGACCAGTCTCTGAATCAGGTTGACATTAGGCAGGACAAATGCACAGAAACATCCTATCAGCACCAGAACCAAAAAATCCAAAATCGAAAGGAAACCCGAAGTTTTCAAAAAATTCTTATGCAGGAGGTTCTCTACCACGCAAGCAGTTTTCTCCACAGAGGGGAAGCTAGATGAGACCGGAGTCATCAGCTGGGAGGTCGACAGGTCAGTCAGACCCACCAGGACGATCTTCCTGAAGAATAAATCAGGGCTGGACGAGCCATCCAGAAGAGAGGCTGCAGAACAATATCTGAAAGAGCCAGGAGGGCCATCATAATTAATTGAAAATCTCCACTTGTTATCCATTGGAACAAAAGTATCTTTCAAGTAGATTTTTCCTCCCGTCTCTACTTTCAGATCCTCCATTTTCAGATTAAGGTATCTGCGTACTATCTGTAAACATACCGAAGGATAGTAATTGTCGTCATAGGCCACGATCATAGATTCGTGACGTACCTTCTTGTCCAGATCGCGAACCTGATTTGCGTATCCCAGGGCACAAGCTGCTTCGGCTAAGGTTTGATCCGGATAATAAACTTCTCTGGCTTTGTAGGGCAGGTTATAGCTAAGTCCCTCCCTGTCCTGGATATTATTTAAAGTGGAGCTTAACAGGATATCTGGATATCTCGTAGGAGTTAAACCTACCTCTGCAAAATTAAAGTATAACGGAAGTATGACGTTCCCAGCGTTTCTTATCGAGGAGGAGAGAAGACCGGTCCGTCCCGAAGTATCCTCGACTGGGTCCGAAGGCAAATAGAAATCAAGATAAATGACCTTGGGCTTGGCTGAGGATATTTTTTCGACCAGAGCTGCCAGTTTATCTCTGGACCAGGGCCAGCGACCATACTTGTCCAGGCTGGTGCGGTCTATGGATAATATGACCAGCTCGTTCCCGGAGTCGATTTTCCCCCTGAACTTGTAGCCCAAATCCTGGAATTTAAGATTAAACTTCTCCAGCCAGCTCTGCTGGTCCAGATATAATACCATCACCAGGAAGGTTATCAGAATATAAAGGATAACTCCGGAGAATCTTCTGGTCCAATCCGAGAATACGCTTTTGGTATTTAATTGAAGTAAGTCTCTGAGCCCCATCTTGAACCCCTTTTTCGCTTATTTCCCCAAGGCCAATCTTTCAATCAGGTAGGATGGAAGGTTCGCCTTTTTCATCTTCTGCTGGGTGCGTTTCAGATTATAGGAAATTCTCTTAAGCCAGACTTTTTTTTCTTCCGAGTCATAGATCAGGTAACAGGATTTGTTGTTACCATCCCTGGGCTGCCCCACAGACCCTATGTTGATAAGATATTTGTACCCTTCCTCGATCTGGGTCTCGGTTTCGTCATGTAAAAAGCATCTTCTCTCTTTATACTTTTTTATTATAAAAGGAGAATGAGAATGCCCGATTAAGCAGATCTGGCTGTTAAAGTAAGAGAAATTCTCCTCGGCCTCCTCCAGATAGAAAATGTAGTCCCAGTTCAAAGGCTCTTTGGGGGTTGAATGGACCAGATGAAATATGTCAAACCGGTGGTCGATCTTATATCCCGAGATCATCTCCACGCTTTTCTCGGTCAGCTTTTTCCGGGTCCACTCGATCGCCTCTTTGGCGTAGGGATTGAAATAGCTGATATCCAGAAGCCCCAGGGCCGCATAATCGTGATTTCCCATTAGCCGTACCTCAGCCGTCTTCTGGATCAGGCTCAGGCACTCGTTTGGTTCGGGTCCGTAGCCCACGGCATCCCCCAGGAAAAAGAATTTCTCTATTTTTTCTGTTTCGAAATCCCTGATCACGCTTTTCAATGCTTCCAAATTAGCGTGGACATCAGAGAAAAAAGCTAACCGCATTTAACTTTTCCTTTGGATGAAGCGGAAAACCGACTTGCCTATCTGAACAAGGTCGTCGTTTTTCAGCCTGTGTCTCTGGACTTCCTCGCCATTTACCTGGGTCATCCCCTTCCTGCCCAGACTAACCAGCACGTATTCATCGTTATCCCGGCTGATCTTTGCCTGGAGCTTGGGCAGGAAAAAGCCACGAGCTCTTATATTGACAAAAGTTCCCTTACCCAGGGTGATGACCTCCTTGTCCAGAGGGTACTCTTTTCTATCTACGTTGAGTTCGCCTAAAAGCACGGAACATCCAACTTTTTGGGTAATCTCTGCATCCCTTTTATCTCTGGTCATCAGATCCTTGTGTTTTTTGGTCTGGAGGACCATGGTGCCGTCCATGTCAGAAAGGCGGGGATCCTTGGATATGCTCTGCCGGTAGGTCAAATTATATTTACCAATGGTTATCTGGTCGTTATCCTTTAGAAATTCCTCAGTCACCTTGCGGTTATTGACGAAAGTCCCGTTCAGGCTTTCATTATCGATGATCACTGCACCATCCGGATTGAATTCGATCTGGGCGTGTTTCCTGGAAACTCCCCGGTTGTTCAGGATGATGTCATTATCCTGAGTCCGGCCGATGGTTATTCTCTTCTTCTCGGTAACCACCCTTTCGACGACTTTGTCCTCATATTTTACAACTATTTCCGGCATCTCCCTCCTCCTTCTTACTTAAAAAACAGAATTCTTCTCGTTTGTCAACAGCTTTAGCACAATACCTTTACCAAAAAAGGCTTGCCTATAAGCCTCATTCAATTATATTGTCGTCATGAAGCTGGGAAACTTAAGTCTCAGTGGCAGAGTGATTTTAGCTCCAATGGCTGGGGTGACGGACTCTCCTTTCCGGGCTCTAGCCAGGAGCTTTGGAGCTGCCCTGACCCATACCGAGATGATTTCGGCTGACGGGCTTATTCGAAAAAATACCAACTCGTTAAGACTCCTTTATTTCAAGGAGGAAGAAAAACCCATAGGGGTTCAACTTTACGGCTCAAATCCTGATAAACTTGCCTCCGCAGCAAAGGAAGTCGAGAGGCTGAATCCGGATCTAATCGACCTGAATTTCGCCTGTCCGGTAAAGAAAGTGACTAAGAATAACGGAGGGGCTGCGGTTTTAAAAGACCTGGGGCTACTTAAAAAAATCGTCACCTCTGTCACCAAATCTGTTTCAATTCCGGTAACTCTCAAGATCAGAAGCGGCTGGGATTCCGAAAATATAGTTGCTCTGGAGGTGGCAAAGATTGCGCAGGACTGCGGGGTTAGCGCTTTGACCATTCATCCCCGGACCGGGAAATCTATGTTCAGGGGAAAGGCAAATTGGGATATAATCGGAGAGGTAAAATCTAAAGTCAATCTTACCATCCTGGGCTCAGGAGATACTTTTTCCCCTCAGGACGTCAGGGAAATGATCGATTCTACCGGCTGTGACGGAGCGATGGTAGGAAGAGGTGCCCTGGGAAACCCGTGGATCTTTCAAAGAGCCAACCATTATCTGGCTCAAAATGAGCTTTTGCCTGAACCCTCCGTCCAGGAGGTCATAGATTTGGCTTTGAAGCATTTACGTTTGTCTGTTCAGGAAAGAGGCGAATACTGGGGAATTATGAGGATGAGAAAGCATCTTCTCTGGTATCTTAAAAAGCTTCCCAAAAATCAGGAATTAAGAAAGAGCATAATTTCGACTGAGAAAATCGAAGACCTGAAAAAAGCTTTTGAATTTTATTTACTTTCAAATTCGCCTATTCCTGAGAGTAAAATAGGGGCTGAGATTTAAAAGATGAACCCTCAGAAACTTCTGGAGCTTTTAAATAAAGTAAAAGCAAAAAAGCTTTCTCCCCAAAAGGCACTGGAACACTTGAAGACTCTCCCTTTTGAGGATTTGGGTTTTGCCAGAGTAGACCTGCACCGGCATCTGAGAAAAGGTTTTCCTGAGGTCATCTACTGCCAGGGAAAATCAGTTGAGCAGATAGTCAAGATCGCTCAGAAGATCAAGCAGTCGGGCTCAGTAGTGCTCGGAACAAGAATAGAAAAAGAGGCTTTTAAGCAAGTCAGACCTTATTTACCTGAAGCAAAATACTTTCCTGAAGCCAGGATTTTTGTTCTGGAACCAAAGAGAAAAGGGAAACTTAAGCTCAAGGGAAACATTCTGGTCATCTCAGCAGGGACTTCGGATATTCCTGTGGCTGAAGAAGCCGCCATGACCTGTGAGGTGATGGGGAACAGGGTTCAAAGGCTTTATGATGTGGGTGTGGCTGGTATCCATCGCTTTTTGGCGCACATTGACCAACTGAAAAAGGCAAAAGTCATAATAGTTGTTGCCGGGATGGAAGGGGCACTTCCTTCTGTGGTATCAGGCTTAGTGGACAAGCTGGTGATTGCAGTTCCTACCAGCATAGGATACGGCACAGCATTTGGCGGGATTGCCCCGCTTTTAGCAATGCTAAACTCCTGCGCTTCAGGAGTAGTCGTGGTTAATATAGATAATGGCTTTGGAGCAGGGTGCGCTGCGAGTTTGATAAATCAGTTGTAAGTAGGGCAGTCATCCTTGACTATACCTAGGAAAGATTTGAATCAGCAAAATAGAAACAGCAGCAGGGTTAGAAGCCTTTCCGGTGGCACAGGCTTCCAGCCTGTGCAAGAATTTAGAACATACAGAAGAAATCTTCCTCATTGGGTGCAACCGGGATGTTTTTATTTTATCACTTTTAGAACAAACAAAAATTTTGTTCTCCCTGAACAGACAAGGAGTATTGCTATTGAAAGTATCAAGTTTCATAACAATAAGAAATATAATCTCTATGCTTGTGTAGTTATGCCTGACCATGTTCATTTAGTTATCCAACCTATGGAAAAAGGAAGAGATTCTTTTTATAGTTTGGCAGAGATTATGCACAGCATAAAAAGCTTTTCTTCAAAAGAAATTCTTAAATTTCTAAGAAGCACAGGCAAGATGCCTGTGGCACTAAATGTCTGGATAGATGAAAATTTTGATAGAATTATAAGAAATGAAAAGGAATATTTTGAAAAGATGAATTATATTGCTAACAATCCTGTCAAGCAAGGTTTGGTAGAAAAATCAGAGGATTATAAATGGCTTTATGTGAAAGGATGGATAGAATAAGAATCACAGGCGTGGACGCCTGTGACACCAAGTGTTATAGAAAGCAAAGACTGGGTGGGACAAGCTTCTGTCCTGTCTTCACAAAAGAATTAGAGAACAGGCAAGATGCCTGTTCCACTGTCAAAAATTAAGAAAATGATGAAAATCGCTTATTTTGACTGTTTTTCCGGCGCTGCTGGGGATATGATTATCGGGGCTTTACTTGATGCAGGGCTAGAGCTTTCTGCTCTGAAAAGAGAGCTTAAGAAACTCCCTTTATCTGGGTATGAGATCAAAGCTTTTAAGGCTGAAAAACAGGGAATCAAGGGGACTAAATTTGAGGTTAAATCACCTCCTGAGAAAACTCACAGAAATCTGAAAGATATATTCAAGATAATTGAAAAAAGTTCACTGGATAAGAGAATAAAGGAAGACTCCAAAAAGATATTTAAAAGATCGGCTGAGGCTGAAGCCAAAGTTCACGGTGTGAATATCGACAAAATCCATTTTCATGAAGTCGGCGGAGTGGATGCGATAATAGACATTGTTGGTGCGGTTATAGGATTGGACATTCT
>DATKKH010000164.1:0-5930 GCA_035543035.1 Terriglobales bacterium | reverse complement strand
TCAACCAGGTATCCAGAGGAAAGAAGGAGTGGGAGCAGACTTTTGATTCGATAACCGATTTGATCTGTTTGATCGATCCGGAATACAGAATTATCCGGGTGAACCGGACCCTGGCTCTGAAATTAGGGACGGAGCCGGAACAGATAATTGGCAAAAAATGCCATCAGGTATTTCATAATCTGACTGACTCACCTTGCACGGAATGCCCCCATCGCCAGGCAATGGCTACTCAAAAACCTTTTACCATCGAGATGAAGGGACCTTCCGGAGACGAGGTTTTTCTGACATCTGCTTTCCCGCGTTTCAGCTCGAAAGGGGAATTCATCGGAAGCGTGTATGTTCTCAGAGACATTACCGAGCAGAAAAGGCTCAGGGAGCAGCTGGTCCAATCCGAGAAAATGGCGGCAGTGGGACAGTTAGTTTCCGGCGTGGCACACGAGCTTAATAACCCCCTGGCAGGAGTGATGGGTTATTCCCAGCTTCTTTTGATGAACGATAATCTGGACAGCAAAACCCAGAGCTATCTGAACAAGATCTCCAAGGAATCGGACCGGGCAAAAAACATCGTGAACAACCTGCTTACCTTCGCGCGCAAGCACAAGCCGGAGAAAAAATATCTGGATGTCAATACCATCCTGGACCAGACCATCGAGCTGAGAGCTTATGATCTGAAAGTAAGCAACATCCAGGTGCTGAAAAATCTCGAGCCCCAGCTGCCCAGGACCATGGCTGACTTCAACCAGCTTCAGCAGGTATTTCTTAATATAATGAACAATGCTCATCAGGCTATTCAGGAGGCCAAAGGCAAAGGAGAAATCAGGATCAAGACCGAAAGAGCCGGAGAGATGATCCGGATAATTCTGGAGGATAATGGTCCGGGTATACCGCAGGAGAATCTTAATAAGATCTTCGAGCCTTTTTTCACCACCAAGGAGGTAGGAAGGGGAACCGGACTTGGCCTGAGCATCTCTTACGGAATCATTCAGCAGCACGGGGGCAGGATCTATGCCAGCAGCATAGTGGGACAGGGAGCTACTTTCACAATCGAGCTGCCTATCTTGAAAGAGGAAAAGGCCGAAGTTCTGGAGACGAAGGAAAGGACTGAATCCTTGATCCGAAAAATCGAGAAAAAGAATATCCTGGCAATCGATGACGAGCAGTCGATTCTGGATATCCTGACCAATACTTTACAGCAGGAGGGACATCAAGTAGATGTGGCTTCCAACGGCAGAACTGGTCTGTCCAAAGTCCAGGCTTCCAATTATGATTTGATCATAACCGACATCAAAATGCCGGACTTCGACGGAAAGAGATTTTACGAGGAGGTCAAGAAATATAACCAGGAATTAGCTAAAAAGATCATCTTCACCACCGGGGATTTGGCAAATCCGGAAACTGAGGAATTCCTGGACAAAGTCAAGCAGCCCTGCATTCCCAAACCTTTCAATTTAGAAGAAGTCAAGCGGACAGTGATAAACTTCTTCGATTAGAAGCTGTAGGGGCACGTCGCGCCGTGCCCCGACCTGTTTCGGAGCAGGAAGGCTTGAGTCGATCACTTATTCAGTTCTTCTTTTAACTGATCCAGTTCATTCTTAAGCTCTTCCATCTCTTTTTTGAGCTGGTTCATATCCTTTTTCAGCTTGCTTTCATCGGAAAAATAACCCTTCATCTCCGGGACTTCCGGTATCTGGAGTTTGTCCATGTAAAGCTGGATATCCTTGGACTTATCCCAGCCCGGCTGCATTTTGAAAGAATACTTTTCAGTCCCGGTCATGGTCACGGAAAAATCCTTCAGTCTTTTATCCCTCAATACCTTCAGGCTGACTTTATCTCCCTTCTCTTTTTCGGAGATGATCTGATGGAGCTCGTCCGAACCTTTTATCTTTTGGTTATCCACCTCGACGATAACGTCACCCGCCTTTAGCCCGGCTTTCTCTGCAGGACTTTCTTTCTCCACTTCCGAGATTAAAACTCCTTCTCCATTTTCGACACCGAAGTAGTCTCCCAGCTGGTCAGTCAAATCCTGAATCTCCACCCCCAGCTTCAAACCGGGCTGAAAGTTCCAGATGAAAGGCTCGATCGATTTCTTTTCCACCTTGAGCTTCTCCGGCAGGTTATTCAAGCTTGAAAGAGAGCTCTCCCCTATTTCCACCTGAAAATCCTCTTCCTCTCCGTCCCGGATTGCCTTGATATCCACTTCTGTCCCCGGCGATGTCTTTCTCACCAGAGCGGTAAGCCTCTCGACCGAGTCGGTCTTCTTGTTGTCGAACGAGATGACTACATCCCCCTCTTTTAATCCAGCCTTCTCAGCCGGACTATCCTCCACCACACCGTTGACCAGGACACCGGATGTAGACTCATCCAGATCCATAGATTCTTTAAGCTCCGGTGTCAGATCCTGCAGGTAGACTCCCATCCACCCCTGTTTTTTGACCTGGACCGTTTTCTGACCCCAGCTCAAACTGAACAGCAGTACTCCGATCAGAACCAGGACCAGAACTGCTGCTATCGAGATTTTCTTAAACATCTTTACACCTCCTCCGGTATGCACCGAATGGTGCATATCTGTTTTGTTTTTTGTTCTACCATTTTTACAATCTTATTTCGAAATAGTTCCAGGTTTCGTAGGGGCATCCCGCCAGAGGCGGGATTGTGACCCTACCTATCATACACCTCTTTGTCTTTAGCATCTTACATCCAATCTTCAAAATAGTTCCTACTTTATAGAACAAAATTATAGGGGTTCAAATTTTTGAACCTCTATAATGAAAAAATACTTTACAATTTCATTTCTCAGGTCTAAATTATTCCTGATTTAAAGCATTTAAAGAACTGAAAAAGGAGGTTTTATGCCTACTTATGTTTTGATGACCAAGCTTTCTCCGGAAGTCACCAAGAGGATGAAGCAGAGGTCGGAGCTGGGTAAGGAATGGATGGAGATGGTCAAAAAGAAATGCCCGGAGGTCAAATTCCTCTGCCATTATGCCTTATTAGGTCCTTATGACTTTCTGGATATCTACGAAGCCCCGGACGAGGAGGTGGCAGCCAAGGTTTCTATGATCGGACTATCTTATGGAGCGACTCATGCCGAGAGCTGGACAGCCATCCCCTACAAGAGATTCCTGGAGCTGAGCAAGGAAATCTGAAAAGCTGATAGCTTGTAGCTAGTAGCAGGGAGCAAAAACTCGTAGCGTTGTAACTCCTGTTGCAACCAGGTCTCGGAGACAGTTCACAGCACGCTCTGCTGAACCATAAAAACAAATAAGGTCAGGCTTTAGAGCCTGCCCCTACGTATTTCATCTTTTATCTGTCATCCGTCATTTGATATTATCTTTCAACAGCCCGGAACAGGTCCTCCTTTGAACAGGTAATTGATTATATAAATCACATCCGCCACCTTGACTTCACCATCGCAGTTGGCATCGCCTCTTAGCAAGGGGTCAGGTGCTGGTCCGCCTTTAAATAGATAATTTATTAAATAGATCACATCGCTAACCAGAATTTTACCGTCTCCGTCAGCATCTCCATATTTGAATTGCTGGACAGGCTGGGCTAAGATCGCCACCGAGGCAATTCCAGCTTTGGAAAAATTCGTAAAATAAGGAAAGTTAAAATAGCCAATCAGATCGCTGGTCGAGTGATAATAAGCATTAAAATCGTTAGTCATATCCTCGATTCCCAGAACTGCCGGATACCCGTAAGCCCAGAAAGAAGCATGATCGGACCGGTCAGTCGCACCCGAGGTTATCTTGTGAGGAACCAGAGGCAGGCTGTAATCGCTAATGACTCCGGTCATAATATCCGCTAAAGCTCCGGATGACGCTCCTGTGCCTGCGTGCAGTTCGATCACGTTGTCACCATTATTCTCCCAGGAGATCATATCGAAATTGTAGACGCCGATGATGGTATCTCCACGTTCCGCAGCTTTTGCAGCATAAGCTGCAGAACCAAGCAGCCCCTGCTCCTCTCCTGCGAAACCGATGAACTTCAAAGTATAATCAAACTTATAATCCTTCAGAACATTAGCTGCAGTCAGAACCGCCGCAGTGCCTGAGCCATTATCGTCCGCGCCCGGTGCATAATTCGTCGGGTTTTCTGAGGTATTATCGTAATGGGCAGTGATCAGGCATTCTTTTCCCGGCTCAGTCTGACCTGGTAATACCGCTACCACGTTATATTTCACATAACGCGGATATAGATTGCCTACCTGCTGGATCCAGTTCTGTCCTCCATCTGTAGTATATAAAATATCATCATATCCCGTGGTCCAGCCTTTTAAAGTATCTAGAAAGTAGACTTCATAAAAATAGCCATAGTTAGAACTGGCGCTTTGGAAAGACCAGTTTGTTCCGCCATCGGTCGTATGTAATATGGTATATAATCCCCCTACCCAGACTTGAAAGGAATCCGGAGCAGATACCATATACAGATCATCGCCTGTTCCGCTGGTTTGACTATTCCAGCTGGTTCCTCCATTGGAGGTATAGCGTATATATCCGCTTTGACCGCAGACCCATCCTTTATTAGAGGTGGCGAAATCAATCCCGAAGATAATGCCAGAAGTTCCGCTGGTTTGAGAGCTCCAGTTTATACCCCGGTTAGTGGTATGAAGTATTTTCCCGTTTTGGCCTGTAATCCAGCCGGTGGTATTGTCCACAAAAGTTATCTCATAAAGATTATAGGTAGTACCGCTGTTCTGAGAGGTCCAGCTCTGGCCTCCATCCGAAGTATAATAGATTATGCCTCCATACCCAACAACCCATCCGGTTTGTGACCCGTCAAAATAGACTCCTCTCAGACTCTGACCCGTAGGGCTGCTTAACTCAAACCAGGAATCTCCACCATCGGTCGATTTGATAATCGCTCCATAGTTACCCACCCCATAAAGGGTGTCGGGTGTAGGAGCAGAAAGTGCCCAGAGATCGTAATAATCTGTCCCGCTTATATTGTGCCAGCTATTGCCAGCATCAGTTGTTTTCCAGACGCCAGAATAAAGACAGCCCAGCCATGCGGTATCACCGCCTGGAGTGGAAACGATATCCATCGCATAGTAAACGCTTGGTCCTATTGTAAAGGTATCATACCAGGCTGCAAGCCCCATATTCTCGAACCGCTCTTTCAGATATTGGGCTGCATCATTGCACTTATCAGAATATGTGTATCTGGTGTAAAGTGAATCAGGAGCACCTCCAATTGTTACCGGGATTTCACCTGAAAGAGCGCTGTCCCGACCAGCCAGTTCGGATGTGGTGACTTTGCTGATTATCTCCGCAATAGTTGGGTTGTAGGCTAAAGATTTCGCTTTGGAGAGCGAAGGAACCCCAGTTTCGGATTTTAACGGAAGAGGCTTTCGTTTGATCAGTCTCAATTCCAGTCCAAGAGAGGTCAGTTCCTCTATTCTTCGGGGATTCCCTTTGACTAAAGCCTTTTCCCCTTTTGCCTCCAAAACTGTCGCTTTTTCCTTAATCTGAGTCAGATATTTAGAGATATTTTCCCCAGGTCTGGCGTAGACAAAATAATAGAGACTATACTCTGGCTCATTGTCCAGAATCTCGTAGAAGATGCCTGAGCTTTTGAGGTTACCCAGATTCTGGGGGGTTGCTTCAGCCAGGTAATAATCAGCAGTCTTGGCATAAACTTTTATCCCTGAATTCGAAAGAAGATTTACCTCTTGCGGGGTAAAGGCCCTGATTTTAATCAGGAAATTATCCTGAGCCACCCCCTGTGAAGAAAAAGCAAAAACCGAGACCAGAACTAAAACAAACAGGAGCTTTTTCAATCCAACCTCCTTAAGTTTAGGGTTTTAGTCAATCTTTATTCTCTTTTTTGTACGGACCACCCAGTCATGCTCAGATGACGATAATATATAGAAAAAAGTGTGTCTTTCAGAAGAACTGAAAGAAGAAAACAATCCCCCTCCTTAAACACTC
>DATKKH010000163.1:0-6593 GCA_035543035.1 Terriglobales bacterium | reverse complement strand
GGAAAAGAAGTTTACCTCTCTATCAGGGCTACCCCGATTAAGGAAAAGAACGGAACTACCTGCGGACTAATCTGCTTCCTTGAAGATGAAACCGACAAGAAAAAATTGGAAGAGGGTTTAAAGCAGAAGATAGCTGAACTCTCAATCATCGATGAGGTAGAGAAAGTCTTAGGCAGCACGCTAAATCTTAACGAGATTCTCGAAATCATCTTAATCGCAGTTACTGCTGGACAGGGGCTGGGATTTAACCGGGCTTTTTTAATGCTGATGGACGAAAAAGGTGCCTATCTGGAAGGGAAGATGGCAATCGGAGCCTCTAATCGGGAGGAAGCATACAGAATCTGGAGCAACCTTTCGCAACAATATCGTTCATTAGAAGATATCCTCAAGTCTTATCGTTCAGCTCTGGAACAGAAGGACATCGAGGTTAACCAGATCGTTCAGAAAATACGGGTTCCGATCAGGGAAAAGGATAACCCCTTAATCCAGTCGGTCCTGGATAAGCAGGCTCGCTACCTGGACGAGAACAGCTGTCCGGCATCTTTTGCCTCTGATCTTTTCCAGATCATAGGCAGCCGTAAGCTGGCTCTGGCTCCCTTGATTTCCGTGGACAAGGTAGAAGGTTTAATCCTGGCGGATAATTTCGTCACCGGCAAGGAGATAAAAGACGAGGACTTGAAACTTCTCCAGATTTTTGCTCACCATGCGGGCAGTGCCATAGAAAGGTCAAGATTATACCAGAAGTTAGAGCAGAAACTGGTGGAATTAGAGGAGGCAAACAGGAAAATAGCAGAAAACAGTAAAAGGATGATCAAGATGGAAAGACTGCAGGCGATTGAAGAAGTGACCTTTCAGGTGGCACACGAGCTGAGAAACCCGATGACCATAATCGGGGGATTTGCACGCTCGATTCTGAAGAAGATTCCTCCAGGGGACGAGAATTGTAAATCTCTGGAAATAATCGCCTCGCAGACCGAAAGGATGGAGGACCTGCTCACCAATTTTCTGGATTATGTTTATGTTCCTGAAAATGCGGTAGAGGAGCTGGACCTCAACCAGAGTATAGAGCAAAGTCTGGAACTACTTAGAAGCGAGCTCAATGAAAAAAGAATTTATCTGGTCAAAAATTTACAGCCTCAGCTTTCCAAACTTCATCTTAATCCCGAGCTGCTGGGTTCCTGTCTGGTGAATATTCTCCGATATATGCTCTCCAATTCTATTTCTTCTGGATCTCTGAATATCACCACTCAATCTTTTGAGGGTTCGGTCAGTCTGACTCTTAGCCTTATGCCGGTCTATTCGATCATAATTCCGGACAAAAGCTCAAGTTTTGCCTTAGCTTCCACTTTGATTGGAAATTTAGGAGGGAACCTGAGATATAAACCCGAAGAAAAAGCCAGACTCTGTCTGGAGATAAATTTCTTTCCAAAAGGAGGTAAAGATGGACAGCATCCTGATCGTCGATGACGAGGAATATATCCTGGATCTTTATCAGAAGGAACTGGTTGAAGAGGGGTATGAGGTCAAGCTTGCCAGGAATAATGCCGAAGCCCTTAAACTGGCAGAGAAGGAGAATATAAATTTGGTGGTTTTGGATATAAAGTTAGCTGGAGAAGAGGACGGCTTGCAGACTTTGACCGAATTAAAAAAACAGAATAAGGACCTGCCGGTGATTTTGAACTCAGGCTACTCCACTTACAAGAATAATTTTCAGACCTGGCTGGCGGATGCCTATTTGGTCAAATCGTCCAATCTTTCCGAGTTAAAGAATAAAATTCATGCGCTATTAAGCCGATAATCTGACGGGTAATGCACCTCTCATGTCGAGGAAAAAATGAACGAAAAGCATAAGGAAGGCTCGGTTTCAACCGGAAAAGTGAACGGGGATACCTCTTTTGAAGAAATTGAAGAAGTGCTCAAATCGATGGAGAACTTTGTAGAGCAGGTAAAAGGGGTGGCTTTAAATCTAGCTTCAGCCACTGCCAAAGCCAGAAATTATCTCCCGGCCAAGATCAGCGAGGACGTGCTTGACCTGGTTAACCAGTCGTCCAAGGCCACTTCGGAGATATCCAAGCTGATTAAATTGGTGAGGATGGAAGTGGGAGGAGTTTATTCCATAAACCAATATGGGGAGATAGAATTCCAGAGGAACAAAGTCATAGAGGAAAGGATAGAGGAATATCTGGAAAGGATCCTGGCCGAGAGTCAGAGAATTCTGCTGATAATGAAGAGGCTGAAATCGATTTCCATCGACAACAAACTGGTCTAAGAAATTACGATATAAGGAAAATAATTCATTAAGAAGGGGAATATAGTTCCTTTAAATCCTGTTTAGCTCCGGTTTGATTTATTAAAGGTCTTCAAGAAAGTAATTAAACACTTAAATAATTAACTGGGAGATAAGAAGTTAAGCGAGGAAGGCATTTATCCTTCCGGATCCTCAAAATGAGGCATATTAGTTGCTAAAAAGGTAAACAAAAATACTTAGGAGTCTTATGTCCAGATCTCAATTCATCTTAATACTGCTGATAATACTTGTGGCCTTGCTCCTTCCTTATGGGCTGAAATCGGCAGCACCTGAACGGGGAAAAATAGAGCCTGTTTCAGAACAGGCTTATCAGAACCCAGAGGGTTAAGCTCTAGGCTGGTTTTGCCGATTTAAATAGTGCAGTAACTACAAAAGGGGAGGTTTATTGGAACATCAGGTTCTTGGCTTGATTAAGCTGATCCATAAAGAAGTGGATTCGCTGGAGAATTTTTTGAAGCTCTTGAATGAGGAAGAGGAGTGCCTGATAAATAATCGCTATGATCGGTTAGAGCAATCGATATTGAAACAGGAACAGGCTCTCATCCAAGCCAAACAGTTTGAAAAGGAAAGGATGGAGATCACCTCCGGGCTGTATGAGGGTTTCAAAATGGATCCGGAAAATGCCTCCCTTCCAAAGCTTGTTAAATTTCTGGACAGCTCATATTCTTCAAAATTGGAAGAACTGCAGAAGACTTTATTAGACCTGCACCGCAAGGTGGAGAATCAGAGGGAAAGAAACGAAGAGCTTATAAAGGATTCGATGAGTTATATCGAACGGAATATAAGATATTTGGTAGAACCCCCTTATGTCTCCTATATGAAAAAAACATCAGCTAACCAGATAAAGGCCAAACCTCCTTTGGTCCTGGATAGAGTGGGGTAAAAGAATCAGGAAGAAAGAGTTATGACTGAAATTCACACAGGGATTAGTGTTCTAAAAAAGATTAATTCACTTTTGAAAGGTAAAGTGAATTCTTCCAGGATACCGGTCGTAAAAAACGAGCAGGTATCTGCTTCAAAGCAAATAAAATCGACTTCAGGTTCCGGGAAAGTCATCACCTCTGAAATAAGATTTTATAATGGCCTCCAAATAACCGGAGTTAAGGATAAGAAAATCCAGGAGCTGGTTTGCCAGAGACTAACCTGCGAAAAAGCCTTGAATTTAAAACAGGAGATTGAGAATTTTTCTACTGCTTGGATTTCTCGATTAGTCTAAAAAAAGTGCTGTAAATTTCAAGAGGAGAAGTAAAGATGTTAATTCTGACCAGAAAATTAGGAGAGAGCATCACCATCGGGGATGACGTCAAGATAACGGTTTTAGGTATTCACGGCAGGCAGGTCAGACTGGGGGTGGTCGCGCCTCAAAAGGTGGTGGTTCACCGGGAGGAGGTCTATTTCAAAATACAGGAGGAAAACAAAAAAGCATCTATGGCTGGAAAAGAAAAGGCTACGGAGTTAGCCAAGACCGTTAGAGAAAAATTAAAGGAAAGGCCCCAAAAAAAACAAGAATACCCTGAATAAGTTGTCGTTTCTTTAATTCATACGCGATTTTAGATTAAGTCCCCCCGCTTTAGATAGTAAAAAAATAATTGATTTATTTCGATAAAAATATGTTCTTCAAAATCAAAAACAAACTCAACCATCAAACTCCTAAAACTGGCATTACCTCCAAGAAGGAAAAGGAGCAGCTTGGCACCAGGCCGAATAAGCTGCGAAGTCAAAGAACCCCTTTTTCGTCTGAGGCGATCGATACCAGTTTTGTTTACTTTGAGGAGAAATAGCCCCCTTTTTCTCTGATCATTAGTAGGGGGCAAATGGAGATTTCGTCTTCTTTCTTTGGGAAAATCTCTTTCTCATCCAGAGAGGTTTATTTCTTCAGCAAGGGGATATACGGTTTTCCTGAGGGGAAAAAGTATCTTCTTCTTAAACTGAAGGAATATGAGCCTCTTATTTGGTTACAATCAACCGAGAAACCGGGCCTTACAATTCCATTGATCGATCCTGCATTTTTCTTGCCGGATTACAAGGTAGATTTACTCGAAAATGAGTTAGAGGAACTCAAGGCCACGACCCTGAAACGATTGGAGTTCTATGTAATAGTCACCCTAGGCCCCACGCTCGAAAAAACTCAAGTCAATCTATTAGCACCAATTGTCGTCAATCCTGCTAAAAGAGTAGGAAAGCAGGCCGTTCTGAAAAAAAGCAATTATAAGATTCAATATTCTATCCTAGGTTAGAAAAACGGCAAAAACCGAAAAACTTCTTAGAAAGATCTGAAATCTGTAAATAACCAAGAGAGTTCAAAATCAGGAAACTTCACTAGTATAATACAGCAAGAGTATATTGCAATACGCTCCTATGCTCATGGAAAAAATTCCAATTTAAGTTTTAAAGATTAAAGACGATAATCATAATAGAGGTAAAAGAAGATGAAAATTCAAAAAGTTGGATTGAATTTAAAGATCACAGCAGACAGAATCAAGGATATCTCCGGTTCTAAGGTTGTTCCTCAGGATGGGACCGTCCCAGCTACCTCTAAAAATATCAACGCGTTACAACCAAACCCGGATGTTAGTCAGGTCAATGCCCGCACCAGAATAAATTCACCTAAGATGAATCTTGTGAACTCCATTTATTCCAGGCAGGAAATTCAGGGTAAGAAGATTGACAACTTAAGAAAGTCAAATCTACGGGAATTATCAGCACCCGATAAGAACAGACTTGTTTCCTCTGTTCCAGATGTTCGACAGGAAAAGATATTAGAGGTAAGAAAGAGATTAGCTGAGGGATATTACTCCCGAATAGAGGTTTATTCCAAAGTCGCAGACAAAATACTGGATATTTTAATATAGCAAGCCCGCCCCTTTTTTTTCATTTTAAGCCCCCCTAAGATAGTTCGCAAAATGGAAGAGTCCTTTTGGACACAAAAGGAGAAGCAATCTGCTTTGGACAAAACCGAGCAGAACCTGCCGACTCCCAATCTGGTTTTCCAGGAAATCATTAGTCTGATAACTGACCCTTACAGTTCTATTTATGAGATTGTGTCCCTAATCTCCGAAGACCCGGCCTTATCTATAAAGACTCTTAGACTCGCTAATCGCTTAGAAAGAAATCGGGCAGAAAGCCTGGTAAGTGTCAAACAAGCCTTGTCCCGTCTGAGCAGAGAGCAGATCAAGAATTTGGTCCTGTCTACTTATGTAACCCCTGATGAACAGGAATATCAGGAGGTTATATTTCGCCATTCATTAGCCTGTGCCTGTGCTTCCAGGATGATCGGACGCAACCTGTATCCTCATAAACCTTTGAAGTTAGAAGTCCTTTTTACTCTCGGGCTTTTGCACGATATAGGCAAACTGGTCATTTTCTCTTTTTATAGTCAGGAGACTTCTGCCCAGAACACCAGATCTGTTTCCCAAAGGGAAACCAGAAATTCAAATCTTCAGGAGGCAGGACATACGGAAATTGGGGCCGAATTTATCGCTGAAAATCATCTATCAGGAGAGATTTATCAGGTAGTCAGATTCCACCACCTGCCCAAACGGGCTTCCAACCATAAGGAATCCGTGATGATCGTTCATCTGGCGGATTATATAGCTAATCAATTTCTTCAGATCCCGGAGTGCGGCAGACTCAACTCGATGGAAGAAGAATGCTGGACGATCATCGGGCTGGACAAGGGGAAAATTCCGGATTACCTTTCCCAGCTTAAAGATGAATTCCAAAAATCCGAAGTCTTCTTAAAACTCTCAGAAACAAAACCGAGTTAATAAACGTAAAAATCCGACTGCGCCACCCAATCAATTCACGATTCAATTTTTTGCATCTGTGAGATCCAAATACTATAATGTTTTCCTTCCAGATTTGAAGAATAAAACGGTTGGATCAAAAGTCCTCAATAAAATCAATCAGATTTAAATTTTTCCGATATAAATATAAGTGAGTTTATTTTCACTTGACAGTCGCAGGGAGTAATTTTATATTAGCTTGCCGTTTAGCAAAGGTTCAAGAGTTCAAGGGTTTAACGGTTCAAGGGTTGAAAAAGCTTAAATGCTCAAAAGCTCAAACGATAAAGAGATAAACTTATAAACTCCTAAACTTTTAAGCTGGATTTATCCGGGCGATTAGCTCAGATGGTTAGAGTGCTTGCTTGACATGCAAGAGGTCACTGGTTCGATCCCAGTATCGCCCACCATGAAGACGGTGGATGGTTCATGGTTCGTAGTTTGTAGTAAAAAATTGTCTGGAAGAAGAGGAGAATTTTCGACCCCAAAAAAGCAGGGGATTT
>DATKKH010000162.1:0-10644 GCA_035543035.1 Terriglobales bacterium | reverse complement strand
AATTCGATACTGCCAGCTCAAGGTAGCCATCCTTGTCTATATCCCCTAAAGCACAGTGACCTGAGTACTCGTTATTAGCTGAAATCCAGCCGGCAGTCGTATCCAGCCTTCCAGAGTGATTAAAGTAAACGAAATTCGGCGCCTTGTACATATCGTTGCCATTAGAGATGGCCAAGTCTAAAAAACCGTTTCCATCGATGTCACCAAAAACCGCCCCGGTGGAATAATAATCTATCGATGGTTCACGCGACTCAAGCGACCGCCAGGAAGGAGAAGTCTCCAAAGGTATGACCGCAAAAGCGGGCTGGAGAATTAAGAGAAATAAAAGAAGATTAAATATTAGGAAAAAGTATCTACTTAACAATGATTTAGACAAATTTACTCCTTATTATTCTAACTTATAATAACCTAAAAGCAAAATTAGTCAAGAGGCAAAATCACATAATTTCACAATCCATTGCATCGTAAAGACTTTATAGAATAGCTTGAACAAAAGGATTCAATTAGTTGATTCGGCAAAAGATAGAAAATTTAAAGAAGATTTTTCTCTCTCAGAGAGTCCAATTTTCACTTGACAACAGAAATAGATGTGTTAAACTTTAAATAGTACCTCTGTGACTGAATACGAAGAATCTTAGAAGGTTGAAACTGTTATGAAAGGTATAATATGTGTACTGGTCTTAGTGTTATTATTTCTGGGCTTTGTTTCTGAAACATTTACTCAGACATTCGAAACTATTGAGATAGGTAAAGGAGCAGGATCACCCAAGTGGTCACTGGACGGAACAAAGCTTGCCTTCATGTCTGAAGGTTGGCTATGTGTAGCGGATGCTGATGGAAAGGGGCAAACGAGAAAAGTAGTAGAAATTTCCACAAAGTTTTTTGAATGGATAAGTGATTCTGAGTTTGTAGTCTTTGAAAAGGAGTATCCAAAGGGAGACAATAGAGTAGCGAAGCCGGTTTTACGCATAAGTAAAATAGACATTGGCGGACTAATTACTATAGTGGATCAGGATACTACCTTCTCAAAAACCACAACGCCAAAAATTACAAGACCGATAATATTACCTGATGGGACTGTCGGTTTCTATAGGTGTAAAGGTGGTTATCAGAACTGGGAGTGCGATGAATTCAGAATAATAAAACAAGGGAAGCTTAAACCGGATGCAGCACTCAAGCAGATGATTGCAACGACCGAGGGTTACCCAGCCTGGGGGGAGATAAATCTGGAAAGTGTCGATCACACTACTAAGAAGAGAATAACGCCGGGAAAACAATATCTTTTCCCTGAGTTATCGCCTGATAGTTCTAAGATTATTGCTTCATACGGTCCGGCTGAGTTTGTATTAGATCTTAACGGCAATGTAACTCTGGACTTGGGTAAGGAACTACCCGAAGCCAAGCCTGGGTATACCATTGGCGTTCTCCATGCGAAATGGTCGCCCGACAGCAAGAAAATAGTTTATGAAGTAACAACCGAAGACGGCCATAATGTTTACAATGTTGATATCTATGTAATTAATACAGACGGGACTGGAAGAACAAGACTAACTAATACTCCTGATGAAATAGAATCAAATCCAAGCTGGTCCCCGGACGGGACCAAAATAGCATATATCAGGTCCGGTAAGGTACTTGTCATTAAACTGAAATAAAAAAAGGACAGAACGATGTTCTGCCCTTACGAAAGAAAGAATTATAAGGGCTGGGGAACCCAGCCCCTACAAAAATCTACTTCAAAAGAACCATCCTCTTCGAAATCGAATTCTCCCCGACTTTCAATCTGTAGAAATAAACCCCGCTGGCGACTTTTTTACCAGCATCATCCTTACCATCCCAGATTATTTTGTAATTACCGGGTGACCTGAAATCATCCAAAAGAGTTCTCACCCTCTCCCCTCTGATATTATAGATAGTGAGGGTGGTGGGGACGGGATTATGAACCACGAACCGTGAACCATCTACGGTGAATGATATGGTGGTGGAGGGGTTGAATGGATTAGGATAATTCTGCTTCAAATCAAACGTTACCGGCAGGTTGACCTGGTCCTCTTTTATCCCGGTCTGCCTGTATTTAATCGCATTAGAGAAAATATCGAACCCATCTCCGGGAATCCGGTTATCTACCCAGGCAGTGTATATATTAGGCGGGGACAAAGCAACATCCGGGTCGAAATGCAGAGCATTTGTCGCGTCGTTGTCAACCAGGGAGTTTCCTCCAGAAGGAATCCCTTCATTGAAATAATAAACCTGGGAATAAATCTGTGGTCCGCCAGAACGGTAGTCAGTCCAGACTACTATGAAGAAGGTGTCATCATCTATCGAGACCGAAGGCTCAGCCGGTATGCCTGCAGGGTCATTCACCAGAAAATTATTCCCTAAAGGAGCTCCTGCACTGGAATATCTCTGGGCATAAAGATTAGTTATCTCTCCATCTAATTGGGTCCAGGCAAGAACCATGTTTCCCTTGGTGTTGACACCTAAATCGAATTCTCTCTGGACTGCGTTCACAGAATCAGAATAGGATGCGAAATTCGAACCGATCTTTCCACCTGCTGAATTATATCTCTGCAAATATATTTTTTCCAGCGAGTTTCTCTTATCATACCAGGCAATTGTGAAATTTCCCGTGCTGTCCATACCTGCTTTTGGATTCAAATGATCAACCGCCTGCCCATCATCATTCACCTTAAAGTTAGTGTCTGACGGGACGCCATTTGAGTTGAAAATCCGTGCATAGATGTTTTTTACTCCGGATTGAGTCGCAGACCAGGTTACTATCGATTTTCCGTCAAAAGCTTTGGAGCAGGCTGGAGAATTGTTCAGGGTCGTGGAGTTATTCACCTGAAAATTAGTATCAATAGGATTACCGGACGGATCGAATCTTTGGGCAAAAATATTCAAGCCGCTTCTGAAATCCTGCCAGACTGCGAGTATGTTCTTGGAACCGTCAGCTGCCACATCCGGCTGAGCGCAGGAGGCAGAAAAGTTATTGGTGTCAACTCTACGGTCGGAAAAGACCAGATCACTGAAACGGGTGAATTTCTTTAAATAGATATCTCTATTTCCGTTTCTGTAGTCAGTCCAGGCAAGAATGAAATTCTTATCCGGATCCTTCGCAATTGCCGGCTCGTTCTGTATGGCTCCGATCGAATCGTCATTCAGCCTGAAATTTGTGCCCGAAAGAGTTCCTGAGATTACTCTTTGGGAATATATGTCATAGCTTTTGCTCCTATGGTCGCTCCAGACCGAAACGAAATCACCGTTTTCCCTTATCGAAAGAGCAGGATTATCTTTGAATCCCTGAACTCCGTTTTCGCTTAACTTGGTATTTGTGCCGATGGACGTTCCGGTCGAATCATATTTCTGGAAAAAAATCGCAGGCTCGTTTCTGTAATCTCCCCAGACTATGGTGTAATTTCTCATCGTGTCCGAATCGATTTTCGGCTCCCAGTGCTGGGCCGAGTCAGTATCCGAGTTGACCATAAAAAAAGAAGTTTTGGCATTTCCTGCAGAGTCGAACAATCGGGCAAAGATATTGACTTTTCCGCCTCTGGTATCAACCCAGGTTATCATAAAATCTCCATTCGACCGTTTGGCTACTGAAGGGGAATATTGATCTTCGCTCGACAGATCAATATTTGCCAAAACATTACTGCCTGCTGCAGCACCCGAAGAATCGTACCTTTGAAAATAAATATCTGCATCCAGGTTCCGGTAATCCTCCCAGGCGATTACGAATCGTCCATTCTGGTCAAACGATACAGAAGGGGCCTTGGGCGGAGCAATTCCAGAAACACTGTTGACTTTGAAACTTGGGCCCAGAGGGCTCCCGGATGAGTCATATCTTCTGGCAAATAGATTATTTCCCGAACTGACATCTACCCAGGCAGCTACGAAACTTTCATCAGTGAACGATTTCACATTGGGCTCGAAAGAACTGTTAGGAATGTTGCTGTCGTTTATTCTGAAGGTATCCCCGACAGTCGAAAGATTAGGAGCATATCGTTGTCCGTATATGTTCAGCTCTGCCCCATCTACCCAGACTAAAACCAGATTGCTGTCTAGAGTCCTGGTGATGGAAGGCTCAATCTGGTCAGTATGTCTTGCATCTGCAACTATCTTCAGGCTGGAACCAATAACCGCGCCGGAGGAGTTGATTTTCTGGCTATATAGATCCCAGTCGCCGTTTCTCTCGTCCTGCCAGACTGAGACGAAACTACCATCTTTGAACAAAGCTATATCGGGCATTCTCTGGGAAAAAGTGGCTGAATAGTTCTCTTCATTGACTCTGAAATCCCCGAGCAGCGAGATGATTCCAGGGGTTGTCACGCTCAGACCGCGTTTTATGCCCGCACCTGCTAAGTTATAAACGAATTCATCCTGGTTTAATCTCTGTTGCAGGATCTTCAGCGGGGTAAACCCGGAACTCTCTAAATTAGCCCTGCTTTCCAGCAGAGTTTGATAATAACTCGATTTGCTGACCTTAGCAGACCAGGCAGTTGAAGCGGAAAGCAAGAGAAGGATAAGAAAAAAGGTAAGGCTGATTTTTTTCATAATCTTCTCCTTTCTTATTGCATTAATAAGAAAAATCGGCTGTTTTCATCCGATTCTTAATTTAGACCCCCCTACCCTTACAAATATACCCTTTTTTTGGTTTACGTCAACCCCTAAAAAGATGATTGCTGCTTAATTTATCGGTCGCAATTGCCCAATTTTAAGAAGATAGGGACTGTTTCCCCCCTCTCTTTTTAAGCCGAAGATCCTACCTAAGGCGGGAAGAAGGGAAAGGGGATGAGATCGTAATTCTATAGTGACCTTTTCGAGCCTTGAAGTCCCGGCTGCACATCTTTCAAAAAGGATGGAAGGCTAAGCCTTCCGCTACGACTTGAACCCTTGAC
Source organism: Terriglobales bacterium (assembly GCA_035543035.1). GTDB lineage: Bacteria > Zixibacteria > MSB-5A5 > MSB-5A5 > RBG-16-43-9 > RBG-16-43-9. The sequence continues at coordinate 5,743 of DATKKH010000162.1, read as the reverse complement.
CCCTAGGCTCCTTGAATCCATTTTTATCGGGTATCTGCTATTATCTTTTCGATTAGCTTTTCAGCCTTTCTGAAAGCTATACCCCGGTGGCTAATTCTATTCTTTTCCTCCTGGGTAAGCTCAGCAAAGGTTTTCTTCGATTCTGGATGATAGAATACCGGGTCATAACCAAAGCCGTTTTCTCCGATTTCTTTATCTGTGATTACCCCCCTGACTTTGCCTTCGACAATCCTAATGTCACCCTGACTCAAAACCAATGCCACCATACATCTGAAAGTTGCTCCCCTTTTCCCTTCAGGGATTCTATTCAAAAGACCAAGCAGTTTCAGATTATTATCTTTATAGGTGCATCCTGGTCCAGCAAATCTTGCCGACATAACACCAGGCTCACCATTTAGAGCATCGACCTCCAGACCTGAGTCATCTGCCAGTGCAGGTATTCGAGTGGCTGAATAAACTGCTTTAGCTTTAAGGATGGCATTCTCCCGCATCGTTTCGCCGGTTTCTTCTACCTCAGACACGTTCGGAAAATCCTCTAAAGTGAGAATTTCTAACTTTTCGCCTATCCGATCATTTTCGGATAAAATCTTCTTGATTTCTTCTAGCTTGTGCTGGTTACGGGTAGCTAAGATTAGTTTCATTTTAAGTGCTGTAGAGACGCATAGCAATGCGTCTCTAATTCTTTAGACCCGCGTTGAGGGTAACATGGGTCTACTGCTGATTTGTGAGTGTCATTGCAAGTTCTGATTTTCAGAACGAAGCAATCCATTCAATTTAAAGGGATTGCTTTGTCGGTCAAATGACCTTCTCGCAATGACCAGTGTAGTCGAAAAGCAAGGCTGAAGCCTTGCCCTACGACCTATTACTTATAACCTATGACCTGTCTGGGCGGGGAAACACCGCCACTACTTTTCACGCTCACGATAAACGAAAGACGATCACGTTTTTAGTATTTATTAATATCTATCTTCTTAACCTCTTGGACCTTCTCCCCTAAGAACCTTCCGCTGATCTGGACAAACTTTTCCGGAAAATCCGATACATAGAATCTGTATGCTGGCTCTGAACGAGCCGGATTCAGCATCTCTTTCTTTTCCAATATCCTTTTGACTTCCAGGGCAGTCTCCTCTGCCGAATCGATTAGTGCGACATCCTTCCCTATCACATCTGATATGACTTTTTTCAAAAGAGGATAATGTGTACATCCTAAAACCAGAGTATCGATCTTATGTTTTCTCAAAGGAGACAAATATTCCTGGGCAATCAGGTAAGTAGCCTTTTTATTGATATAACCTTCTTCAGCTAAGGAGACAAATAGTGGACAGGGGTAATCGAAGACTTTGATTTTGTTATCTATCTTTTGAATGGCTTTTGTATATGATTTTGAACGGATCGTCCCTGCAGTTCCTATTACCCCAATTCTTCCGCTTTTTGTGATTCTGACTGCGGCTCTGGAGCCTGGCTCGATCACCCCCATTAAAGGGAGCTGAAAAATCCTTTTGAGATAGTCCAAAGCTACGGCTGAGGCGGTGTTACAGGCAACTACTATCAGCTTGATCCCCTGGGTGGAAAGAAAGCTGATGTTCTGGACGGAAAATTTCTTGACGATTTCGGCTGAACGGGGTCCATAAGGAGTCCTGGCAGTATCTCCAAAATAAATGACGTTTTCCAGAGGAAGTTTTTTAAAAACCTCCTTTGCCACGGTTAAGCCGCCTACTCCTGAATCGAATATTCCTATTGCTCTGGAACTGATTTTCATTTTCCTTTTCCCTCATATTTATTTTTGAAATCCAAAATCCCCTGACAGATTGCCTCAGCGATCTTCTGCCTGAAGGTGCTTTTATTCAGCAGGGCCTCTTCCTCCGGATTGGAGATGAAGGCTGTTTCAACCAAGACCGAGGGCATATAAGTCTTGTTCAGGACGAAAAATCCAGCCTGATCAACCCCCCGGCTCGGTATATTCAGACTCTGCTTCATCCGGTCATGTATGATCTGAGCCAAGTCGCTTGACTCTTTTAAGAACTCCGTTTGCAGCATATCCATTAAAATGAAATTTAGCTCGGAGGTATCGGCTGGCGTCCCTTGCGGTCGCTCGAATAAGATGGCAGAGTTTTCAAGAGCTTCGACTGCCCGGGCTTCATCGTTCTTCGCCTGGGCTAAGAAATATATCTCCGTGCCTGAGGCTGTTCTTCTTTTGGCAGCATTGGCATGAATGCTGACAAATAAGTCACCTCCTTTTTGATTGGCAAATAATGCCCTGTCCTCAAGGGGAATGAACTTGTCATCTCTCCTGGTAAGATAGATTTGCAAACCCTTTTGATTGGAGTTTTTCAGCAGTTTCTCAACTCTCAAGCCTATATCCAGCACGATATCTTTTTCCTTTGTCCCCTTGGGACCGACAGCACCGAAATTTTCTCCTCCATGCCCCGGATCTATTATGATAACGTCGATAGGGTTCTTGTCCGGCTCGTCATTTTCTGAGGGAGGAGCCTGAGTCGATGCAGTATCCTCTAAGTTTATCTGCAGACGATACAGTCCATCCGGGGTGGATTTAAAGAAGTAGTAGAACTTGGGGAAATCCCTGAAAAGCTGTAAGGAGAGCTGGGCAGAACCCTTGAACTGGTAGGCTTTGCTTCCCAGGATGGTATCTGCTATTTTGAAATTCGAGAAGAAAGTAGTGTCGATCTTACCCTCGAGGAAATTTATGATAATCCAGTTGTTCTCGCTCTTGAAGACCTCATAATTTAGAGCCTGGGAAAGGTATACGTCGATCAGCAAACCGTTCAGCTTCTGGCTGACTCTGACATCCAGGATATTATAGCCGCTTTGTTTTCTGACCAGCTCCTCTGGCGGCTCAATGATCTCCAGAACGGGCCAGAAGGTTTTGAAAGGAAGATAGACCTTCCCGTTCTTAAATTCGACTGGCAAAGTCAGGTTATAAATATCCTGATCCAGGACAATGTAAGGAGAAAAAAAGTTAAATCTGAACTGATGCTCTTTTACCTGCCAGGATACAAGTTTGCGTGCAGGGTTCCAGAGAAACTCCCCCCCGTAAATTTCTTTCAATCCGGTAAACTCTATATATTGATAGTTGTTTATCTCCAGACCTTCCAAATCATATTTCTGATCACCTTTTTCGATGGTGATTGTTGAGCCATGAGAAAAAGAATAAAGTAAAATCAGACAAATGAATATTAGGATAACCTTAAGAAAGTTAATCACTTATTCCTCTCCTTTAAAGCTCTTCTTAAATCTCGGTTGGCTTCCCTCTCGGCTATTGCTTTACGTCTGTCATAAAGTTTCTTCCCCACCGCCAGGGCTAATTCCACTTTGGCATAGCTTCCTTTGAAATAGAGCCTGAGCGGAATCAGGGTTAGCCCTTTTTCGATGACTCTTCCCACCAATCTCCGTATCTGACTTCGATGCATCAAAAGTTTCCTTGGTCTGGTCGGGTCCTGATTATACCTGTTCCCTTTTTCATACGGGCTGATGTGCATATTTAAAAGAGCTACTTCCTCCTTATCTATTCTGGCATATGAATCTTTCAAATTCGCCTTGCCTTCCCTTAACGCTTTTACCTCTGTCCCGCTTAGCACCAGTCCGGCTTCATAGGTTTCGATTATATAATATTCGTGCCGGGCTTTGCGGTTAGTGGCAATTATCTTTAACTCATCTTTTGCACCTCCTAACCCTTTATCGGCTTTGCGCTCGTGAATATTTTTACCTTTTTTCTCCATACCAAATGAATATATCAGAAGAATAAAAAAGTGGCAAGGGAAAAGTAGGGGCGCGTATGCTATACACTCCTGCAGTCAAAAAGAACTTGCCAAATGGCATCTCTAAGGATAGATTATTCTTTCAAGAGTTTAACCTTGTTTGAGGAGCAGAGACGTATGACTATGCGTCTCTACAAAATTCTGAGGTAACTTTATGCAGGCAATGGTCCTGAGAAAACCAGGTAAAATCGAGGAAATCCCGCTTAGCTCAGAAAATGTTCCTATCCCCCAGGTTGGACCAAAAGAGATTTTAGTTAGAGTTCATGCTTGTGGAATCTGTCATACAGACTTGCACACAGTGGAAGGAGAGCTTCCTTTACCTAAGTTGCCCATCATACCTGGTCATCAGGTTGTGGGGATTGTAGAGAAAAAAGGAGCAGCAGTTAGACGTTTCAAGCTTGGTGACAGAGTCGGAATTGCCTGGTTAAATTCTACTGATGGTAAATGTGAGTTCTGCAGGAGTGGAAGAGAAAACCTGTGTGAAAATGCAAGATTCACCGGCTATCATACTAACGGTGGCTATGCCGAATATACGGCAATCTCAGAGGATTTTGCTTATACCGTTACAAAAACTTTTTCACCAGAAGAGGCTGCTCCTCTGCTCTGCGCGGGAATCATTGGTTACCGTTCCTTACGTCTGAGCGAAATCAAACCCGGACAGAGATTGGGGCTTTACGGTTTCGGAGCCTCTGCTCACATCGTGATCCAGATAGCGCGCTTCTGGAAATGTGAGGTTTACGTTTTCACCCGGAGTACAGAACATCAGAAATTAGCTTTGGATTTAGGTGCGGTCTGGGCAGGGAAAGCCGAGCAAATCCCGGAAAAAAGGCTTCACAGCTCGATTATCTTCGCACCAGCAGGAGAATTAATCCCCTATGCTTTAAAAACTTTAATCCGCGGTGGGACCCTTGCCTTAGCCGGAATTTATATGACACCTATTCCACAGCTGGATTATATAGAACATTTATATTATGAGAAAACCCTGAGAAGCGTATCTAACAGCACCAGAAAAGATGGAGAAGAACTTCTCAAGCTTGCTGCAGAAATTCCCATTCACACAGAGGTAACTCTTTTCCCCTTAAAAGAGGCAAATCGAGCTCTTCAGTTACTCAAGCAGGGAAAAATAAACGGGGCTGGAGTGCTCAAATTAGTGTAGGGACAGAACACTGTTCTGTCCCTACAGAATAACTGCAGTGTCGAAGCTCGTCTCCGATGCGTTGGACTTACAAAAGAAAAACGGGAGGGGACAAGCCCCTCCCCTATTCTCCTGTTAGGCGCAAGAATCATCACTACAAAAAGCGACCCTGAAAGGGTCGCACTCCGATCTGACACTCACTACTGACCACTTTTTTTGAGGAATCAGACTTTCTTTTCCTCTGGGGAGACTTTAACTTTGCTGCCGCCGGCAAGCTCGTTCAGCAGGATGCTGACCATCTGATTTCTGTTTTTCCTGGTCACCTCGAAGATTTTCACATCTTCCCTCTTCTTGATCCTCTCCACGAAAGGATGATACCCGAACATAATAGTTCCCAGCACCGGATTCGGGGCATCTAGACATTCCAGGACCAAGTCCTGAAATCTCCTGGAGAAAAGCTCCATCTTTCCTATCTCATCGATGATAATTATACTGCTTCCTCGTAGGCACCTTTCCAGCTCCCGGGAAACGATCTTCTCAAAGCCGGTTACAGCAATCCCGTAGTTACCTACCCGGTATTTACTCTTTAAATCCTTATGTGCCAGCACTCCCTGCATTCCGAAAAGAGTCTCTACTTTGAAACCGACCCTGGTCTCTCCTTCTTTCTCCTCGGTTGTGAAAAATCCGCAGGTAGAACGGTTCAACTTCTCGATTACCTTGTTAATAATCGTAGTTTTACCAATGCCTGGTAATCCAGTCAAAAATATATTCATTTTTCCTTTATTGTTTGAGGTTAATCCCAATTCCATTTTATTTACGCAGAACCACTGGC
>DATKKH010000161.1:0-18097 GCA_035543035.1 Terriglobales bacterium | reverse complement strand
CTTTGTAGTGAACAGAGCCTGTATGACCGGCACCGGTCAACTACCCAAGCTGGCAGAGGATATGTACCTGTGCGAAAAAGACGATCTTTTTCTGGTGCCTACAGCCGAGGTGCCGGTAACCAATCTTCACCGGGACGAAATCCTCAAAGCCGAGGAGCTGCCTATCTATTATGTGGCTTATACCCCTTGTTTCAGAAGAGAAGCAGGCTCCTATGGCAAAGACACCCGCGGAATTTTAAGGGTTCACCAGTTCGACAAGGTGGAGCTGGTGAAATTCGTAAAGCCGGATGATTCGTATGATGAGCACGAAAAGCTGGTAGCTAATGCGGAGGAAGTCTTACAGCTTCTTAAAATCCCTTACCGGGTCCGGCTTCTCTGCACTGGCGATTTAAGCTTTGCCGCAGCCAAGTGTTATGACATCGAGGCTTGGGCACCTGGAGTCAAGAAGTATCTTGAGGTCTCCTCCTGCAGCAATTATGAGGCTTTTCAGTCCAGAAGGATAGGAGTAAAATATAAACCTGACCCGAAATCAAAACCCGAATATGTCCATACCTTGAACGGCTCAGGTGTGGCATTAGCCCGAACAGTGGCTGCTCTTCTGGAAAATTTCCAGACTGAAAAAGGAACAGTCATTGTCCCTGAAATTCTGAGACCTTATCTGGGAGGGCTGGAAGAGATAAGCTAACAAAAATGACGGATGACTGATGACGAATGACGAACAAAAAATAAATACCAACATGGGGAAGGGTTTGTTGAGCGTGCGAAACCCAGATTCACCGGGTCCCTTCCCGCTCTGTAGTCAAAAGCTTGCCCTGATACTCATCCTGATTTGCGTATAATATCTTAGATTCAAGCATGGAAAACAAAAATAATCATTCTGCACGAAATAACCAGTATGAATCCGGAGTGAGGTTCTCTTCGCTCTTTTTTAAGCTGGCTCTTTTCCTGGGTATAATCATCCTGGCCCTGGTGTATGTATTTTATACCCAGTACGTGATCAACCGCCTGAAGGAAGATGCTAAAAGAGTGGTTACAGCTTATGCCAGGCTGTGGAGCCTGGTAGCCTCAGAGGCAACCACCGGTGCAGAAATAGACCTGATCTTCGACGAGGTGATAAGGAAAAGTAATTTCCCTATTATTGTCACCACGGCAGATGGTCAGCCGCAAGCCTGGAGAGGAATCAGCATCGCCTGGGATGACACCACCTCCGAAGCCAGGCTCAAGTTAAGAAAACTGATCAAGCAGATGGATCAGGACAAAGAGCCTATCCCAATCTATTATGGAGAAGAGAAAAAGATCATCAACTATCTCCATTACGGCGATTCAGAGCTTATCTCCCAGCTCAGGATTATGCCTTATCTGGAGACAGGCTTGCTGGCGATAGTCATCGGGATCGGATTTATAAGTTTCAGGAATATGCAGAGGAGCGAGAAAAGGTACATCTGGGTGGGAATGGCAAGAGAAACAGCCCATCAATTAGGAACCCCGCTTTCTTCGCTCTTAGGCTGGATAGAGCTTTTGAGAAATCGCTCCATGCAGGAGAATGATTATCTGGATAAAATGGAGATAGACGTCAAACGGCTGGAAAAAATAGCTTCCCGTTTCGGTCAGATTGGCTCGCTCCCGGAATTGAAGGAAGCTGATCTGAATGAAGTGGTCAAAGAGACGGTAATCTATTTTAAGGAAAGGATTCCCGAGGGAGTAACCATCGAAGAACATTTGGGAGAGTCGCTAAGGCTGGGGATGAACCGGGAGCTTTTGTCCTGGGTTATCGAGAATCTAGTTAAAAACTCGGTGGAGGCAGTCGAATGTCAAAACGGGAAAATCGAGGTTTCCACCGGCATTGATAAGAGCAGAAAAAATGGTTTTATCCTGGTGACTGATAATGGTAGGGGGATTCCAGCCAGGGAGCAGGGGAAGATTTTCGCGCCAGGATATACTACAAAAAAGAGAGGATGGGGCTTGGGGCTTTCCTTAGCCAGAAGAATCGTGGAAGAGTATCACAAGGGGAAACTGAGCCTGTTGGAAAGTATTCCTAATCAAAAGACAACCTTCCAGGTATGTCTCCCCTTAAGTTCAAAAAAGGGTAGTGAAAAAGCGTAGATTGAGTGTCAACATAATATAAAAGTGTTTATATGTGTTTGCCAGGTCCCCTGACCTGGCAAAGGAACCCACATTACCATTGGATCGGGGGGACTAAGAAATTTCAACGATGTTGTGAGGTGCAGATGAAAGAAGAGATCAAAAATATTCTCTGGGTAGATGACGAGATAGATAATCTGAAGTCACATATTATTTTCCTGGAGGAAAGAGGATACAAAGTAACGCCGGCTTCGAATGGAGATGACGCCATAGCTCTGGTCGGAAAGAAAAATTTCGATTTAGTTCTCCTGGACGAGATGATGCCGGGCAAGGATGGTTTGACCACTCTGGAAGAGATAAAGGAGAAAAATCCGCATCTGCCGGTAATCATGGTCACGAAAAACGAAGAGGAAAATCTGATGGACCAGGCAATCGGCGAAAAGATCGACGATTATCTGACCAAGCCGGTCAATCCCAGCCAGGTCCTTTCAGCCGCCAAAAAGATTTTAGGCATAAGGAGAATCAGAGAGGAGCATCTTTCCAGAAAATATGTGACGGATTTTAATCAGGTTCGCTCACTCCTGTCAGGTCCTCTAACCTGGAGAGAATGGATACACATCCACAGGCTCCTTTCGGAATGGGACCTGGAGATGGAGGATTTCAAGGATCTGGGTTTGACTGAAACTCATCTCACCCAGAAAAGGGAATGTGATCTGGAGTTCGGCAGATTTATCGAAAGTAACTATCATAACTGGGTGCAAAAAAAGGATTCTCCTGCGCTTTCCGTGGACATCGTCCCCAGATATCTTTATCCCCTGCTTCTGGAAAAGAAACCGGTCTTTTTAATATTGGTCGATTGTATGAGACTGGATCAGTACCTGTTCATCGAGCCGATCCTGAACCAGTATTTCAACTTAACCAGGGAATATTACTATTCCATACTTCCGACTGCCACTCCTTACTCCAGAAATGCGATCTTCTCCGGGCTTTTCCCAGAAGAGGTCGCAAAATTATATCCTGAACTCTGGAAAGCCGGGACCGAGGATGACTCCAGCCGGAACCGGTATGAAAGACAGCTTTTGGATGCCCAGTTACAAAGATTGAAGCTGACATTCAAAACCGAGCCCAAGTATGTCAAAGTCCTGGACATCGCCGAAGGTGACAATTTGGCCCGGAAAATATCCTCCTACCGGAGCGGATCTCTTCTCTCCATCGTTTACAATTTCCTGGATATCCTGGCTCACGGAAGGTCCGAATCCGAAATTCTCAAAGAAATTGCACCGGACGAGGGGGCTTTCCGCTCTTTGATGAGGTCCTGGTTTCTGCATTCCTCCCTCTTCGAGATACTGAAGTACCTGTCCAGGCAGGACTGCACAGTCCTTTTGACTACTGATCACGGCAGCGTTCTGGGAACCAGAGGGACAGTAGCTCACGGTAAAAAAGATACCTCCACCAATTTGAGATACAAATACGGGGATAACCTCAACTGCGATCTGAAAGATGCTCTGCTGATCAAAGATCCCGGAGGATACAAGCTTCCTTCCTACACTATGAGCACAACCTATATCATTGCCAAGGAGGATTACTATTTCGTCTACCCGACCAAGCAGAACGAGTATGAAAGGCAGTATAAAAACAGCTTCCAGCACGGTGGTATTTCGCTGGAGGAGATGATACTTCCGGTAACGGTTCTCAGGCCTAAAATATAATTCGAGCCAGGCATAGATAAATTAGATTTGCTTAAAGAGAAAATCATAACCTCCTCTCCGGAGGAAACCAAAGAGCTGGGGGAAAAGATAGCTCAGGAATTTTATCCAGGGCTGGTGGTTGCCCTTTTCGGCCCTCTGGGAAGCGGCAAAACCTGTCTTGCCCAGGGAATCTGTTCCGGACTGAAGGTGATAGATTTTGTGGTAAGCCCCAGCTTTGTCCTGATCAACGAATATCAGGGGAAATACAAAGTCTATCATATAGACCTTTATCGACTGGAGAAGTTATCCGAGATCATTAATCTGGGGTATGAGGAATATTTTTACGGAGAGGGGGTCTGCATTGTGGAATGGGCAGAAAAAGCAGCTGAGCTTTTGCCGGAAAAAAGAATTGATATTCACCTGAAAATTCTCTCGGAAAACGAAAGGGAGATAAAGATAGAGAAATTCTGATAGTAGAACAGACATTCCTGTCTGTTCAAAATACGCAGGGGCGAACCTGTATGTTCGCCCCAGTTGATCTGGGTTTGTAGGGGCGTATTGCAGTTCGACAGGCTCACTGCTCTGAGCGAAGCCGAAGAGCAATACGCCCCTACATGAAATGGAAGGCTGAAGCCTTGCGCTACCTTAAAAATGTAAAATTTTATGAAAATCTTAGGCATTGATACGGCTACCCCATATTTAGCGTTAGGAATTGTCGAAGATCAAAAAGTCATATCTGAACTTAGGTTTAATGCTGGTCAGACTCATGCCCAGATACTACTGCCCAGCATCGATAAAGTTCTAAATGAGGCTGACATAAAATTAGAAGAACTGGACGGAGTTGCTATCTCCATTGGACCTGGTTCTTTCACAGGGTTGCGAATCGGTCTGGCGACTGCAAAAGGGCTCTGTTTTGCTTCTGGCAAACCTTTGATTTCAGTCCCGACTTTAGATGGCTTGGTCCATTTTCAAAAATCTTCCTCATATCCTCTGGTGCCGATTTTGGATGCCAAGAAAAAAGAAGTTTACTCGGCGGTTTATGATTTCAAAAATGGAGAAATAAAGAGAGTTTCGGACTACTGGGTCACCAGCATTGAAAAACTTGTTGCCAAAATTCCTAATGAGGTTATATTCTTAGGTTTGGGTTTGGAGGTTTTCCAGGAGAATTTGAGCAAGCTCTTGGGAGAGAAAGCCCATTTCTTAGAAGGAAAAGTGAATTTACCTAGCGGAACTGCAGTAGCTTTTCTGGGGCAGGAGAAGTTTAAACGGTCAGAGTTTGAGGATTTGGATAAAATAGAACCGCTCTATCTGAGAAGTTCTGAGCAGGAGCTGAAATTCAAAAATGTCTGAACAATACAAGGATTTGACTATCGACCGGATGAAGGAAGGAGATTTAGAGGAAGTTCTTAGGATAGAAAAAGAAAGCTTTTCTGACCCGTGGACAAAAGAGTCTTTTCTGGAAGATATCAAAAAGGACTTTACTTATCCTGCAGTCGTAAGGAAAGAAGAGAAATTAATTGGATACACCTGCTTATGGAAAATCGAGGATGAGCTGCAGATAGCCAACATCGCCGTGGATAAGGAACACCGCCGCCAGGGGATAGCCCAGAAGATGATGGAATGGATATTCGAGCAGGGATTAAAGAATAAATGCAAAAGTGTGACCCTGGACGTGAGGGTATCCAACTTAATCGCCCTGTCACTTTACCGGAAACTCGGTTTTGATCCGATCGGCAGAAGGAAAAATTATTACCGTTTTCCAGTAGAGGACGCCATCATAATGGAGAAAAAGCTCTAAAAGAGAGATTTATGGAATGGTTTAAAAAACCCAAGAATGGGCTGGTCTCCCAGCAGAAAAAAGAGATTCCGGACGGTTTGTGGACTAAGTGCGAAAGCTGCGGGGAAATAATCTACGTCAAAGAGCTGGAAAAAAATCTGTGGGTTTGTCACCGGTGTAACTTTCATTTCAGGATAAAATCCAAAGACTATATCGAGCTTCTGCTGGACGAGGGAAAATTAGAAGAGTTCGACGAAAATTTAGTCTCCAGCGACCCATTGAAGTTTAAAGATTCCAAGAGATATCCTGACCGGATAAGGGATTCGCGCAGGAAAACCGGGCTTAATGATGCGGTGATCGTGGGAATTGGCAAGATCGAAAACAAAGAGGTCAGCTTCGGGGTAATGGATTTTGGATTTATCGGCGGCAGCATGGGTTCGGTGGTCGGCGAGAAGGTGACCAGAGCCATAGAAAGATCCCTGGAGAGAAAAATTCCCCTGGTGATCGTATCCTGCTCGGGCGGAGCCAGGATGCAGGAGGGGATTTTATCCCTGATGCAGATGGCAAAAACCAGCGCTCTCCTGGCTAAACTCTATGATGCCAACATCCCGTTTATCTCCGTTCTCACCAACCCCACTACGGCCGGGGTAATGGCAAGCTATGCTTCCCTGGGCGATGTCATAATTGCCGAGCCCAAAGCTCTTTTAGGATTTGCCGGACCCAGGGTGATCCAGCAGACCATCAAGCAGGAGCTTCCTCCCGGCTTCCAGAGCTCCGAGTTTTTCTTAGAGCACGGTTTTTTGGACAAGATCGTGGAAAGAAAAGATTTAAAAAAGATTGTTTCTCTTCTGTTAGAATATCTCTTGCCCTCTAATAAAACAAGTTGAGTCCAGAGGAATTTTTTATCCTTTAAAATCAAGATGAATTATCAGCAGGCAGTCGATTTTCTTTTCAGTCTGGAGAAGTTCGGGATAAAGTTGGGACTGGAGAATACTTATTCTCTGATGAGAAAGCTGGGTAATCCCCATCTCAAATTTTCCTCGATTCATGTGGCCGGGACCAATGGAAAAGGCTCCTGCTGTGCCATGCTTTACTCGATTCTGAAAACTGCCGGATATTCCTGCGGCCTTTACACTTCACCTCATCTCATTGATTTCAGAGAAAGGGTCAGAGCAGGAGATTCACTAATAGAAAAAAATTACCTAACGGATTTCGTCTCAGATCTAAAAGAAGAGATTCTGAAGAAAAAGTATACATTTTTTGAGGTAACCACTGCCCTGGCTTTCTCCTATTTCGCTGATAAGAAAATCGAGCTGGCAGTTGTAGAGACCGGTCTGGGAGGGAGGTTAGACTCGACTAATATTCTGAAACCTGAGGTAAGCGTAATCACCAACATCGGGCTGGAGCACACCGACAGATTAGGAAAAACCTTAAAAGAAATAGCCTGGGAAAAAGGTGGAATAGTCAAGGATCATGTTCCGACAGTTACATCGATCGATAAACCGACCCCTTTTAAAGTTATCTCGTCCTTGTGCCGGCAGAAAAAATCTGAGCTTTTCTCGGTTTTCAAGGATTCTAAATGGGTGATCAAAAAAAGTTCCATTGAAGGAATAGAATTCAGTTTAAAGACCAGAATGGATACCTATTCCGGACTTAGACTCAATTTAGCAGGTGAGCACCAGGTCAGAAATGCTGCCTGCGCTATTTTAGCCATAGAGAATCTAACATGTCAAGGTTTTAAAGTTGATAAAAAAGCAATTTTTCCAGGACTAAGTAAGGTAGACTGGCCTGGAAGATTAGAAATATACAGAAAAAAACCTCTGGTAATTTTGGACGTGGCTCATAATCCGGATGGAATTAAAAATCTGGTATCTGCACTGGATAAGTTATTACCGGACAAAAAAATATATTTTGTATTCGGGGTGATGGACGATAAGAATTACAGGAAGATGCTCCAGATTATGAGCCGGAAAGCAAAGGAGATTATCTTGACCCAGCCCGATTATTCCCGCTCGGCTAAACTTGACTCGCTGTCTGGGGAAGCTCGAAAGTTAGGATTGAGATACAGTGCGGTTTCTGGCGTAAAGGCAGCCTATCATAGTGCTTTAAAAAAGATGGAAAAGAACGATATTCTCTGTGTAACTGGCTCGCATTTTACGATTGGTGAATTCATATCTGGGTGAAAAAGATGAAGGGTCGTATTGCAGTTTGACAGGCTCACTGCTCTGAGCGAAGCCGAAAAGCAATACGCCCTACCAACTCGACCTATAAAATAAAAGTTGACAAATCAGGTCAGGCAGTTAATAATTGGATAAAACTTTAAGGAGGATAAATGATTTTAAGCATGACCGGGTACGGAAAAGCTGAAGCCGTTAACCCGGATTTTAAAGTAGGGGTGGAGATAAGTTCGGTCAACAACCGCTTTTGCGAAATCCAGTTCAGGCTTCCTAAATTTCTTTCGCTTTTGGAAGCAAAAATAAAGGAGAAAATCTTAGGCAAGATTACCCGGGGGAAGATCACCTATAGCCTCAGCTGGGAAGAGAACCTGCAACCGTCTTCTTACGTGAAATTAAACCAGGAAGCAGCTGAAGTATATTACCACATTTTCCAGGAGCTGAAGAAAAAATATAAGCTTTCAGGAGAACTAGAAGTAAAAGATTTCATCAATCTTCCTGACCTGATCAAGCTGGAAAAAGAAGAATATGATCTGGAAAAAGCCTGGAAGGTTATCTCAGAGGTCACAGAGAAAGCCCTGACAGACCTTAACATGATGCGCAGGTCAGAAGGATCGAAACTGAGCGAGGACCTGAGGGGAAGAGTAAAAAAGCTGGATGAGGTATTGGACAAGATAGAGTCTCTTTCAAGCGAGAACCTGGAGATATACCGGCAGAGGTTGCAGGGCAGAATATCCGAGCTTTTAGGGGGCGTAAATCTGGACGAGCAGCGGCTGAGCCAGGAGGTGGCACTTCTGGCAGAAAGGTCGGATGTAACCGAGGAGTGCGTCAGGTTCAGGAGCCATAACCAGCAATTCCTGACTGCCCTGGAAGAGCAGGCTCCGGTCGGCAAGAAGCTCACCTTTCTCCTGCAGGAGATGAACCGGGAGGCAAATACCATAGGATCAAAAGCCCTGAACGTCTCTATTTCTCAACTGGTAATCTTTTTGAAAGAGGAGATCGAAAAGCTCCGGGAACAGGTGCAGAACATAGAATAAAAGCAGTGGTGAGTTGTCAGTGGTCAGTAAAAGAAAAAGCAAAAAAATGAAAAAAAAGACAGGACCCATGCTGGTGGTTTTATCTTCGCCTTCTGGTGGAGGAAAGACCGTTATAGCAAAGATGCTGCTTAAGAAACATCCGGAATTTAAACGCTCGATCTCGTTCACCACCAGAGAAAAAAGAAAAGGGGAAAAAGAGAGGGTCGATTACCATTTCATCAGCCGGGAAGCTTTCCAGAGGAAAATAAAAGAGCATGCGTATGCGGAATGGGCATTGGTTTTCGGAAATTATTACGGCACGCCTAAAAAAAATATTCAGAAAGCCGAAGGAAAGATTAAGGTCATACTTCTGGTCCTGGATGTCCAGGGTGGCATGGTTATCAAACGAAAATATCCTGAGAGCGTATCGATTTTTATTTTGCCACCATCTCTTGGCGAGCTGGAAAAGAGATTATCCGGAAGGGGGACTGATAAGCCGGATGTGATCAGGAAAAGGCTTAAGGCTTCCTTAAAAGAGATCTCTTTTTGCAGGAGATACGATTACATATTAGTCAACAGAAAGCTCAAAGATACCGTAAAGCTTCTGGAGGAGATCATTACTGCCGAAAAGAACAGGGCAAACAGGACAGAACTGGAAATCTGTTTGGGGAAAAAATCAAATTAAGATAAATTTAAATTCCAGATGTAAGGCAAAGCTTCAACCTTTCAAGTATCTCGCTATTGAGGAAAGGATGTAAGGGGTCAAAATTTTGAGACCCTAAGAAGATGAACAGGCTTAAAGGCTTGCCCTACAAAAAAAAGGAGGTAGCTGAATGCCGGATTTCTCCCTGGATGAAAAATCCAACCTGAGGATAAATAGATTCACCAAAGTCATCGTTGCTGCCAAAAAGGCACGTAAGATAAATCAGGATTTCATAGCCGAAAAAGAAACCAATTCAGATGAGGAAGCAAAAGAGCCCAGGGCTGCGGAAGAGGCATTGAAATCGCTGTTGAAAGGAAAGATCGAATTTGAGTATCCCGAATTAAGGGCAAGAAAGAAAGGATAGACGTATATTTTTATGGGAAAGAACTTAGTCATTGTAGAATCGCCAGCCAAGACCAAAACCCTAAAAAGGTTTTTAGGCAAGGATTATCAATTAGAGGCTTCATTGGGCCATATAAAGAACCTGCCCCAGAAAAGCCTGGGCGTGAAAATCGAAGAGGATTTCAAGCCCGGATATGTGGTTATTCCCGGCAGGAAAAAAGTCATCGATAAGCTCAAAAAAGAAGCAGGCAAAGCCGAGAAAGTCTATTTAGCCCCTGATCCGGATAGGGAAGGTGAGGCCATTGCCTGGCATGTAGCAGAGGAAGTCAAAAAGACCAATCCCAACATCCTAAGAGCATCATTTAACGAGATAACCAAAGAAGCGGTTCTAAAAGGGATAGAAAAAGCTGGTCCAATCGATATGGACAAGGTCAATGCCCAGCAGGCAAGAAGGATATTGGACCGCATTGTGGGATATAAAGTCAGCCCTTTTTTGTGGAAGACAGTTTACCGGGGGTTGAGCGCGGGAAGAGTTCAGTCAGTCGCCCTGAGGATAATCTGCGAACGTGAAGAGCAGATCCAGAAGTTCGTTCCTCTGGAATACTGGAGCATCACCGGCTGGTTCGAAAACCAGAAAAATGAATCATTCTCCGCAGAATTAGTCAAAATCAAAGGGGAAGATTTTAGAATCGAAAACCAGACTAAGGCAGAAGAGATACTTCAGGACTTAAAACGGAAAAGCTACAAAGTAGCTTCTGTCAACACGGAGAAAAGAAGCAGAAACCCTTATCCTCCTTTTATCACCTCAACCCTGGAACAGGATTCTGCACGCAGACTCTATTTCTCGCCCCAGAAAACCATGGTCATAGCCCAGCAGCTGTATGAAGGAGTCGAATTAGGGGAAAAAGGGTCGGTTGGTTTGATCACTTATATGCGTACCGATTCTGTCCGCATAGCGGATTCTGCCAAAAAGGCTGCACGGGACTATATCGAGAAAAATTTCGGGTCCAATTATCTTCCGGACAGGCCGCGGGAATATAAATCCAAGAAAAATTCCCAGGAAGCGCATGAGGCTATCAGACCTACCTATGTCGAATATCCGCCGGATGAGATAAAAAAATATCTGAGCAAAGACCAGTTTAAATTATACCAGTTAATTTACAACCGGTTTTTAGCTTCGCAGATGAAGGAGGCGATTTACGATACCACCACAGTAGAAATCCAGGGAGATGGATACACCTTCAGGGCATCTGCCTCGGAATTGAGATTTGACGGTTTCTTAAAGGTATACCAGGAAGTAAAAGAGGAAAACGGAGAGAATGGGGAAGAGAAAAAGCTTCCGGTCTTAAAGCAGGGTGAAAGTTTGAATCTCCTGAAGCTTGAGCCGGAACAGCATTTCACCAAGCCGCCTGCAAGATTTTCCGAAGCTACTCTTATCAAGGAATTAGAAGCCAATGGGATCGGACGGCCTTCCACTTATGCCCTTATCGTGGGGACTATCGAGGATAGAAAATATGTGGAAAAAGAAAAGAAAAAACTTTTTCCCACAGAGTTGGGCAAGACCGTAAACCGGATTTTAGTGGAGAATTTCCCGGAGCTTTTCGACGTGGGGTTCACGGCAGAGATGGAGGAAGAGCTGGACCGGATCGAGGAAGGGGAAGATGACTGGGTCAAAGTCCTGAAAGATTTCTATACCCCTTTCAAATCAATCCTGGAAGAAGCAGAAAAGAAAAGGAAGGAGATAAAGAGCACCATCCAGGAGAAAACCGGAGAGGTCTGCGAAAAATGCGGCAGCCCGATGGTGATAAAATGGGGAAGACACGGCAGATTTTTAGCCTGCTCTGCTTATCCCGAATGCAAGAACACCAAGCCCCTGAACAGTGGTGAGCAAAACCAAATTACCGATGAAAAATGCGAACTCTGCGGCTCTCCAATGGTTTTGAAAAATGGCAGGTTCGGGAAATTCTTAGCCTGTTCCAGATATCCCGAGTGCAAGAATACCAAGCCTTATTCTTTAGGGATTCCCTGTCCCAGGGGATGCGGCGGATTTATCGTCGAGAAGAAAAGCAGAAAAGGAAAAATCTTTTTCGGCTGTTCCAATTACCCCAAGTGCGATTTTGCTACCTGGGACAGGCCGGTAAAAGAGAACTGTCCCCAGTGCGGGGCGAATTTTCTGGTTCTGAAAGAGAGCAAGAAAAAAGGGGAATATCTTTTGTGCCTGAAATGTAAATATGAAAAAAGCACGACTGAAGAAAAAACCGTAGTCAAAAGTTGAAGGATAAGATTCTATGTCCGGCGTTTTATCCACTGAAGACGAGCTGAAGAGCAGCATTCAGGATTATCTTTCTTACATCCGGTCTGAGAAAAATTACTCCTCTCATACTTTCAACGCCTATAAGAAGGACCTTTTTTCTCTTGCAGATTTTCTGAAATCCGAGCAAAAGGAAAAAATCGCACCGGATTCGATCCAGAGGAAAGATATTAAGAATTATCTGATCTATCACAGCCAGAAAGGGTTTGATCCTTCCTCGATCCAGAGGAAACTCTCGACATTAAGGTCATTTTTCAGGTATCTGCAAAGAAGATTGAAGGTCAAGACCAATCCGACATCAAGCCTGGAAGCTCCCAAAAGAAAAAAAAGACTTCCTCGAGCCATAAGCTTACCCCAGGTCAACTCCCTGCTTGAGCCATCACTATTCCAGGAGGAAAAAGAAGGGCTAAGAGACCGGGCGATCCTGGAGCTGTTTTACAATACTGGCTTGAGACTGGATGAGCTCTCCTCCCTTAAGAGGGGAGATATAAATTTCGAGGAGGGCGAGATAACGGTTCTGGGGAAAGGGAGTAAAGAAAGGATTGTACCTTTGGGCCGGAATGCAGGGAATCTTCTGCTGAAATATCTCGACTCTAAAAAAACAGAAAGAGATTTTATTTTCTCGAATAAATACGGGGAGAAACTCGGCCGCAGGGGCATTGCCAGGGTGGTTAAAAAATATGGGGCTAAGGTGATCGAAGAAAAAAAATTCAGTCCCCATGCTTTGAGGCACAGCTTTGCTACCCATCTTCTGGACGAAGGAGCAAACCTTATGGCGGTCAAAGAAATGCTGGGACATGAAAAGCTCTCCACTACCCAGATTTATGCGCATGTCTCCCTGGAAAGGGTGAAAAAGGTTTATCAGAAAGCACACCCCAGATCGGGGTATAATGATTAAAAGGTGAAATATGACAGAATCAACTCAAAAATTTTTAGGGACAACCATCCTGGGAATCAGGCATAAAGGCAAAGTGGCAATCGGGGGGGACGGGCAGGTCAGCTTTGAGAATACCATCATCAAGCAAAATGCCAGAAAGCTCAGAAGGCTGTATAATAATACCATCTTAGCCGGTTTTGCCGGGTCTTCTGCAGATGCCTTTGCCTTGTTCGATCGGTTTGAAGCGAAAATCGAGGAGTTTCACGGCAACATCTACCGGGCAGCAGTGGAGCTGGCAAAAGAGTGGAGGATGGATAAGTACTTAAGAAGGTTGGAAGCTCTCCTAGCAGTTCTGGATAAGGAGCATGCCTTGGTGATTTCCGGGAACGGAGACGTAATCGAGCCGGATGACGATATCGTGGCTATAGGCTCAGGTGGACCCTATGCCTTGGCTGCTGCTCGTGCCTTGGTGGAATATTCTGACTTGGATGCAAAAGGAATCGTCAAGAAATCATTAGAAATAGCCTCATCCATTTGCGTTTTCACTAATGATAAGATAATAATCGAGGAATTGTAAAGAAACTCAGGGGTCCGAACCTTCAGGTTTGCCAAAACCCGCGTAGGGGCGGAGTTCAACTTCGCCCTTTTAATCTCAGGAAGTTTGACCAATTTCCAGATACTAAATTCATAAGATGGTCCGGGAGAACACTAAGATGAAAGAGCTTACGCCAAATCAGATCGTCGAAGAGTTGGATAAATATATAATCGGGCAGGATAAAGCCAAAAAATCGGTGGGGATTGCCCTCCGGAATAGGTGGAGAAGGCAGCAGGTGGCAGGGGAACTGAAAGATGAGATAATGCCCAACAATATCATAATGATTGGTCCGACCGGAGTGGGAAAAACCGAGATAGCCAGAAGGCTTGCGAATTTAGCCAGTGCTCCTTTTGTCAAAGTGGAGGCCTCTAAGTTCACCGAAGTAGGCTACGTAGGCCGTGATGTCGAGTCTATGGTGCGGGATTTAGCCGATCTGGCAGTCAATATGGTCAAACGTGAAAAATCATCTGAGGTCAGCCAGAAAGCAGCCGAGCTGGCAGAGGAAAAAATCCTGAACCTGCTTTTGCCGGTTTCACCTAAAAGGAGAAATGCTTCCAAGGAGACTCTTCCAGTGCCGAGTAAGGAGTTAGAGGAAAAAAGAAAGAAGACCAGGGAAAAGCTGAGAGAGAAACTAAAACAGGGCAAATTAGACCACAGACATATCGAGATAGACGTGGCCGAAGATAAATTCCCCACAGTTGAGATTTTCACCCCAGCCGGCATAGAGGAATTAGGATTCAATTTTCAGGAGATGTTCTCCGGAATGATTCCCAAGAAGACCAAGAAGAGGAAAGTAAGCGTGGGTGAGGCACAGAGGATTCTGACCCAGGAAGAAGTTGGCAGATTGGTGGATATGGAGGAGGTTGTCTCTACTGCTTTGGAAAGGGTGGAAAACTCCGGCATAATCTTCGTGGATGAGATAGATAAGATCGTAGGGGAGAAGGTAAAAGGCGCAGGTCCGGATGTCTCACGCGAAGGAGTCCAGAGAGATCTATTACCCATAGTGGAAGGGACCAACGTGATGACCAAATACGGGATGGTTAAAACCGACCACGTTCTGTTCATCGCAGCCGGAGCTTTTCATACATATAAGCCATCCGATCTAATTCCCGAACTGCAGGGGAGATTTCCGATCAGGGTAGAGTTAGACAGCCTCAGCACCAAAGATTTCGTCAGGATTTTGACCGAGCCAAAAAACTCATTGATCAAGCAGTATACCGCTCTCTTAGCCACCGAAGGGGTTGAGATTGAATTCGAGAAAGAGGCAATCGAGGAAATAGCGCACATTGCCAATTTAGTAAACGAGCGGACCGAAAATATAGGCGCCAGAAGACTGCATACGGTTATGACCACTCTTTTGGAAGATATAATGTTCAGAATACCGGAAACTAAAATGCAAAAGATTGTCGTGACTAAGAAAATGGTTGAAGATACCTTAAGGTTTATTGTCGAAGATAAAGATCTAAGCAGGTATATATTATAACTCGGACGTTTAGCCTTTTCATAGCACAAGGGGACAAGGATTCAAGGGGTTGAGGGTTCAAGTGGAAGAAAAGACGTGAGCGTTAAGAAATTTCGTAGGGCTAGGCTTCAGCCTTGCTGGTAGTTCGTAGCGTCCGACGATTCTGTCGGACGTTCTTTATTGGTAGGGGTACAGCATGCTGTACCCCTACCTTCACAAACTCGCAACCTCCCGGTTTATTCCGACTTTCTTTTTCCGTAGGGACAGAACATTGTTCTGTCCTGATGTTTTTTTTGTAGGGGCAATTCATGAATTGCCTCTACCTCTTGATTTTCCTTGACTTGTCGGGAATCTTCTTTAAATTTATTCCAATTTAACTTATTTCAGGAGCATTTATGAAAAGAGATTTTTTAGCAGTTTCAGATTTTACTTATAAGGAGGTCAAAGAGGTTTTCAAACTGACTGCTGATATGAAAAAGGGGAAGATTAAACCTCAGCCTCTGAAGAATAAAGCAGCGGTCTGCATTTTCCACAAGCCGTCTTTGAGGACTAGGATAAGTTTCGAGGTGGGAATCCTGCAATTAGGAGGCAGGTCGCTTTACATCACCGGAAACGAATTCAAGCTGGGGAAAAAAGATGATCCGGAAAAAAGGGAATGGTATTATGACGGTGCAGAGGTATTATCCCGGATGATACACCTTATCGTTATTCGCACCTTCGAGCACTCCGGGGTCGAGGAATTAGCCAAATTCGCTAGGGTGCCGGTGATCAATGCGCTGACTGACCTTTATCACCCCTGCCAGATCCTGGGAGACCTTTTTACTATTTTCGAAAAGAAGAAAAAAATCGAGAACATCTCGATTGCCTATGTCGGGGACGGCAATAACGTGTGCAACGCGTTTCTGGATGCAGCATGCCTGATTCCTCTGGATTTACGCATCGGGACCTCACCCGAGACTATGCCGGATAAAAAGGTTCTGGAAAGAGCACAAAAATCCGGAGTAAGCAAGATAAAGCTTACCAATTACCCGATCGAGGCAGTCGAGAATGCAGATGTGATCTACACCGACGTCTGGGCAAGCATGGGACAAGAGGATTTATATGAGTCAAAAGCCAGGCTGCTGCAGAGATTTCAGGTCAACCCCCAGCTTATCGGTTACGCTAAAAAGGACTGTCTGGTAATGCACTGCCTGCCTGCTCACCGGGGGGAGGAGATAACTGACGAAGCAATGGACGGAAAAAACTCGGTGGTTTTTGTCCAGGCGGAAAACAGACTGCATATCCAGAAAGGAATCATCGTCAAGCTGCTTAAAAAGTCTAAAGTCTAAAGGCTATAGGCTAAAGTCAAAAAGCGAATCGCGGAAACCAAATCGTAAAAAAAAGGAGGTTTCATGATACTCAAAAAATCTTTATTCTGGCTCTGCCTGTTCTTCTTTTTCGTCCAGCTATGCAGTGCCCAGATGCCGGGAATACCAGGTCCAGGCAATATGCCCAAGATGTTCGGTGAATTCAAAATGCCGGAGGTGGGTAGTTATGCCGAGTATAAAATGATTTATCCATCTCAAAAAATCGAAACCTTAGCCAGAATGTCCATAGTGGGCAAGGAAAAAACTCAAGATGGCAAAGAGCTTTACTGGTATGAATACCAGACCACTGATCCTAAAACCGGCAATACCGATATCGTCAAGATGCTCATCTCCGGAGACCCTGAGAAAAAAGGAAACATCAGCCGGATGATTTTCAAGCACAATAAAGATAAGGCAATGGAGCTTCCTGAAGAGATGATGCGGATGATAAATGCCCCGATGAAGAAAGAGGAGGAGAAGGTCAAGAAGGAAGGAGAAGTAAAGGACCTGGGAAAGGAGAAGCTGCAGACTCCCGCTGGCATTTTTGAATGTACTCACATGCAGTATTTCTCAGAAAACAAAGAGGTAACGGACGTCTGGCAGGCTAAAGAGGTTCCCTTTTTTGGACTGGCTAAATCGGTTTCCCCAGGGATGAGCATGGAGATTCAGAAATTCGGTAAAGATGCTAAATCCGCTATAACCGATGAGCCTGAAAAATTAGTCATACCCGGAACCGGAAAGATGGAGATGGCACCTGGTATCGACACCCTGAAAAAAGGGGTTACTGAAATACCCAAGTCGCCCGAGTAATCAACTGACCGACTAAATGATATCAAGAATGGTGGTTTTTCGAGTGAATGGAGAACCACCATTTTTCTTTTAGGATAAGAGGAAAGATTATGGAACTAATAAGAAAATATTCGAACTGTTTCGTTTGCGGGGATAAGAACGATTATGGTTTGAGAGTCGATTTTTTCTGCGATGAAGGCGTCTCCAGGGCAGAATATGTGGCTGACAACAGATTTCAGGGATATAAAAATATCTTGCATGGAGGAATCATCTCTGCTCTTTTGGACGAGGTGATGATCAAGGCAGTCATTGCAAAAGGGATATTAGTAGTGACAGCCGAGATTGAAGTAAAATTTATTAAATCGGTGAGAATTGGAGAAAAATTGCTCCTGGAAGGGAAAGTCACAGGAGAACAAAAGAAAATCTTCACAGCCGAAGGAAAAGTCCTGAACTCGAAAAAGGAAATAGTAGCCACAGGAAAGGGGAGGTTTTTTAAAGTCACGGAAGAGATGAGGGAAACTCTGGAACAAAGCCTGGAATAACTTTTTTGTAGGGACAGAACAATGTTCTGTCCCTACAGCCCGAAATTTAATCCTATCATTCATACTTAAGCTGAGGTGAGAATTAAAAATTACGAACCTTTATGACTTCAGCTTCGTAAAATTAGTATAAAATAAATCTGACCTGTCTTGACAAGACTGGAATTTTTCTTAGATTGTCCTTGGAGTAGAAGTCTTTTTTCAACTTTTAAGGAGGAGAGTTATGTCCTGGAGAAAGATTCAGCTATTGTGTCTGGGGGCTGTAATTATTACTTTTCTTTTTAACCTTTCTTTTGGAGCACAACCAATACTGGTCAAAATTGACCTGAAGACACCCGGTGAGTTCCAAATAGCAAAAGAATCAGGACTAAAAGCTTATGTGAGACTGGATAACAG
>DATKKH010000160.1:0-6224 GCA_035543035.1 Terriglobales bacterium | reverse complement strand
TATAGCCAAAGAACGTTGGTAAAGAGACTCAGCCTCTGGATATTTATTCTGAGAGTAATAGAGAGTTGCTAGATTAATCAGCACTTCAGCAACACGCGGATGATACGGACCAAGGGTCTCCTGTCTTATTGCCAGTGAACGCTTGTACAGAGGTTCTGCCTCTTCATATCTCTTCTCAGTTTTATAGAGTACTCCCAGGTTACTCAGAACAGTAGCAACATCAGGATGATCTACTCCAAGAACTTTCTCCCTTATTGCTAAGGATCGCCTCAAAAGCGACTCGGCTTCTGGATATTTACCTTGAGAATAATCCAATTCCCCCAGATTATTAAGCGAATTTGCAACATCAGGATGCTCAGGCCCGAATGCTTTTTCTCTTATCGCCAAAGAGCGAACATAGAGTGGCTTAGCTTCTGCAAATCTGCCTTGAGAATAGTAGAGCAGTCCGAGATTGCTCAAAAGTGTAGCTAGGTCGGGATGGTCTGACCCGTTGACTTTTTCCAATATTTCAATTGCCTTTTTATAAAGTGGCTCTGCTGCACTATACTTGGATTCCTCTCTATATAACTCTGCCAGATTATTCAAGGAATTTGTTACTTCGACATGATTAGAACCAAAATTCTTTTCCCTTATCTCCAATGACCGCTTTATCAAAGATTCAGCTTCTACATATCTACCCTGCATTTGATAAAGAGTCCCTAAATTATTCAAACAATGTGCTACATCTATATTATCTTCTCCCAGAGCTTTTTCATTTATTACAAGCGACTGCTTATAGAGTGACTCCGCTTCCACCAGTTTTCCTAGAGCGTCATAGAATGAAGCCAGATTGTGGAGTGAGGTAGCCGTTTTGTAATGCATTGAGCCAAATGTTTTTTCTGCCATTTTCAGTGCCGCCTCAGCTGACTTTAAACCATCCGAGTATCTTCCTTGCTGGTAAAGCTTAAGGCATTTTGCATTCAAAGTATCCCACGAATCTTTCTTCGTGCAAGCAAGAAATAGAAATAATGGTATCAGTAGAATTACGGTAAGAATCTTTACTGATCTCTTCATTGTTTTATCCATCCTTTTTGCCAGAATTTTGCAGTTGCAGACCCCTGTGTCTGCCCTGTTTCTTCTGACGGGTATCCACCTTGCCTTAAGGCAGGGCATGACCGTTTCACCTGGCGGTATATCCACCGTCGATGACTAATTCGCTTCCGGTTACGAATTTGGACTCATCTGATGCCAGGTAGATAATCCCGTAGGCAATATCTGCTGGTTCTCCTATGTGACCAACCGGATGCAGACCATCTAACATTTTTCTTCCAGCTTCGACATTAACCTGGGATTTTAAATAGTTTTCGACCATCGGAGTAGCGATAAAACCGGGATGGATTGAATTTACCCTTATTTTATCCTGCGCATAAAGGAAAGCATCGGTTTTAGTCATTATCCTGACCGCACCCTTTGAAGCATGATAAGGCGGCACATCCGGAGCACTCACGATGCCGTAAATCGAGGAAAGGTTGATTATGCTTCCATTTCCTGCTTATCTCATATAGGGTATCACATGTTTGGTGCAAAAGAAAACTCCTTTGACGTTGACTGCCATGACCCGGTCCCATTCCTCCTCAGTTATCTCATGGGTGGGCTTGCTAACCCCGGCTATGCCGGCGTTGTTCACTAAGACATTAATTTTCCCAAAGGTTTTCTCAATGTCCTCAAATACCCTTTGAACTTCTCTCTCGTTCGAGACATCCAGATGCCAGAATGTAGCCGTCCCACCGGATTTTTTAATCTGGTCTGCGACTTCTTTCCCCTCCCTGTCTAAAATATCGGTCACTGCGACCTTCGCTCCTTCTTTTGCCAAGTGGATGCAGGCAGATTTGCCAATGCCCAGTGAGCCTCCGGTAACGATAGCAACCTTATTTTCTA
This sequence comes from Terriglobales bacterium, assembly GCA_035543035.1. Classification (GTDB taxonomy): domain Bacteria; phylum Zixibacteria; class MSB-5A5; order MSB-5A5; family RBG-16-43-9; genus RBG-16-43-9. The sequence goes on along the minus strand of DATKKH010000160.1, from coordinate 4,307 downwards.
CCCTGCCCATTTTGCCTCCTTGAATTTTAGATTTTTTGTCAAACAGTAGTCCTGTCTTTCTCTCAATCTGTAGGGGCACAGCATGCTGTGCCCCTCCGGGTCAGACAGGAATGTCTGACCTCCCAAATATCTTTGAAATGGAAGGCTGAAGCCTTTCCTTAAAGGTCAGTTGGTAGGGGCGTATCGCGCAATACGCCCCTACAATTATTATTGACCCATCCCGAATATTTTGAACAAAAAAGCGTAGATATCGGACTGCTCATCGATCACTTTGGAGGTCGGTTTTCCTCCACCGTGTCCGGCTTTGACTTCGACTCGTAAAAGTATTGGATTATCACCCGCATTTGCCACCTGCAATGCGGCTGCGAATTTCTTGGCGTGTAAAGGCGCGACCCGGTCATCACTGTCTGCAGTTGTGATTAAAGTCGGAGGATAAACTGTTCCTTTTTTTACGTTTTGCAAAGGTGAATAAATATAAATGTAGTTGAACTCCTCCCGGCTTCTGGTCGCATCCCCGTATTCGGGTATCCAGGCGCTTCCTACAGTGAATTTCTGATACCTCAGCATATCGGTTAAAGGCACCTGACAGATGACAGCACCATAAAGTTCTGGACGCTGGACCTCGCAGGCTGCAACCAGCAGCCCGCCATTACTTCCACCTATGATTGCTAGCTTGCCAGGGTTGGTATACCTGTTTTGAATCAGCCACTTTCCTGCGTAGATGAAATCGTCAAACACGTTCTGTTTTCGCTCTAACATCCCTGCCTGGTGCCAGGCTTCACCATATTCCTCCCCTCCCCGCAGATTTGCCACTGCGAATACACCACCGTTCTCCAGCCAAACTAACCGCGACACGGAGAAATAAGGTTTCATGCTGGCATCAAACCCGCCGTATCCGTTGAGCAAAACCGGATTGGAGCTGCCGAGCTTCAGCCCTTTTTTGTAGACGATGAACATCGGAATTCTGGTTCCGTCTTTGGAATCATAGAACACCTGCTGGGTTTCATAATCTGAGAAGATGAAGTCGATCTTTGGCTGGTAAAAAGTAGAGACCTCGCCGGTTCCAAAGTCATAACGCAAAATCGTGGTGGGATATAGAAAAGAGGTGAAATCGAAAAACATCTCTTCATCCGCACGCTTGCCGGTGATGCTGCCTATCGAGCCTAAATCCTGTAATTCAATCTCCTTTTTGAAGGTCCCGTCAAAACTGTATAATTTTAGCTTATCATGTGCATCCTGCATATAAACGACCACTAACTGGTCGTCTACCATTCTGGCATCAGAAAACACTTCTTCAGTCTGGGGAATGATCACTTTCCAATTCTTAGGATCCGGATGCTTGAGATTGATCTGGATTATCTTGCCGCGAGGGGCATCTAAATCAGTGCGAAAATAAAAGAGAGTATCCAGATTATTGATGAATGTATAATTAGCGTCTGCTTTATCCAAGAGTTTGATAAAAGGACCTTTGCTCTCGACTTCACGATAGTAAACCCGATTCCTGGGATCAGTCCCAAGCTCCACGTTTAAGACCAGATATTTCCCATCCTCTGTAATGAAGGGCGTGAAGGAAAGCTCCTTGTGCTCGGGGTCCTCGTATATCAACTGGTCTTCAGTTTGGGGTGTGCCAAGCTTGTGAAAGTAGACTCTGTTGTAATTGTACTGATCTTCCTCTGACACAGTGCCTGGCTCAGGATAACGGTTATAGAAAAAGCCAGTTTTATCATCTTTCCAGGCTACATCAGTAAACTTGCACCATTTTATGGTTTCTGGAAATTCCTTCTTGGTATCGATATTCAGGATTTTGATCTCCTGCCAGTCGCTGCCGCTTTTGGATAGAGCATAAGCTAAAAGCTTACCGTCTTTACTAAAGGACTCAAGACTCAAAGCTATAGTTCCATCCGGACTGAGCTTATTTGGATCGAGCACTACTTCCGGCTCACTCTTCAAAGTTTTTTGCATGTAGAGAATTGACTGGTTCTGCAGCCCATTGTTTTTGAAGAAAAAATAACGACCGCCTACTTTTCGGGGAACAGAATATTTTGGGAAATTCATTAATTCTGTCAGCCGGGCTTTGATCTTCTCCCTTGCCGGGATGGAATTAAGATAAGTATGAGTCAGCTTATTCTCCGCCTCCACCCAGGCTTGAGTTTCAGGCGAATCCGCATTTTCCATCCAGCGATAAGGGTCAGGCACCTTGGTGCCGAAATAATCATCCACCACATTGTCCATCCGGGCAGGCGGGTAGGTGAGTTTTTGGGCACTTATCAGACCTGAGGGTATTGTCGTAATTAGACATACCAAGAGTAAGCTTATGGAGACAAATCTATTTCCGATTGTCGGAAGTATTCCACTTCTTTTTCTCACAGTTATTACTCCTTTTTAGAGTTTATCATTATCGTTTTATTTTATCCATTCCCGTCTAAAAGTCAAGCCCTGTTTTGGTTTTTTGAGAAAAAAAGAGACGCATGCGATTCGTCTGTACCCAGCGAACCTAAAAGGTTCGCACTACGAAAAACAAAATGGAGGCCTGAAGGCCTCCGCTGCAAAAAACCCTTAGACCCACGTTGCCCTCAACGTGGGTCTAAGGGAAATCAGATTTTCTTCTTCCCCGTCAATTCTTTAATATCCAGCCTAAGTATCCCCACGTCCTCGTAGGTTTCCTCGCTCTTTATCGATTTTTCCTTTACCTCTTTTAGATTTTTTTCCAGATGATTTATCAATACGTCGATTCCGTGCTTTTTTTCCTCTAAATTCTCGATAAAGAACATCTCTCCCCAGAACACCAGTGACCGATATTTCTGCTCGCATTCATCCATAATATAGCCGAGGTCTTCTATTATGGTTCCGCACACGCGCTTGTTATCTTTGATAAAATCGATTTTCAATCCGCTTTTGGCGCAATGAAAATAAAGTGAATTTTTAGCTTTATCGTAACCGTAATTCAGGACAACGATGTAAGGCTCACTTTCCCGGCACATGGAAATAGCAGCCAGCTTTCCCTTTTTTAGAATCTCCATCAATTCGTTTTGATCGGTTATTTCCCGCTCATTTTTCCGCATGTGATATTTTGCCATATTATTCTCCTCAGGTCAATGCTTGAGTCTTCGAACACTTAAATGTAGGGGCAATTCATATCCATTTGGATCCATCTGGAAATTACCCCTACGAAAAATGGAGGTCTGAAGACCTCCGCTACAAAATCTCAAAATCCCAACTCCTCCCCTATTAAAATCACGGTTATCCTTCCTTTTTCCCTTTCCCCCTCGATCACTAAAAGCTGGTTGCACATCCGTTCGAACTCCGGGCCGCGGCACAAATCATAATCGCAAAAACCGGTTTCCCTGCAGGGGGTTTTGAAATCCAGCCTTTTGGCATTCATCGGAGCAGATAAATTCCTGGTCCGGTCTATTCCTTCCTGAACGTCCTTGACGATCTTGTTTACCCCGCAGACGATAACCACCTTTTTGCCATAAGTCAACCCGGCGATTTTGTTTCCCATGCCGCTGATGTTGATAAGTTCTCCGTTCAATGTGACTGCATTGGTCCCGGAAAGAAAGTAGTCAGCATCTACTCCCTCTCTTCTTATTCTCAAACTCTCTTCCTGGGAAAGGTTCGAAACATACTGATTGTATAATTTATACTTTCCCTTCATCAGCCCGTCTAAAATCCCCACTTCTTTTAAGGTAACTGAACCAGCCAAACCTACAGATGAGCCCTCAGGAATCAAGCCCTGGATTTTTTCCCTCGCCTCATCTCCAGTTCTACAATAATAGGCTTCTATATTGTTTCTTTTCAGGCTCTGCAGGACTTTAGCCGACAGTTTCTCGTAATACCATATACTATTATTATCCATTTTAACCTCCAGCTTTAAGTTCATAATAAATCGATTTCGCCGATTTCGTCAAGCAGGTTTTTCTTGGAAGGTTTGATTAAGGGTTTCGATTCTAATCCACCTGTTTTTTTAATCTTTCCTAAACTTTTATCTCATTTTTGCCGATAAATATAATACTACTTTGAATTTTTTACTTGCTTTTTTTATTTTTTTACGTATTCTATTTAAGAATAGGGTTTTTGAAGGATTAAGTTAGTGCATTTGAGATTTAGGTAAAAAAGAATATAGTCGACCACGAAAGCCTTGGGTTTAAGTGGGTTTTTTCGTGGTTTTTGTTTTATAACATTTTTCAACGGAAGGTGGTGAGAAAGTTTTGGCAGAAGGGAAAGTGAAGTGGTTTAACGAGGCTAAGGGCTTTGGCTTTATCGAGCCAAGCGAGGGCGGGAAAGACGTCTTCGTGCATTTTTCAGCC
>DATKKH010000159.1:0-6374 GCA_035543035.1 Terriglobales bacterium | reverse complement strand
TGACCTTGAAAGTCAGGCACCACTTAAAATTTAAACACAGGATAAAAAAAAGAGCAGAAACCAAGGAAGGGGGTTGGAAGATGCTTAGAAGTATCAAGGAAATGCTTGAATGTAACCTGACTGCAAAAGACGGGGATTTCGGGAGAATAGATGACGTTTTCCTGGACGACAAGAACTGGTCTATCCGTTATCTGGTGGTTGATACTGCCAAGTGGCTTCCGGACCGGAAGCTTTTGATACCGTTTCCCGGCACCAGCAAGCTCGACTGGAGCGAACTGATCTTTCCACTTTCGCTCACCAGACAGGAAGTCCTGAACAAATACGTACGGGGGGTAATAGGAAAATATGTCCGTTTCGGTAAATAGAATCAAAAGTAAGAGAACAAGCACTGCATCCTTGAAAGGAGAAAAAATGAAAAGGATACTGATCGTGGATGACGACGAAGACATCCGGGCTCTTTGCGAAAACGAGCTGACAGATGAGGGGTATTCTACCCGTTCGGTATCTTCGGGCACAGAAGCCCTGAGATTCGTGGATGAGAATCCGGACATCGACCTGATCGTTCTGGATGTAAAGATGTCGCCTTTAGACGGGATAGAGACCCTGGAGCGACTTCGCCAGAAAAAGGTCTCCGTTCCGATTATATTGTATTCAGGCTATTCGACCTATAAAAACAATTTTGAAACCTGGTTTGCGGACGCTTATCTGGTGAAACAGCCTGATCTTTCTGAGCTTAAAGACACGGTTCGGGGTTTTTTGATCTCGAAAAGTAACTAATCAGAATTTTTTTGAGCTTTCACCCGCTTTTGAAAGATCCGGGGCGGGGATAAACATTATCAGGGGGGAGGAGGCGAAATGTGCAGGTTCTGGGGAATAATCCCTGAAACGAAAGCTAATCCTGCACCCGTGAAAGGATTTAAAGTGAAAAGAATTTTGATCGCAGATGACGATATGGATCTCCGGATCCGTTGCGTGAATGAGTTTTCAAAGGAAGGGTATCTTACCTATTCGGTTTCCTCGGGTCTGGAAGCATTGAACATTATAGACCAGGAGCCTGGCTTCGACCTGATAATTCTGGATGTCAAGATGACCCCGATGGACGGAATAGAGGTCCTGGAGGAGCTTCGCCGAAAAAATATCACCATCCCGGTGATCCTTTATTCCGGGCACCCGGATTATATGAGTAATTTTGAGACCTGGCTGGCTGATGCTTTCGTGGTGAAACAGACTGATCTGTCCGAGTTGAAGGAAAAAGTAAACGAGCTTTTGAGTCAATGAAGAGGCTAAGTATTTTTGATATAATATAGAAGTAAAATCCCTCTAAAATTAACTAATTTTCCTCCATTTATTTTGAATCCTGATTCCCTGAGTTCAGAAAAAAATATTTGAACTATCCTTTTTAATCGGAATTGTTATCTTTGATCTGCGTCGACAGGATATTCTTTTTCTCTTGACTTCTTTAAGGACTACACCTATATATAAGGTTCAGGACAAATTTATAAAAAAATGAAAATATTCATTACAGGGGCGAGCGGTTTTATCGGCATAAATCTGGTCAGAAGACTGGCGAAGACGGAACACAAGCTTTACTGTTTGGTCAGAAAAACCAGCCAAGTAACCGAGTTGAATGAGTTTGGCGTCACCCTTGCTTATGGAGATGTCACTGATAAAAATTCTCTATTGCAGGGGATGAGGGGCTGCGATTGGGTAGCCAACCTGGCAAATGTATACTCTTTCTGGGAGCCGGATAACAGGGTCTACAAAAAAGTCAATGTTGACGGAACCAGAAATGTCATGGAGTCTGCCCTGGAGACTGGCGTGTCCAAGGTTCTGCACGTGAGCACCGCGGGGATTTTTGGCAAGCCGAAAGATTCTCCATTCACAGAGGAAAGCCTAGTAGGTGCGGTTCGTTTTAGTGAGTATAGCCGGACGAAATATGAAGGTGATCTGATCGCCTGGGAGTTTTACCAGAAAAAAGGACTTCCACTTCTTATGGTTTATCCAGGTGCAGTGCTTGGACCATGCGATCCAAAAGCAACAGGCAAATATATCAAGGATTTGATTAATCGGAGGCTACCAGCGAGAGTGCTCGAGGATTCCGTCATGACCTGGGTTCATGTAAAAGATGTAGCTGAGATAATTTTACGGGCATTGGAAAATGGAGGAAACGTAGGAGAGAAATATCTTGCCGGGAATGAGCGGCTCTCTTTTGGACAGATAAATCAGATGGTCAGCGAAATCTCCGGAGTGGGTCTGCCAAAATTCCGCTTACCTGATTTTATGGTTAGGCTTAATGCTTTCATATTAACCGGGATTGCAATTGTTGTCAAGAGACCTCCTTTATGGGGAATGTCAACTGACCAGATCGGGATTATGAAAGAGGGTTTTAGCTTCGATGGTAGCAAAGCAGAAAGAGAGCTGGGGATAACCTATACTCCTGTTCGCCAGGCTTTAAAGGAGATGATCGAATCGTGTCATGATCGTTCTGCTGACTAATCCGGAAAGAACGGTGATGTGAAAAGTCAGGATCTATAAGCTTTGAGACTGATTATCAATGTCTGAATCTTTTTTCGAAAATGTTTGACAGACACATTAAGAAGGACTAAATTTAAATCTAGGAACTCCCAGAAATCGAATTTTAAACAGCTCAAGGGTGGCACATCTCATCCTACCAGTTCCAGGAGGAAAAGTATGAAGATAGGCTTTATTGGCTTGGGAAAAATGGGCGCTAATATGGTTGAGCGTTTGCTCAAGCACAACCATCAGGTAGTAGCCTATGATTTAAGCGTAAAGGCGAGAAAGGAAGTTGCCCAAAAGGGAGCCGAGATTGTAATTTCTCTCAAAGAGTTAGTGACGAAATTATCTGCTCCGCGTGCGGTCTGGGTTATGGTTCCCGCAGAAAAACCAACACAGGATACTATTGATTCACTCTCCATGCTTCTGCAAAAAGGAGATATAATAATTGATGGAGGCAATTCCTACTATAAGGACTCGATTAAGAGGGCAGAGCAGTTGAAAGAAAAAGGTATTTCTTTTCTCGACGCCGGAACAAGCGGTGGTATCTGGGGATTGAAAAACGGTTATTGTCTTATGATCGGTGGAGAGAAAGAGGCTTTTGTCAGTTTGGAGTCGATTTTTAAAGCTCTGGCGCCTAAGGATGGTTATGCATACATTGGGAAAAATGGTGGAGGGCACTTCGTAAAAATGGTTCACAATGGAATTGAATATGCACTTTTGCAGGCTTATGGTGAAGGTTTCGAGATAATGCAGGCTAAAAAGGAATTCAATCTTGACCTGGCTTCAATCTCTCATCTATGGAATCAGGGAAGTGTTGTGCGCTCCTGGCTTCTTGAATTAGCTGAGGATGTTTTCAAAAAAAGCCCCAATCTGGATGAGATAGAAGGTTATGTGATCGATTCAGGTGAAGGTCGCTGGACTGTGTTTGAGGCAATCAATGAAGAGGTTCCTGCACCGGTAATCAATCTTTCGCTTCTGGAGAGATTCCGCTCCAGGCAGAAAGAATCCTTCAGCGCCAAAGTGATCGCTGCTTTGAGGAACGAGTTCGGAGGGCATGAAATTAAAAGGAAAAAGTCCAAAGGGGAGGATAGATGACTACTGATAGGATCAATCTGGATGAATTCAGGGAAAAAGCCCGACAGTTTCGCAAAGAGATCCTGGAGACGATAACCGAGGCTGGTAGCGGCCATCCCGGAGGCTCACTCTCCGGGGTAGAGATATTGATTTCACTTTATTATTATAAGATGAGGCACAAGCCGGAAAACCCTGCCTGGCCCTTAAGGGACAGGTTCATCATGTCCAAGGGTCATGCCAGTCCCTTGCTCTATGTAGTCCTGGCCAACTGTGGATATTTTCCCAAAGAAAAACTCAAGACTTTCCGCAAATTAGGAAGCAGGCTGCAGGGTCATGTTTATGCTGGAGTACCCGGGGTGGAGCTTTCCACAGGTTCTCTGGGACAGGGTTTCTCAGTCGGAAACGGAATTGCGCTTGGAGCAAGGATAAGAGGAGTGAATTTCAGGGTTTACACTCTTCTGGGCGATGGAGAAATCCAGGAAGGTCAGGTCTGGGAAGCAGCCATGACTGCCGAACATCATAAACTGGATAATGTCTGTGCTATTCTAGACCGAAATGGAGTGCAGGAGAATGGTCCTGTCGAAGAGATAAAAAAAGAAGAGCCTTTGGCAGATAAATGGAGAAGCTTTGGATGGCATGTTTTGGATATCGATGGTCATGACTTCGAGCAACTGATACGGGCATTGGATGAGGCTGAATCTGTAAAAGGAAAACCAACTTTTATCATTGCTCGCACTGTCAAAGGAAAAGGGGTCTCATTTATGGAAGGTCAGGCAAAATGGCACGGCAAAGCACCAAATCAGGAGCAGCTCAAGGTTGCTCTTTCTGAGTTAGGGTTTTGAAAAGGGAGGAAAATATGGCTGAAATGAAAGCAACCAGAGACGGGTTTGGAGAAGCGCTGGTCGAGTTAGGAAGAAAAAACAAAAAAATTGTAGTCTTATCCGGAGACCTGGAAGACTCCACCAGAGCTGAATTTTTCAAAAAAGAATTCCCAGAAAGATTTTTCAATTTAGGAATCTCGGAACAGGACATCCTGGGCACATCCGTGGGATTGAGTTTAGACGGACTCATACCCTTTGCCTGTTCCTTTGCGGTCTTTCTGACTAACCGGGCATACGATATCCTGAGGATATCGATCTGTTACAATAACCGGAACGTCAAACTGATCGGCTCGCACGCCGGATTGACCGTAGGTGAGGATGGCGCTACTGCACAATGCCTAGAGGATTTTGCCTGCACCCGGGTCCTGCCAAATCTCACGGTCTTTTCACCAGTGGATTTCATTGAAGCAAAAAAGGCTACCTACAAGATGGCTGAAATCTGTGGGCCAGTTTATATGCGTCTGGCAAGAGCTCCTTTTCCAATAATCACCAAAGATTCTGACCTTTTCGAGCCTGGTAAGGCAAATCTTATAAGGCAGGGTAAGGATGTTACCATAATTGCGACTGGTTTGATGGTCTCCGAGTCGTTAAGAGCAGCAGACATGCTCAAAAATGAAGGAATAGACGTCCGGTTGTATAACTTCCACTCAATAAAACCGATTGATAAAGAGACAATTATAAAATCGTCTCAGGAAACCGGTGCTATTGTAACGGCTGAGGAGCATCAGATAAACGGAGGCCTGGGGAGTGCTGTGGCAGAGGTGTTAACCAAGAATTTTCCGGTTCCTCAGGAAATGGTTGCAGTTCAGGATACCTTTGGCGAGTCTGGCGATGTTGAGGGTCTGCTCAAAAAATATCGTCTGAAAGATATAGATATTGCCGAGGCCGTGAGGAAGGTGCTCAAGAGAAAAAAAGGATAAAGATAACCTGGAGAACTATTCAGAACCTATGGAAAAAGCAGAAATAGTCCCCTCTTTGCTCTCGGCTGATTTTTCCGCTCTGGGTGAGGAGATAAGAAAAGTCGAAAAAGCTGGATGTAAAAGGCTTCATCTAGACGTGATGGATGGCCATTTTGTTCCGAATATTACTTTTGGTCCAATGGTGATCAAGGCTATCAGGAAAAAAACGAAACTTTATCTGCAGACTCATCTTATGATAGAGTGTCCTGAAGAATATTTGACAGAGTTCAAAAAAGTAGGATCAGACTGCCTGATTATTCATCAGGAAGCCTGCTGTGATTTCCAGAAGACGGTAAAAAAGATAAAATCGCTGGGAATGGACGTTGGGGTAGCTTTACGACCTAAGACACTTCTTGAAACAATCAAAAACTTTCTTCAAGAATTGGATATGATTTTGATTATGACAGTTGAGCCGGGATTCGGAGGACAGCCATTCATCCGGGGGATGGAAAAGAAAATTGCCAGAGCAGGAAAGCTGATTGAGGAGCGGAATCTGAGGGTGCACATCGGGGTGGATGGGGGCATAAATCTGGAAACCGCTCCCCTGGTAGTCAATGCAGGTGCAACCCTCCTAATCGCAGGGGAAGCAGTTTTTAAAGGAGATGTTTTGAGAAATATCCGGGCACTTAATAATAGTATCCAGATTTAAGGAACAATATATGCAAAATAGACCTTTGATCATTTTGGGTGCAGACCATGCCGGTTTCAGGATTAAGGAGTTCATCAAGAAAGTGCTTCTTAAGAAAAATTATCCTATGGTGGATGTGGGAACCTACAGTCTGAAGAGAGTTGATTATCCGGATTTTGCAGAGAAACTTGCTTTGGAAGTAAGGAAAAACAGACAAAGGAAGGGAATACTTGCCTGTGGAACAGGCATTGGAGCCTCGATTGCCGCCAACAAGATACCAGATATAAGAGCAGCACTGGTGAGCAACCCCAGAGA
>DATKKH010000158.1:0-20218 GCA_035543035.1 Terriglobales bacterium | reverse complement strand
AAAGTAACCAGCGGGATGGAAAGAGCGGAAATCCAGAGCAATGTCTCTTCCTGGGCAAAATGGGAAACGAAAATCAGGGAAGCAAAAAGCGAAAGCTTGGCATCTGAGGTGAATCTCATGAGAAGTGCGTAAAAAATCAACGCATTGATTATATGCAAGAAAAGACTGGTGAGGTGATAACCTGTAGAATTCAGCCGGAAAATCGCATAAAGAAACTGAAAAATAAGATGAGTAAATGGCCTGAACTTCAAAACCGGGATAAAATTCACGGCAAAATGCAGGGTAGCTTCAAAACTGATCTTTTGAGAATTTCTCAGCCAGACGAAATCATCCGAATTGAAAAAGGAGGAAATGCCCGGCAAAAATATCAAAACTCCGGTAATAGCTATGATAATAAAATAAAGATATCTAGTTGACTTATTCATTATCTCCCGATAATCAGTGCGCTCCGGGATAAAGTTCGCAGAGCATAATATATTGGCATCTCAAGACCTCCGCTACATATTTCTAAAAATACTTGACTTTTTTTGTTTTGTATGTATAATAATTAATTTTGAGTCTATGCAAGATTTAAGGATTGAAATGGAAAATAAGGATAAGTTTTATTCAAACCTGAGGCAGGCGGGGATTTACACGATTATACCTATAATCCTGGCAGTAGGCCCGATAATCGGTTATTTCATGGGAAATTTTCTGGACAAGAAACTTCATACTGCTCCCTACCTGATGATACTTTTCATTATCTTTGGATTCATCGCTTCGGGCAAGGAAGTCTATAGCCTGGCCAAAAGAGCCATGCAGGAAATGGACGAAGAAGACAAAAAGACTAACTGAAAATTAACCTATGGGTTTAGAATTCATAAATAGAATCATCCGAACATCTTTGATAGTATCGGTTCTGGCATTCCTGTTCGTGGCGGTTTACCGGAATTTCCCTTTTGGCCTGGGGATATTTCTGGGCACTGCCTGGGGCTGCTTGAATCTATTTTTCATTAAGCAGACCATTGTCGAGGCTTTCAGCCTGAAAAAGCCAAACAAAGGAAAACTCGCTCTGATACTTCTGGTTAAATTCCCGCTGCTTTATTTTGCAGGCTATGTTCTTTTGAGGCTCAAATATTTTCCGGCTGAGAGTCTGCTTATTGGTTTTACCTTGATTTTTTTGATAACTTTTTTAAAGGCATTAGGCCTGGCTGTGCTCTCTTCTTTTTCAAAAGAGGAAAAAAAGATTCCGCCCTTGAGCACGGATAAAGTCAACTCTTTTGATAAAACTTAAGATGACTTGTGCTCTGAATAATCTTTTGCTTCTGATAACTACTGGAGCCGAGGAAACCGGTAAAAAGGCAGCAGAACAAGGCGCTCCGGAACTGCCCAATTTCATAAGCTTGCTGTATGAGAGATATGGCAGAACCGCTCTGGTTCACTTCCTGCATACCTGGCAGAACGTGGTTTTCTCGTTGATAATCATCTTGATCCTGGGATTTGTGGCATATTTTTCATCCAGACGAAAGACCCTTCTTCCGGGGAAATTACAGAACCTCATGGAGATGGCTGTCGAAAGCCTGGATAATTTCATCTGCGGGATTTTGGGACCAAGAGGAAGGAAATTTACTCCTTTCCTGGGCACTCTGTTTATATATATTTTATGTATGAATTTTTTAGGCCTGATTCCGGGGATGAAATCACCTTCCTCCTCCATTAATACCACAGTGGCACTAGCTATCTGCGTATTTTTGTATGTCCAGTTTACCGGCATAAGAAACCTGGGTATTGTCGGGTATCTGGACCATCTGGCAGGTAATCCCAGGGATTTCATAACCTGGGCTTTAGTTCCGATCAATCTGCCCATTCACATCATTGGAGAGCTGGCAAAACCTATGAGCCTTTCTTTGCGACTTTTTGGAAATATAACCGGGGAAGATATACTGATCGCGGTTTTTGTGAGCCTGGGTGTGATGGCTTTGAGTTTTTTGAATCTGCCAGTGGGACTGCCTCTGCAGGTGCCGTTCATTTTTCTGGCATTGTTGACCGGGACCATTCAGGCTTTGGTTTTTACCTTACTTTCGACCATATATTTTTTACTTATGTTTCCACATGAGGAAGAAAAACATTCAACCTAACCTATAACTTTACTTTTAGAAGGAGGAACTATGACTTATCAGACTGCGCTGGCTTTAGCCCTGCCCTTCGGATTGGGCATAGCCGCTTTTGGCTCGGCTTTCGGTTTAGGAAGAGCAGTCTCTGCGGCATTGGAGGCAATGGGAAGGCAGCCTGAAGCCGCAGGTAAAATCCAGGTCGGAATGATCATCGGCTGTGCGCTTATCGAGGCATTGACCATTTATGCGCTGGTAACGGTTTTCGTCTTATCCGGCAAGATTGGCTGAAAAAGTAGTGCGACTTCTAAGGGTCGTTAGTAAATTAATTTCTTTGACGTAAGTTTTGTTCTATTATCTTCTTTTCTAGCCAAGAGGTAGGAATATGAGTTTGGAAATCGGACAGATAGTCACCCAGATAATCGGGTTTCTTATAGCTTTATTTATCCTGAAAAGATTTGCCTGGAAACCGCTTTTGGGAATTCTGGAGGAGCGCCGGAATAAGATAAAATCGGAATTCGACAAGATCGAAGACGAGAAAGAAAAAGCAAAAGGGCTGACCCTGGAATATGAAGCCAGATTGAAAGACATCGAGGGTTTGGCCCGGCAGAAGATCCTGGAGGCAGCCAAAGAAGGCCAGCAGATGGCAAACCAGGTTAAGGAGAACGCCCGTAAAGAGGCCTTGGAGATTCTGGCACGTTCCAAGGAGGAAATCCAGAGGGAGCTGGAAAAAGCCAAAGTCCAGCTGAAAAACGATCTGGTGAACCTCAGCCTGCAGGCAGCTGAGAAGATAATCCAGGAGCGGCTGGATAAGGAGAGGGACAGAAAATATATTTCCGATTTCATCGAGGGACTGGAGAAGAAGTAGATGATTGACCAGATAGTCAGCCAAAGATACGCTCTGGCCCTTTTCAATGCGGCTGAATCTGCCGGAGAAGGGTTGGCCGAGCAGATTCAGAAAGAGCTGAGCCTTATCTCAGACCTCTGGGATAAGAATGCAGAGCTCAGGGCTTTTTTGGAAGCTCCGCAAATATCCGGCGAGGAGAAGGACGAGCTGCTTCAGACGACTTTTAAAGGGAAGATATCTGAGCTTCTTCTTCAATTTCTGCTTTTCCTAATAAGCAAAGCCCGGCTGGAGAATATCCTTGGGATAAATACTCAATACGACGAGCTTTTGAAAGAGAAAGAAGGCTTGGTAGAAGCTCAGGTGATTACCGCTTCGTCGCTGGACAAAAAGTTGTCCGCATCTCTAAAAGAAAAAATGGAGAAAAAAACCGGGAAAAAAGTGAATCTGATTTTCAAGCTCGATCCTGATATAATCGGCGGCATAAAGGTGATTGTGGGTAATCAAATCATCGATAAAAGCATCAGAACCGAACTGGATAAGTTGAGAGAAAGTCTGCTAAGTATAAAAGTCTGAGAAAACTGTAGCGTTGCCATTCCTATGGTAACGAATGACCGTCTGACGCTAAGAAAATATTAGAGAAAGAATCAAGAAGCGAATAGCCACAAGCGAACAACGAATATCGAAGGAGTTAGTATGCCTTTAAGGCCGGAAGAGGTAAGCCAGATAATCCAGAAAGAAATCGAGAAATACAAAACCAGGCTGGAGATGGAGAGCGTGGGCGTGGTCCTGCAGGTCGGGGACGGAATTGCCCGAATCTGGGGGCTGGAAGATGCGATGATGAGTGAGTTAATCCAGTTCCCCGGTGATATCATCGGGGTCATCCTCAATTTGGAGGAAGATAATGTAGGAGCTGCCATTTTTGGCTCGGACCAGCAGATTAAAGAGGGTGACATAGTCAAAAGAACGGGCAGGATTGCCTCGGTTCCGGTTGGAAAGGCTTTGATCGGAAGAGTGGTCAATGCGTTGGGTCAGCCCCTGGACGGAAAAGGTCCTGTAGTAACTGATAAATTCCGACCGATCGAGGGAATAGCGCCCAATGTCGTCCAGAGACAGCCGGTCAAAGAGCCGGTGCAAACGGGACTCAAGGCAATCGACTCTATGATACCGATCGGACGAGGTCAAAGAGAACTGATAATCGGTGACCGCCAGACGGGAAAGACTGCTTTGGCTTTGGACACCATAATCAATCAGAAGAATTCTGATATCTATTGCATCTATGTTGCTATAGGACAAAAGGCTTCAACTATCGCCCAGGTGGTGAAGATCTTTGAGGATTATAAGGCAATGGGATATACCACCGTCGTGGCAGCTTCTGCCACAGATCCTGCTCCCCTGCAGTATATCTCCCCTTATGCCGGCTGCGCCATGGCAGAGGAGTTCCTCTATAATAAAAAACATGTGGTAGTGATATATGATGACCTTTCCAAGCATGCCCAGGCCTACAGACAGCTTTCTTTGCTTTTGAGAAGACCGCCCGGACGCGAGGCTTATCCAGGTGATATCTTTTATTTACACTCGAGACTTTTGGAACGAGCAGCTAAACTCAGAGATGACCTGGGAGGTGGTTCTCTAACTGCTCTGCCAATTATCGAGACTCAGGCAGGAGATGTCACTGCTTATATTCCAACTAATGTAATCTCCATTACTGATGGACAGATTTACTTAGAGTCAGACCTCTTCTATGCAGGAGTAAGACCTGCAATCAACGTCGGGATCTCTGTTTCTAGAGTAGGAGGAAGCGCACAAGTCAAAGCCATGAGAAAAGTAGCTGGAAGGCTTAAACTCGATCTAGCACAATACCGGGAATTGGCTGCTTTTGCCCAGTT
The DNA here is from genome assembly GCA_035543035.1 of Terriglobales bacterium. Taxonomy (GTDB): domain Bacteria; phylum Zixibacteria; class MSB-5A5; order MSB-5A5; family RBG-16-43-9; genus RBG-16-43-9. The sequence continues at coordinate 15,395 of DATKKH010000158.1, read as the reverse complement.
CGGCTCAGAATTGGATGAGGCTTCCAGAGCACAGTTGAACCGGGGAGAAAAAACGGTAGAAATCCTGAAGCAGCTGCAATTTGAGCCTATGCCCCTGGAAAAGCAGGTGATGATTATCTACGTGGCGACTCATGGATATCTGGATGACCTGAAACTGGAACTGGTCAAATCCTTTGAGATTGGATTCCATAAATTTATGGAATCCCAGTATCCGGATGTAGGACACTCGATTTCCCATACTAAGAATCTGGACGAGTCGACCGAAAAGAAGCTGAACGAAGCGATTACCAGATTTAAACAGGAGTTTATAAAGTAGGGGTTAGATTTATCGAACCCGATCAGAAGCATAGTTTAAAATATGGAATCTCTGAAAATCTTAAGGCGCAGGATAAAGTCCGTTTCCAGCACCATGCAGCTTACCAGAGCGATGGAGCTGGTTTCTGCAGCCAAGCTTAGGAAAGCCCAGACCAGACTTGTCTCTTCCAGACCTTATGCCTCCAACATGCAGACGATCTTGGAGAATCTTTCTTCGGCTTCGACTACTTTGACTCATCCCCTGTTCGAAAAAAGAGAGGTCAAGCAGAAGGGTCTGGTTATAATATCCTCGGATAGAGGCCTCTGCGGTTCTTACAACGTTAATATTTTCCGCCGGGCAGAGGAATTCCTAGGTCAGGAAGACAACAAGGGCAAGGTCAGGTTGATAATCCTTGGGAAAAAAGGTTTTTACCACTACCGCAGAAGACCCTGGGAGATCAAGCTGAAATATCTTGATCTGGGAGCAAAGCTGGAGCTTGCCAGAACCAAAGCGATAACTGCCGATTTAGTGAATCTCTTCCTTTCCGGAGAATTGGATGAGATTTTCCTGCTCTATACCAGATTCCTGACCGTTTCATCTTATCGGATAACTCTTGAAAAATTCCTGAATATAGAAGGGCCTGAAGAGACTGAAGAAGAAGTTTCCATCCAATATATTTTCGAACCCTCTGCTGAGAGGCTGTTTGATGGCTTGCTGCCCAGATATTGTCTGACCAGGATTCAGATAGCTTTGTCTGAAGCCTTTGCCTCAGAACAGGGCTCCAGGATGATCGCTATGGGAGCAGCTACCCAGAATGCAGAGGAGATGATAGACCAGCTAACCCTGCTCAGGAATAAAGCCCGTCAGGCATCCATCACCAAGGAGATGGTGGAAATCGCCAGCGGAGTGGAGGCGTTGAAATAATTCCCTCTCCCCTTGCGGGAGAGGGGTTGCCCTCCCCTTCCCCTCCCGTCAAGGGAGGGGTATAGCATTGGGCAAGGTGCCCGATCTGCGAGCAGGAAAATATATAGAGACAAGGAGCAAAAAATAAAATGAACGTTGGCACAATCAAGCAGGTCATCGGTCCTACAGTTGACATTCAGTTCCCTTCGGACAAACTTCCTAATATCCAGAATGCCATTAAGATCGTGGACGAGAAAAGGCATATCAATCTAACTGTTGAGGTGGCAACGCACATCGGGAATGACCTGGTCCGATGCATCGCTTTAGCATCAACTGACGGCCTGGTCCGGGGAATGCAGGCAGTCGATACTGGTGGCCCCATCACTGTGCCGGTTGGAGAGAATACCCTGGGCAGACTGTTCAACCTCCTTGGTGACCCGATCGATGAAATGGGTCCTCTGCAGGATGGAGGTAAGAGATATCCTATTCATCGACACCCTCCTGAATTTGAAGAACTTGACACAAAGGTTTCCATTTTCGAGACCGGAATCAAGGTGATCGATCTTTTAGAGCCTTATGTAAAAGGCGGAAAAGTAGGGCTTTTTGGAGGAGCAGGAGTAGGTAAGACAGTGGTGGTGATGGAGCTGATCAGAAACATAGCCAAGGAACATGGTGGCTATTCGGTTTTCTGCGGAGTGGGCGAGAGAACCAGAGAAGGAAACGATTTGTGGCTTTCTATGAAGGAATCCGGTGTTATTTCAAAGACCGTTCTGGTATTCGGACAGATGAATGAACCCCCTGGTGCCAGATTAAGAGTTGGTTTGACTGGTGTGACAATGGCTGAATATTTCCGGGATGAGGAGAACCGGGATATCCTGTTATTCATCGACAATATCTTCAGATTTGTCCAGGCTGGCTCTGAAGTTTCAGCCCTCCTTGGCAGAATGCCCTCTGCAGTTGGTTACCAGCCTACCTTAGGCACTGAGATGGGTGACCTGCAGGAGAGAATCACCTCTACCAAATCTGGTTCTATTACCTCGGTCCAGGCAATCTATGTGCCGGCAGATGATCTGACCGACCCTGCACCTGCGACCGCATTCTCCCATCTGGATGCCACGACGGTTTTATCCAGACAGCTTACCGAGTTAGGATTATATCCTGCGGTTGACCCTCTGGCATCCACCTCGCGTATTTTAGACCCGAATGTGGTGGGAAAAGAACATTATGAAATTGCCAGAGCAGTGCAGAAGATTTTGCAGAGGTATAAAGACCTGCAGGATATAATAGCTATTTTAGGAATGGATGAGCTTTCAGAGGAAGATAAGACCATCGTAGCACGGGCAAGAAGAATCCAGAGATTTCTATCCCAGCCCTTCTTCGTGGCAGAGGCTTTTACCGGAACCGAGGGCAGATATGTAAAGTTAGAGGATACCATCAAAGGGTTCAGAAAGATAATCGAAGGAGAAATGGATTCTCTTCCAGAGCAGGCATTTTATATGGTAGGCGGAATCGAGGAAGTCTTCCAGAAAGCAGAAGAAATTAAGAAAGGATTAAGGGCATATTAACCATTGCCGTCTCCTTCAGGAGACGGATAGGAAGAGGTTGTTTCCTCTACTTGTAGGAGAGGGTCAGGGCGAGGTCAATCGTAGCGTCGGGCTTGATACCCGACGTTTTGTTTTACTAACTCATCCCCTGACCCCTTCTCTTACAAAAAAAGGGGAAGAAAAATCCCTCTCTTTTCAGGAGAGGGATTAGGGGTGAGTTCGTTTTCTGGTGTCAGGAGGTAACTCCTGACACCACTTCATAAAATCAATTTGATGGTTTTCAACCTCACCTAGCTTTATTCCCCAGATTTTCAGTCAAAAATGAAAAAGGACAGGAGATAATTGCCTGTCCCTCTTAAGTAATAATGACTTCCTATTAACAAGCCAGTGGTGGCCCACCTTTGAAAAGATAATTGATTAAATAAACTACATCGGCGACAGTTACATCACCATCACAGTTAGCATCCCCGGCTAGGTAAGGTTTAGGCGCTGGAGCACCTTTGAACAAGAAGTTTATCAGACAAACGACATCCGAAACCGTGACCTTGAGGTCAGCAGTAACGTCCCCAGACAGATAAATATAAAAACTCCGGATCTGGTCTGACCATTTTACCGCATCCCATTTATCGTAAGCCTTCACTTTCCAGTACCACCGTTTGAAATCAAGACTATCTACAAACGTGGTATCCAGTAAACTATCATAGATAATCGTTGAGTCGGGGTGAAAAACTATTGACCTGCTTAGATATAAATCATAGCGGATAGTATCTATTGGATTTAAGTTTAATGATGTTTGCCAGCCAAAATGCACGGGGTTCTCAAGAGAGTCCTTATCTGTTGGAGTCAGTAAAGGGAAAGCATTTGCTGGGTGAAGAGTTTGATTGATTAATATAGAGACATGAGCGCTACCCCAATTAGCTACGGCCAGGTCCAGGTCTGTATCACCATCAAAGTCCGCACTGAAAACAGAACGAGGCGCAGTACCTGCAACATAGTTGACCGCAGTTTGATAAGTACCATTACTGTTTTTCCTTAAAATTGAAACGTTGTTGCTACTCCAATTAGCCACAGCCAGGTCCATATCTCCATCCCTATCAAAGTCCCCACAAAATACAGACTGAGGAAGCTTGCCAGTGGCAGCATTGACTGGAGCAAGATAAAAGGTACCACTACCATTGTTTATTAAAATTGAGACATTGTTACTAGTACTATTAGCCACAGCCAGATCCATATCTCCATCTCCATCCAAGTCTGCACCGAAAATTGAAACAGCGTCACCACCGGTACCATAATTGACTGCATATTCAAAGGCACCATCCCAGTAGTTCTTCAAAATGGAGACGTTATGGCTAACTCTATTGGCCACAGCCAGGTCCATGTCTCCATCCCCATCTAAATCTCCACAAAAAACAGAATAAGGCTCTTTACCAGCGACATAGCTGACCTGTGTTTGAAAGGTACCATCACCGTTGTTCTTTAAGATACTGACATAGATAGAGTAATTTGCATAATTAGCTACAGCCAGGTCCATGTCTCCATCCCCATCCAAGTCCGTACAGAAAACAGAATTAGGTGAACTACCGGCAGGATAGTTGACCGCAGTTTGAAATGTGCCATCACCATTGTTCATTAAAATAGAAACGTTGTCGCTATTCCAGTTAGTCACAGCCAGGTCCATGTCCCCATCACCATCAAGGTCTGCACTGAAAACAGAAGAACCAGACTTACCTACAGCATAATGGACCGCAGATTGAAAGGTACCATCGCCGTTATTCTTTAGAACAGAAACATACGACTCACTAGCCACTGCTAGGTCCATATCTCCATCCCAATCTAAGTCCACACTGAAAACAGAATTAGGATAATAATCTCTAACACCATAATTCACTGCTGGGGAGAAGGGAATGGAATCAGGATTTTGTGCAAAAGCAGGAACTCCCACTAAAACCAGAACCACTGTAATAACTAGCTTCTTTAACATCTTCCCTCCCATTTTGGATTAAGGGAAACTAAATCATCAATATCGGATATTGTTTATTCCATAAAAAAAATGTTGCAACAGAAAAAGTCAAGGCAAATCCTGATAAGATAAATCTATTATGCTTGAGTCCTGATACAACCTATACTACCTCTAGATCTCTTATCCTAGTCTACCTGGTGAAACCAGGAACCAATCCAAGCACGCATTGTCAAAGATTTTTCAAGTTAGAACGGGGGGTATTTTTAGGAATCATTCAATTGGTAACAAAATAGACAGGGGTAGGTTGAGAAATATTTTTAGGCGGGTAAACATATCTTCCGAAGTTACGTGATATCCACTTCATTCTTCAAAATTCAATCTCACTTGCAGTGCCCGTGCCGCTACCATACTTTGAAAATCCTTCTCTTCTCTAAGAGAGGGACTTAGGGCGCGTTTTTTATGATGTCAGGGGATAACTCTTGACACCACATCGAAAATCTCGAAATAAAATGGAAGGCTGAAGCCTTCTGCTACAAAATTCGTCGGGGATTAACCCCGACGCTACATAGTTATTTAGCGACCCTGCAGGGGTCGCGCTACGAACCTCTCGAGGTTGGTCAGGAGACCATCATCGAGCATTAACGATCACAGCCAACGAGTCACGCTCACGTTTTTTTGCTTTAGACAGTAGTTTCCGCTATCACCTCTTCTATGGAAGTTATACCATTTTTGAGCTTATCTATAGCAGCCATCCTTAAAGTGAGCATCCCGCTGGCAACTGCAAATTCCTTGATCTCCTGGCTGGATTTACCTTCTAAAATCATTTTTTCTAAATCCGGGGTAATAGGCATGATCTCGAACAAGCCGGTTCTGCCGGAAAAACCGGTCTTGTTGCACTCCTGACACCCTTTTCCCTGATAGGCTTTGAAATCCTTAATCTCCTTTTCTGGAACGCCCAATCTCAATAAAGCCTCAGGGTTCACATTAACTTCCTCTTTACAATAATTACAGATTTTCCTGACCATTCTCTGAGCCATGATCAGCCTTATAGCTGAAGCTACCAGATATGCAGGCACACCCATATCGACCAGACGGTTGATGGTGCTGGCAGCATCGTTAGTATGAACGGTTGAGAAGACCAGGTGACCGGTCAAGGCTGCTCTAATCGCTATCTCGGCTGTCTCTCCATCTCTGATCTCTCCAACCATCACCACGTCCGGGTCCTGACGTAAGAATGATCTTAAGGAGGCCGCAAAAGTCAGACCGATGTCGCTTTTTATCTGCACCTGGTTGATGCCGTCAAAGTTAAACTCCACCGGGTCTTCTGCAGTCATAATATTGATATCCGGCTCGTTGATCTGCTTTAACGCCGAGTAAAGGGTAGTGGTTTTTCCGCTTCCGGTTGGACCAGTTACCAGGATCATTCCATAAGGCAGTCTGATCGTCTGGGAGAACTGGTCCAGTCCCTTTTCCGGAAACCCTAATTTAGTAAGGTCCACCATCAGGCTGCGTGGATCCAGGATACGCATAACGACTTTTTCCCCGAAAATGGTCGGCAGAACCGATACACGAATATCCACAGCACGGTCTCCAACCTTGACTTTGATCCTGCCGTCCTGGGGGAGTCTTCTTTCGGAGATGTCCAGGTCTGCCATGATTTTGACCCTGGAGATAATGGCGGCCCGATATTTAAAAGGCAAAGGTGACATCTCCTGCAGATTTCCATCCAGCCGGTATCGGACTCTGATCCTTTTCTCATAACTTTCTATATGAATATCCGAGGCACCTCTTTTTATTGCTTCCGAGATGATCCCGTCTACCAATTTGACTAAGGGCTTGTCCTGAACAGCTGAAGCTAAATCTTGTTCTGAAGGACCCTCTTCCGAGGTTTCTATGACCTCTAAGTCCTCATCCTTCATCCCCTTCAGAATCTCATCTATACCTGAGCTTTCCTGATAATAGGAATCGATCGCTTTCTGGATGGCTTTTTCCGGGCTAATGACCGGCTGAATCGAGCAGCCGGTGATGAATTTGACTGCATCTAATACGTAGATATTGCTAGGGTCTGAAATCGCAACTATTAGCGTTCGGCCTAACTTGCTTACTGCGATAACGTTGAATTTTCTGGCGATATCTGCAGGAATGAGCTTGACGACTTCGGGATTAAGCTCGATGTCCGAAATTCTGAGGGCTCCGATGTTAAGCTGCCTGCCGACAAATTCTGACAGCTCGTCCTCATCCTGGATTGCCCCCATCTTGATCAGGACCTGACTTAGCTTAGCATCCCCTTTTTTCTGGAGCTCTAAAGCTTTATCCAGCTGTTCACGGCTGATCTTCCCAGCCTTGACCAGCATCTCCCCCAATTCTACTGACATAGCTAATTACTCTAAGACTGTTAAGGCTGACCAGCATCAATCCTTGAAAATATCGTTCAACCGATCTTCAGCTGAAGAGGCAAAGCCAGAATCTATGGCTGGCTCGCTTTTCTTCTTATCCTTATGAGCCTGACTTAGGATAGAGGCTAACTCTTCACCGCATTCTTTGGCATAAAGCCTTACCATCCCTATGGTGGTTCGGTCATCAAAGATTGCTACCAGGATAGACCTTTCTCCCACCAGGGAGATATGAATATGGTCTCTTTTCCCCTGATGGAAAAGAACCGAAAATTCAGGTTCTCCAACTAAGCGGGCGATCTCCCGGGTAGAGGCAAAGCTACCTGCAAGTAGAGCTGCCAGTGCCGTGGTATCCAGGGAATGGGTGAATCCCTGACGGGTTATCAGGTGGCCGTCCTTATCCACCAGAAGAGCACATTTAGCTTCTGCCCCTTTGATCAACTTAATCAAAGCTCGATCGATTTTCTCGATCTCTTCCTCATGGATAATCAAGCTATCATCCTGCAATTTTTACCTCCTGCCTGCAAATTTTTGTATCCATCTCCACAAGAATCCGCCTTCGGCGGGCTTGGTTTTCTTTTGTTTCAACATCGGCGAGATGATCACTCTGCTCTGGAATGGAGGAATGGTTTGTTCTTTTGCCCCTTCAGCTGACTTCTCCGATACTGCTTCTTTAGATACTCTTTCAACCTCGCCAGCTTCTTTTTCCATCCCGGCTTGGCTCGGGATAAGAGTTTTTTTCTCCTCCTCCATCTTTTTCATTTTCTCCATCAGCTCTTTCTGCTCTTTTTTCTTCAATTCTTCTGCTTCTTTTATTTTCTCTAATTCGAATGCCTTCTTTTGCCTTTCGATTTCCGCCATTTCCCTTTCCAGCTTCTCCATAAACAGCTTCTTCTTTTCCGCCTCTTCTCTAATTTTCCTTGCCCTATCTTCCTGCTCTTTCATTCTCGCCTTGACTAATTCTTCTTCCTTCTCTTTCTGCAACCTTGTAGATCCCCTGGCTTCCTCTTCTCTTTCCTTCTCTCTCGATTTTTCCATCTCTTCCAGTCTTTGCATCTCAACAGGCTGCCCTAGATCTCTTTCCACTTCCTCAAATGAATCTTTCGGCAACGGAGCTTCAGACTGTGCTTCTTTAGAAGGAGTATAAAGTCTCTTCTCCTGCTCCTCTCTCTCGATCGAGGGAACAGCCGAAGGTTTGGATACTGCCGATACTGAGACCAGCTCTTTTTTCTCCTCCGGCTCAGATTTTCCCCTGGCTTTTTCCAGCACCAGCTTGCTGATGGCTTTAAGGGTATCGAAAACTCCTATCCCTTTCACTGCCTCGGCTTCAAAATAAGGCAGCCCTCTTGGGTTAAGGCACTTTTCCAGTTCTTCCAGACTGGATACCTCTTCCAGGTCCCTTTTGTTATATTGAATGACCATAGGAAGTTCTTCCAGGACATAGCCGTATTCTTCCAGATTCTCTATCAGATTATTCATGCTTTCGATATTCTCCTCCAACTTGGCCGCCTGCGAATCCGCCACAAAGACCAGCCCGTCCACTCCTCTCAAAACCAGCTTCCTGGTGGCATTGTAATAAACCTGGCCCGGAACAGTATATAGCTGGAATTTCGTAGCAAACCCCTGGACCGGCCCTATATCGATGGGCAGAAAATCGAAATACAGGGTTCTATCTGCATCGGTTGCCAAAGAGATCAGCTCTCCTTTTGTCTGAGGAGGGGCTTTCTTATGTATATAAATGAGGTTGGTGGTCTTGCCACTCAACCCCGGTCCGTAATAGACTATCTTACAGCAGATCTCTCTGAAAGCATAGTTTATCGAGACCATCTTCTGCTTTTTTCTCTTTTTTTAGAAATTCCGCTCTTTGATTTTGGAAGCAGTGTTTTTGATCTCCAGCCTGACCAACCCGACATTCACGTTAGGTTCGGTCGTAACCACCAGTATCCCAAAACCCACATCCGTCAGGAAAAGCTTCCCCTGCTCGGCTTCGATAGTCACCTGCTTAAGGTGAGTGCTTTTCAGCCTTTCCATCGATTTCTGAACTGTGCTGACGATCGAAGCCGCCATCGCGCCCACGGTATCATCCTGAAACCTGGTGTCCAAATCGGCCGCGATGATAATTCCATCGTTTCCCACCAACATGCTTCCGGTTATACCGGTGGTTTTGTTAAGCTCCTCTAAGATCTGATACATTTCTTCCCTCCTCTGATCCCAGGAGTTTTCCATATTTTTCTTTTAAGAACCTCTTGAGCATTTCAGCTGATTTCATTATCCGGATGTTCAAAAGTTCGTCGGTGTTCCGGTTGGCTATGGTTACCAGGGTGAAGTCCAGAACCCGGTTCAGGTTTATCCATCTTTTGGGGGTGAACAGCTGAATTCTTTCTATCTTGGATTCTCCCAATTTTTTTAGTAGATTTGAATTTATATCCTCCAGACTCAGGGCCAGAGGAGCAACCTTCTCGCCGTCCAGGTCTTCCTCACAAGTTTGTCCTATGAGCAGACCCTCGGAGTCAACTAAAAACGCACCCTGCACCCCGGAATACTCCCTGAGATAGCTTAAGGCATTTTCCAGAGTCCCTTCCCTTGGCTCGGTCTTGGGATGAAGAGGAACGATTTCCTCCTTCACTTCGGGGATAGGTCTGGACCTCTCTATTTTTTTATCCCTTTCATGTCTCAGAATTTTATCTCCAAAAGAAAACTTGAAAAACAGGGGTAATAGAACTATTTGAAAAAGAATCGAAGGTAAGTAGATTGCGATCCCTGATTTTAAGGACTCGAACAGATTCAAGGAGAACATCAGGGAAATGAGAATCCCGAAGATGATACCGATTGAGACTCTAAGCAGAAAGCTTAAAAAGGAATAAAGCACAACCATGGGAAAAAAGAGATAAGGGAAAAGAAGTAAGTAAATCAGAACATACCAGACCAGTTCCAGTGGAAAAAGCAAAAGAGGTTTCAACTCGAATCCGATATTCTTGGGAAAAAAGACCAGTGGGAAAACCGCCAGAAAGGCAGAGAGTATAAAGAACTGCCGGTATTCTTTAAAATTGTCTTCTTTTTCCATGGTTTTTTACCTTTTTGAATTTTACTCCTCGGTCAGCCTCTCTAAAATCTGGTCAACCTGAATTTTCAGGTAGCCGAGGTTAGCTTCGCTTCTGCATACCATCAGCAGGATATATTTTCTTAACCTGACGGCCCAGAAGTCCATCTCCTCGGTCTCGAGCAGGAGCTGGTTAAGCCCGCCGAAACTTATAGTGGCAAGGTTCTCTCTTATCTCTCTGAATATCTGCGCTCCAGTTGCCCCAAGGCTTTCCTGGTCGAAATCGATTTTCAATCTGGCATCCCGGACTAGACCATCGTCTCCTATAACTAACGCTGCAATTAGACTTGGTAGGGAGGTCAAGCTGAAAAGCGCCTCGGAAAAGGGCAGGTTCTTCTCGATTATTTTTATCGGTTTTTCTTCACGGTGGTTTGTTTCCTCCGGAGGCACAAGAACTATTCCCCTTTTCTTTTCCTCTTTCAGGCTTTTTTGAACCTCCTCCAGCAGGGTTTTGAGAGTAGAATTCTTTTTGTCAGTTGAAAGAAGTTTTTCGACTATGTTTTTTGCATCCTTGAATTCTCCTCTCTTAACCATTATCTGAGCTAAAAGCTGTTCGGTCAGGCGGGTTCTTCCGTCTAATTTTATGGCCAGGAGGAGCTCCTTTTCTGCCTCCGAATACATTTCCCGGTCAAAATTTATCTTTGCCATAATCAGGTGACCTGCTCCATAATCCGGGTGGTTTCTCAACCCGCTGCGGCAGACTTCGAACGCCTTATCCGGTTCTCCCTTTTTCCTGTAAGCTTCAGCCAGGGCTGCAAATATCTGAGAATCCGGATGTTCGGAAAGGATCTTATAGCACTTCTCGATCCTTTCATCTAATTCCAACAGATCGACCATAATTTTATCTCTCTAAAAATGATATACCATAGAAATTATCGACATCTGAGAGGTATAACTTAACTTCAAATAATGGAGCTTTAAGAGGAATACTCTTTTCAACTGAGTCTTTTCTTTAGAAGGATCAACCCGAAAACCAGCAGGAAAAAGCCCAGAAGCTGAAAAAGGAAGACAAAGACAGGGAGACCGTCGACTGCGCCTAAATTCTGCAGAAATTCGAGAAAAACTGAAATAAGCAAAATCGAGAGAGCCAGGCCTGAGAAGGTCCAGACTGAGGAAAGCTCTCCCCCTTTGAGCAGTGAATGGATTTTGAAGGCAAAAAAGATGCCACCGCTCAGGATTAAAAGGATGGAAAGGGTAAGCAAGGCCCCTAAAAATGATGCTCCGTTTGTGGTCTGCTCTTGGGCAAGACAACTGCTCCAGGGCAAAAAGACCAGAAGCAAAATCATCCAACCAAAACGAAATCTGGATTTTAACTCAGAAAACTTCATTTTCTAAACCGACTCCTCCCCTTTTAAAGCCAGCTTTAAAGTCCTGAAAAGGTCATCTTCTATACCGTATTTCCTTACCGCTTCCCTTTCTTTTAGAAGAAAAGGAGCAGTGCTTTTCTTTATCTCGGTGGCGATCTGCCTGGTGATATCCTCTCCCAAATAATCATGTGCCAAAGTCAGATATCCGGAAAGCAGACTTTGCAGACCTTGAGAAATCTGGTGTAATCTCACCTCATCCGGGATATTGTTCAGCCGCATTACAAAATCTCTGGGCTGAAGCAGGGTTCCGTTTTTCAGCAAATGACTCAGTATCGGAAAAGAGTCCTGTTTTTGGGTCAAAGTACGATTCCAAAGTTTTTCCTGGACTTTTCCCAGCTTCTGGGTCAGCATTTTGTCTATTATCGAAAAACTGGTGGAGAACACCTGGACTAAAATCTCCAGCAGTGCAGATTCCTCCTTCCTCTTATCTTTCCTAGTTTGCCTTTTTTCCCCGGAGACTACCATCTCCTGGTCTATGAGCTTGAGTAGTGCCCTGGAAGTGCTATATTCTCCCAGGGGACTTTCCTCTAAGATATCAGGATACGTTTTCTCGCCGTCTACCATAAGTAATACCTTGAATTCATCCAGACTCAGGTTAACTGAAGATGAGGAATCTATCTTGGGGTTAGAGTTCCCTTTGAGCACCATATTATCCTTGGGAAGGATTTTCTGCATCTCCACCATTTCGTCTATTTTTCTGGTTCCCTCCATGATCACATTCATAGTATTAAGATTAGTGGTTATCTGCCCTTCTGCAGGTTCCTTGTCGTCCTGGAAAATGAATTCCCCTTCTTTCCAGCTAAAAAGGTTGTAAACTATCTCTTCTATCTGCAATTTAAGACAGGCCACCAGCTCTTCTTTTTTTAGAAGCCCCATCTCTACTACAGTCGCCCCGATCATTTGCCCGGTTGCCCGGTGCAGCTTTATCACTTCGTCCAATTCAGCCTGAGAAAGCTTGCCCAGCCTTATAAGCAGGTTGCCTATCAGCTCCTCTTCGGTATTAGAGGAAGTGGCGAAGACGATATTCCCTTCCCGGAAGTAGATCTCCTTTCGCTGTGCCTGACGCATCAGGGTCAGCACCCCGGTTTTTTTGTTGGAGCTGATTAACTGCAGTAAATCCGGGAAAGAAAGGGTATTTAAATTTCCGTTTAAACTCATACTAAAAACTACAGGTTATTCTGTTTTTGCCAAGGACTGATCTGACTTCGAACTTTTTACTGTTGACCTTGACTGTCACTGCTCCGAGCCTGGAGGTCTGGAAAACCTTATTCTTCAAGCTCACAGGAAAAGTGAATTTAGCATAGCTTGAAATTATTAATCCCCGGATGCCGTTGTTCAGTGCTAATTGTCTAATATTACTTGCTTTGTCTCCTTGAGGGTCAAGACTAACCACATCCGGCTGAAGCTTCAAAACGGTGCTCTCCGGTAAAAATCGCTCACCCATCAGGAGTTTGAATTTTTCATAACTTACAATCAAATGGGGACTTTCAGCTTCAGTCCCTCCTTCAGAGTTTTTATCGGGATAAATCGAAAAAACCTTAACCTGCCCAAAGAGCTGGTTTAGCTCGTGAATATCTGATACCCTAGTCTCTCTATAGTATGGTTTATTTGAAGTTGGCAGACTGTCGATATCTGTCCATATTTGTTTAACCTTAATCTCTTTTAAAAGCTCGGATATCTTGTTTTCGTTTTCTTTCCTGTCAGTTAAGACAAGCCCTTCTAAGCTCAGAATTCCCTTTTTATAAAGAAATGGAAGAATGATATTTTCGACATCCGAGGAATTGCCTGACAGGTTTACCAAAATCTTTTCAGCTTGAGGAGTCTCGATCAAAACTGACTCACCTGAGGCAGAAAGGTAAGTTATTTTCAGATCAGCTGACTTGAGGATGGGAAGATTTAAAAACATAGGCAATCCTATTAAAACTAGAGTAGAGAAAAAAGAAGCAGCCGCGAACCGCTTCAAGTTTTTTTGAAAAATAATCGCCAGAAGAGAAAGGTAGAAAACCAGGATGAATATATGGGAAGGCGAAGAGACTTTAAGAGTTGCGGACGGAAGGGAAGAAAAGAAAGACAGAATCTTTATTATCAGATCCAGCCCCAGCCAATTAAATGAAGTCAATAATACTGAAATGTTAGAGCTTAAGAGACTCAGAAGGGCAGAAATCACTCCTACTGTAACCACCAGTCCGGTCAAAGGGACGATCAGCAGGTTGGCAAAAAGGGAATAAAGGGAGATATTATTAAAATAATAAGCTGTAATCGGATATGTAAACAGCTGTGCAGATAAAGAAACAAAAAAAGGAAGAGCTATATACGATTTAAGGAACCGGTTACGAAAACGGGAAGTAAAAAGGCTTTCTAGTTTAGGAACCCAGAGAATCAAACCTAAGGTTGCCATAAAAGACAATTGAAATCCGACGTCAAACAGGGTCGAAGGATTAATAAAAAGAATGACTAGGGCAGCTAAAGCCCAGAGGTTAAGGATATCCCTTTCCCTTTCGATCAGCAGCGAGAGTAGAAATAGAGACGTCATTATGGAGGCTCTGACCACTGAAGGCTGGTTGCTGGTCACATAGGAGAAAATCAGGAGGAGAGGGAAAATCAGGATAAGTGAAAGACGATAAGGTATTCTTAAGAGTCTGAAGAGCCCGAGGAAGATGACGACTACCAGAGCCACATTTGAGCCGGAAATGGCTAAAAGATGAAGCGTCCCGGTATCAGTAAAAAGCTTATAGATTTCTTTTGGAATACCTCTTCTTTCTCCTAAGACAAAACCGGATAAAATCGACTGATGAGGATCTGACAGGTTTCTCTTAAAGAAGCTCAGGATATAATGCTTAACCGGAAGGACGATCCCGGAGATAAAGAAGTTGCCTTCTTCCTTTTCCAGAAGCACAACTTCCGAGTCGTGCTCCAGACTCATACAGGCGAAAATCGCTTTGGAGTTCAGATACTTTTTGTAATCGAAAGCACCTGGATTTTTGGAAGGGTAAGGAGAGAACAGGTAGCCGCTGAAACTTACTAAATCGCCGTAGTTGAAACGGTCGCTCGGATGTTTGATTTTAAGAAGAATTTTACCATCGGTTTTGATTTCCTTCCCATTGAACCATAACTTCTGGGTATTCACTTCTGTAAAAGTTTTATCATCCCTGATATCCGGATCCCCGGAGATGACACCGGTTATCCCTACCCTTCCAGCAAGATGGGTGAAATTAGAGATATGATTTACCGGCAGGTCTTTGGTCTTAAGCTCGTATCTCCAGAACCCGGCTAAAACCAGAAGAAGAGCGACAAATATTACTCTAAGATTTTGTTCTTTCCTGAAGGAAAAGATAAGAAAAAGCAAGACCAGAATCAGAAAAAGTAGAATCAGGGTGGATAAGTCAAAATAGTTTCCTATTAGAATTCCGGACAGGTAAGCCAGAAGGGCTAAAAGTGCGGGCCTGCGCTTCAATATTTTACCTCTTAAATCCCAAAATACCCAGAACTCTTTTTACTTCTCTTATTTTGAATAAACTTGCCAGTGAGACATAGCTGAGCAAAGAGATAGCCAGCATCAAAACCACGAGTATCGCCTTCTGGATCAACCTCCCCTTATCCAGATTCACCGCATAAAGATAAAGAAAAATCTGCAACAGGATTCCCATCAGCAACGAAGTGAACAGGATTTTCAAAAAAGAGTTACTTAAATCTTTTTTATCGAAAGGCCCAATTCTTTTATCCAGGGTGAAAAAAAGAATAGCCATATTCAGAATAGCTGAAAAGGAGGTGGCAAAAGCCAGACCCCTAAAGCTTAACGGATGCATAAGGATCAAATTCAAGCCGATATTGAA
>DATKKH010000157.1:0-2558 GCA_035543035.1 Terriglobales bacterium | reverse complement strand
GAGATACCACCTGTAATCGCCTAAATGCTCTTCGTTCAGGACGATCTGTTCATAAGTCTTCGAGTCCATAAAGTGAAATTCGTCCCCGGATGAATAGAGGTACTGCATCCACCTTTCCTGAAAGTCCGGTTCATCGAACGTTTCGCCGGCCGAAAAGGTTCTCTCCAGGACCGCTCCGGTTTTTATATTTTTCAGTTTTGTCCTGACAAAAGCCCGTCTCTGGGCAGTACGGGCGTGCTGAAAATCGACGATATAATAAGGCTCGCCCTCGATTTTAATCTTCAGCCCTTTCCGAAAATCAGTCGTAGATAGCATCTAGTCCTCCATCAAATTCTATTGGCTGATAATATAATGAAAAATTTCTACTTGGCAATAAGAATCTGGAAAAGAAAAAGGAAGATGAAAAAAAGAGGAAGGAAAATTAAAAAGATTTATATCATCAAACTTTATTCTGGATGTGTTCCCTCTCCTCTAAGGAGAGAGCTAAGGTGAGGTCGCAAAGTGCCTGCCAGGTTCCCTGACCTGGCAGGTGCTACCAAGCCTTTTTTGCTGTCGGGTCAGGGGACCCGACGGCCACACCAGTTTCCCTCTCCTGTTAGGAGAGGGATCAAGGGTGAGGTAGCTTTCCCGTCCGCTTAAACGGACGGGAATTAAGCAAAATAAAAAAAGGCTGGACTCCCCCCTAAGAGCCCAGCCGTCAAGAAGGATGAAACCAGTCTCAGCCCCCCGGTCAAGACTGGCTTCGGGATAATTCCTTTATCCTCTTTCCTTCCTGCAGAGTTCCATCTTCATCCTCCTGTTGTTATTCAGTCCTTTTTTTATTCTATCTTCAAGATCGATTATCTCGATTCCCAAAGGGTAATTTCTATATCTTAACTCCGAAAGAGATCTTAAAGCATTCAGGACTACATCTATTTTGGATAACTGCTCCCTACATAGAGAGAGGAATGTTTCGATCTCTTCTTTTGAGAGTTCTCTGTTTTTTAGGAATTCCTCTAAAAGCTCAGCCCTGCCCTGAATCACGGTCAGGGGATCTCCCAGATAAAAAGAGAGGGTAACCATCAGTCCTTCGATGGCCTGGATGGAAATTTCTTTCTTTTCTTCTTCGGAGTTCTTACCGAACAAATTCCGCAGCAGAAAATCGCGGTTTTTACTCATCTAATTCCCCCTATTATTTTCCCTATCTGGTTTATCGAAATCCTGTATGTCAGAACCTGTCATATAACGAAACTATTTTTAGTTTTTTAAAGAATTGGATCCATGCAAGTCTCATTACACAGTATTTTATATCTTTCGAAAAGAGGACAAGCCGGAATCCATTTCTTCGCTCTGCAGCCCTTTTCATTGCTGATTTTTTGCTGGACCTCTAATAACAGCCTTATTCTCGTCTTCAGTTCCTCAGGGCATTTAATCTCAAAACTTCCCGCTAAACCCAAAAGCCACCGGGCAAGTTCATTTACTCCTCTTAGCTTTAATCTATAAAGAGAGGAGCCATCCTTTAGTTTTGATATGTTTTCTGCAAAAGGTGAGATATTCTCCTCAAAAAATTTGTTCTCTTTAAATACTCTTAAATCTGCCTGAATCATCTTAGCCTGACACACCTCCAAGCTATGCTGGAAGAAATCATCCTGGGAAAAATCCTTTGGCACAATAAAATTGTGGTCAGTCAGAGTCACCTTTTTGATGTAATGCAGTCCAAAGGGAAGACATTTGTTATGATTTCTTAAGTTGCCCGTAAGAAACCATTTCTTTCCTCTAAACGCCAGACTAAAAGGCTCGACCTCAAAATTTCCTCTGAAAACATTATTAATTCCGTAATCTAAAATCACCCGCCTCTTCTCTAGAATCGCCTGCTTCAAAAGAGTGAATATCAAGGTGTGATTTTTATCTCCGTTATTCAGGTTGAAGGAAAAAGTGAAAGGAGGATAGATCTCCTTCATTTTTTCCTTTAATTCCGAATTCAGATTTACTTCGACTTTTGAGAGGATACTTTTGGAGGTTTTGCTGAAAAGATTCCTGCCGTTAAACAGATCTGCTGATAGGATACTTTTCAAAGTCAAATATTCATCTAAATCGAAATTCAGCGGGGGTAGGAATGTTCCTGGAAGGAGTCGATACCCCTTTTCATAAAAGACTGGAATTTCGGACGAGCTGAGGGAGAGAATGTCGCGGAAAATGGTCCTTCTTGACACCTGACATTCCAATGCTAACTCTTTAGCCGAAATCCCCTGTCTGCTCTTGAGCAGATTCAAGAGCTGAAGGAGTCTGGCAAATTTGGACATCCCATGTCCTCCCTTTCAAATAGTACCATTGTATTAAAACAAATCAATAACACTATATGTCAAAAACTGTCTGTGATGCAAAAACAAGGTTAAAATGACATAAGCAAATAAAATGCCAGCCCTTAAAGTCTGAATCAAAAAAATTATAATTTATTGATTAACAATAACTTGGGATGATTTAAAATTAGGTGCGGGATTATTTTCTGTTTCAGCTTGAAATATTTATTTGCAACTTGAAACTCAGTGGTTCAGTTCTGTTTCTTCATTTAATCCATA
>DATKKH010000156.1:0-16926 GCA_035543035.1 Terriglobales bacterium | reverse complement strand
TTTTTGATCAAATGAAGAACTTGGGAGAACAGACATTCCTGTCTGTTCACTTTGCTCAGCCAGTGTCAGACAAGAATGTCTGACCTACCTCGTCAGCGGATGTAGAGATGCATGACATGCGTCTCTTTTTTGGTTTCGAGTAGAACGACAGAAGGGTGTTCTGTCCCCCCATTAAAATCCAAAAATCGGTTGACTTTCAAGGAGTTGCTGATTAAATTTAGTGAAAATTGTAACGAGGTTTCTTTATGATCAAGATGAAAATAATCAAGCCTTTAAAAGAGACACTTCACCGCATTTACCTCAAAGGGATGACTTAAATTTTATCTTTTTTCTAACTCTTTGATTTTGAGAGAGGACTATCATTTATAACGTCTATTTGAAAGCAGTAGAACGTCAGGGATGAACCACGACGCGATGAATCAATAACTAAAATTTTTTATTGAAAGGGAATAAAATGGTTGACAAAAAAACACCTCATATTCGCACCAAACTTCCGGGTCCTAAGAGCAAAAAGCTCATAATTAAGGATGAAAAATTCGTCTCCCAGTCTTATACCAGGGCTTATCCAACCGTGATCGATCATGCCAAGGGGGCGTATATCTTCGATTCGGATGGTAACTCTTATATCGATTTTCATGCCGGAATCGGAGTCTGTTCCACTGGCAACTGCCATCCGGAAATCGTGGCAGTAATCAAAAAGCAGGCAGAGAAGGCGATTCATATCGCCAGCGCGGATTTCTATCACCCGCTGGTGGGGCAATTAGCTGAGAAATTAGGCCGGATAGCACCCGGGAGCCAGGCGAAAAGAGTTTTCTTCAGCAACTCCGGAACAGAAGCAGTGGAGTGTGCGCTGAAATTAGCCCGGTACAATAAAAGAAAACCCCGGATGATTGCCTTTATCGGTGCTTTCCACGGCAGGACTATGGGTTCTCTGGCTTTGACCTGCAGCAAAATCACCCAGAGAAAATATTTTGCCCCGATGCTGCCGGAAGTAACACATGTTCCTTACGCTTATTGTTATCGCTGTCCCTTTAATCTGGAATACGGCAGCTGCGAAATGGCCTGCGTGAAGTTCATCGATGAGATTATCCTGCAGAAGGTGGCACCGGCAGAGGATGTGGCAGCTATCTTCGTAGAAGCAATCCAGGGAGAGGGAGGATATATCGTGCCACCGCCTGAATTTCACCCTATGCTTAAAAAAGTCGCTGAGAAATATGGCATCTATTATGTCGTGGATGAAGTTCAGTCCGGGATGGGAAGAACCGGAAAGATGTTTGCTATCGAGCACTGGGGAGTTGTGCCGGACATCACCACAGTTGCCAAGGCTCTGGCTTCCGGAATGCCGATTGGAGCCTGCATCGCGCCTCAAAAGCTGATGTCCTGGGTGCCAGGAGCTCATTCGACCACTTTCGGAGGTAACCCGATAGCTTGTGCTGCAGCAGTCAAAACCATCGAGCTTTTGGAAAACGGCCTGATGAAAAATGCCGAAAAGATGGGAAAATATATCATGCCCCGTCTGAAAAGAATGTGGGAGAAGTATGATATAATCGGAGACGTGCGAGGAAAGGGACTGATGATAGGAATAGAGTTCGTCAAGGATAAAAAGAGCAAGAAACCTGCTCCCGCATATTCCAATGAGGTAGAACAGCAGTGCTTCAGGAATGGTCTAATGCTCTTAACCTGTGGTCCCAATGGCGTCAGATTCATTCCGCCCTTGATTATTGACGAGGTAATCGCAGACAAGGCTCTAAATATATTTGAGAAGGTAGTCAAGAATATCGCAGGAAGAAAGAAAAGGTAATGCGAAGGGGAGGACTTTACGTCCTCCCGTTATTATTATTGTCATTCTGAGCCCGACGGGCGAAGAATCTGTATTTAAATTAACGACAGATTCTTCGTCCCCACGGGGATGAAGCATGACAACCAGTCCCGCGTAGGGGTGGAGCTTGACTCCACCCTCAGAAAAATCAAGAACTGGAGTATTGCGTGAGACTATACGAATTTGAGGCAAAGAAGCTTTTCTCCAAAGCCGGGATTCCAATTCCCCGGAGCGAACTGGTAAAATCGCCTGAGCAGGCAAGGTCTTTCGCGGAAAAATTAGGAAAGCCGGTAGTCCTCAAAGCTCAAATCCTTTCCGGGGGGAGGGGGAAAGCTGGCGGGATTAAGTTTGCTCAAAATCCTTCAGAAGCCGAACAGAAAACATCCGAACTTCTTAATTTAAAAATCAAAGGTTTTCCGGTTGAGATGATTCTGGCAGAGGGAAAAATCGAGCTTGACAAGGAGCTTTATCTTGGCGTGACCATAGACCGGGTGAATTATAAGCTGGTCATCATTACCTGTACCGAAGGCGGAATGGAGATCGAGGAGGTTGCCAAGAAGTCTCCTGAAAAAGTTAAGAAGCTTAATCTGGACATTGATGAAAAGCTTTATAATTTTCAGACTCAAGGATTAGCCAAATGGCTGGGTGTAAAGGGAGAGCAGATAAGGAATGTGGGAAGTATCATCTCTGCTCTGTTCAAGGTCTTCAAAATTTATGACGCCAAGTTAGTGGAGATTAATCCGCTAATTCTTACCAAGGAAGGAAAGTATATCGCCTGCGATGCCCGGATGAGTGTGGATGATGATGCTTTGTTCCGCCATAAAGAGCTTTCCGAGATGGGGATCGAGAAAAGGCATGAGGAAGGGGAGATGACCGAAAGGGAGAAAAAAGCCAGAGAATGGGAGATTCCTTATCTTGATCTGGATGGGAACATAGGAATGTTTCCCGGCGGGGCGGGCTTCGGGATAATGGGGAACGATTTTATTCATTATTTCGGAGGCAAGCCTGCCAATTTTATGGACTCAGGCGGCGGCCCCACTCCGGAAAGATTAGCCAAAATGCTGATCCTCTTAGATGAAAACCCCCAGGTCAAAGCCATTTTTGGAGCAAGGTTCGGCGGGATTTCCCGCTGCGATGATTTCGCCAAAGGTGTAATCATCTTTCTCAAAGAGCACGGACTCACCAAGCCGATGGTCCTGCGAATGACTGGGAATATGTGGAAAGAAGGTCTGGAGATATTCGAGCAGGCGAAGAAAGAAAATCCGGAGAATTTCAAAAATATCGAAATCCACGGGATCGAAACGCCGATTGAGGAAATTGCCAAAAGAGCTGTGGAATTGGCGAAGAAATAAAGGTGAAACGTAAGACGGAAGATGTGAGACGAGAAAGCGCGTAGGGGCGGGGCTTGTCCCCGCCCGCAAGCGAGACGTAACGTCCTGCCTCTGGTAGAACGAGGAATTTCGTAGTGCGACCCTTTCAGGGTCGCCTATGAGGTAGCGGAGGTCTTCAGACCTCCAGGGGTTGGGAGGATTGTAGCGTCCCACGTTGCTGTGGTACAGACGTAGCGTCCGACATCTCTGTCGGACGAAAAAGAATCCATAAAATGCCCGAAAAACTCAAAATAGTCGTAGCTTTGACCGAGAGAGAAAAAGATTTTCTGGATTTTTCCAGGGTTTTATCCTCATCTCGTCAATTGTTGCATAGAGTCGAGCTGGTTCGTTCTCAGAATAAGGAGCACCTAAAGGAGTTGCTACCCCAGGCTGATATTCTCGTCTGTTTCTCAATCGCTCCGGAGAATTTTAAGATTGCAAAGAATCTCAAATGGATTCATCTTGCCGTTGCCGGCGTGGATCAATCTGTTTTTCCTGAGCTTCTTCAAAGCAAGGTAACCATTACCGCCTGCAAAGGCATGCACAGCCATACGATTTCTGAACATATCCTGGGGATGATTATCTGTTTTGCCAAAGGGATTCATCTTAGCTCTCTGAGACAAATTCAGAAGAAATGGGATTTTAATGAAGTAATGAAGCAGAGGTTTGAACTAAAAGGACGGACTTTGGGAATAATCGGCCTGGGAGGAATTGGGCTGGAGCTGGCAAGGAAGGCTAAATGTTTTGGAATGCAGGTAATAGGGATGAAGAACAGGTTGAAAAAAGGGGAAAAGCACAGGTTAGTAGACAGGATTTTGCCCAAGGAGAAGTTGCCAGAGCTGTTAACTCAATCCGATTTTGTTGCATTGACCCTACCCTTGACTGATGAAACTTTTCACCTGATTGGCGAAAAAGAATTGACTCAAATGAAAAATTCAGCTTATCTTATCAATACTTCCAGAGGAAAGATTATCGATGAGAAGGTTTTAATTGATGCTCTGGAAAACCATAGGATTGCCGGAGCAGGGCTGGATGTTTTTGAGGAGGAACCTCTGAATCCGAATAGTAGCTTGTATGATTTAGAGAATGTCATAATAACCCCGCACATTGCTGGCACGATGGTGGATTACTTTCAAAAAGTAGCTCAGATTTTTAAGGAGAATTTAAAAAGATATTTGGCAGGAAGAACAATGGTCAATTTGGTTGATAAAAAATTGGGATATTAACGGAAAATGTCGAATGACAGATAACTAATAACGAATAAAACCGTAGGCGGAACACCTTGCTCAGCAATTCGTAGCGTCCGACGTTTCTGTCGGACGTATTGGATAAATCTATTACGTAATAAGGGTAGGCCAGACATTCCTGTCTGACCATAGGATTAAAGGCAAAACATGGCGATATTAGTTGACAAAAACAGCAAAGTTATTGTTCAGGGGATTACCGGTGGTGCAGGCAGGTTTCATACTGAAAGGATGCTCAAATACGGCACCAGAATCATAGCTGGAACTTCTCCGGGAAAAGGCGGGGAAAAGGTCTTCAATCTTCCGGTGTATGACACGGTGGAAGAATGCGTGAAAAATCATCAGGCTGACACTTCTGTCATCTTCCTTCCGGCCCAGTTTGTTTTGGAAGCCTGTGTGGAGGCAATCTATACCGGAATCAAACTAGTGGTAGTTATTCCAGAACATATTCCCATTTTCGATATGATGCAGATAAGAAAAGAAGCTTTAAAGCATAATGCTTTAGTGATCGGAGGTAACACTGCTGGAATAATTACACCGGGAGAGGCGAATTTAGGCATAATGCCGGATATTGCTTTTTCTGCGGGAAGAATCGGAACTGTTTCCCGCTCCGGCTCACTGACCTACTATGTAGCAGATACTTTGACCCGCACCGGGTATGGAGAGACTACCTGTATAGGTTTGGGAGGTGACCCGGTTTTAGGAACTACTTTTGACGAAATCCTCTGGCTATTTGAAAAGGATGAAAAGACTAAAGCTATTGTTCTCGTGGGTGAAATTGGCGGCGTATATGAGGAGAAGGCAAAAGAAACGATCAGCAGGATGAAAAAACCTGTAATTGCCATGGTGGGAGGTTTTTTTGCTCCTCCAGGGAAGAGGATGGGTCATGCCGGAGCAATTGTAGAAGGCGAAATGGGAACCGCCCAGGCCAAGTTAAAAGCCCTGGAAGATGGCGGCGCACATCTTGCTAAAACCTTTTTGGATATACCTGAGATTTTGAAGAAGCTAAAGGTTTAATGTAGCGTCGGACGAAGAATCGTAAGGCAAGGCTTTAGCCTTGCGTGAAAGTAGAGCGGAGGTTTTCAGACCTCAGAGGGTCGGTAGGACGGAGCGCATCAGCTTGCTGATGCTGCAGAAAGAAATGTGGAAGGCTGAATCCTTCCGCTACCAGAACTACAATGCACGAAATCTTAGCTAAAGTCTATCGGGGCAAAACAGTCGAAAGCATTCACTGCGGCTCAATCGCAGTGGTAGATTCGAAGGGGAAGCTGATTTATTCCTTTGGCGACCCTTATTTTGTCACCTATTTGCGTTCGTCAGCCAAGCCCTTTCAGGCTATTTCATTGATAACTTCTGGTGCTGCCAAGGAATTCGGTCTGACTCAAAAAGAAATCGCCATAATCTCCGGCTCGCATAACGGACAAAAAATTCATACAAATACGGTGAAAAGCATCCTAAAAAAAATCGGGCTTTCGGAAAATAATCTCCAGTGCGGGGTGCATATCCCTCATTATTATACTGCCAATAACATCATTCCTCCGCGTAACAAAAAATTCACTCAGCTTAATCACAACTGCTCTGGCAAGCATGCCGGGATGTTGGGTCTCTGTGTTTTCTTTGGGTGGGACATCAAAAATTACCGTGACCCGGAACATCCGGTCCAGAAATTGATTCTAAAAACAATTTCAAAAATATGCCGGTATCCGGTGAAAAAGATCGGGATAGGTATAGACGGCTGCGGTGTGCCGGTTCACGCAATGCCTCTTTATAATATGGCTCTTGGCTTTTCCAATCTGGTGAACTATAATTCCAAAGAGCGAAAGACCTCAGAGGCTTATGCACTGATAGTCGACTCTATGAAAAAATATCCTGAAATGGTATCAGGTGAGGGCAGGTCCGATCTGGCTTTGGCTGAGGCTTCGGAGGGGAACATAATTGCCAAGGCCGGAGGGGAAGCTTTGAGCTGCTCAGGGGTATTAAGCAAAGGCTGGGGAGTTGCAGTCAAAATTGCAGATGGAAGCCAGAGGGCGATCGCTCCCGCGACTATTGAGACTTTCAGGCAGATGGGTTTACTTAATCGAAAACAGATCACCATAATGCCCAAGTTTTCGCGTACGATTATTAAGAATTTCAGAGGGGATGAAGTTGGATTTGTCAAAGCGGAATTTCGACTGAAAGCAAGTAGCTTGTAGCAAGGAGCAGGTAGCAAAAAGCAAAAAAATAAAAGTAAGACATAAGAAGGAAAAAAGAAAATAAATTAAGAAATCTAACCCATGAATTCTATGAGAAAAGAAATTTTAAAAATCCTACCGGAGATCAGAAAGATTAAAAACTCTGAACTCAGAGAAAAAGTTATTGCAGCCTGGGTAGAAGGGATAAGGTTAGGTAGCTGGGAGATGGAGGATTTGAAAAAAATACCCTTTACTCTATTGATTTCTGATTCGAAAGTGAACCTGATAGAGCATACCCGTGCGGTCACAAACACAGCCCTGAAGATCGCTGAAGTTGTTTCAAAAGCCTATGGTAATTCAGTCAAGCTCGACAAAGATGTTCTGCTCGCTGGCGGGATTCTGCACGATGTGGGGAAACTGCTGGAGTATGCCAAGGTCAAGGGAGAGATTTCCAAGAGCGGTAAAGGGAAGTTTTTGAGACACCCTTTCTCAGGCACGGCTTTAGCCTACAAATTCGGGATCCCGGACGAAGTTTTGCATCTTATCGCAGCCCATTCGCATGAAGGAGATGAGGGCTACCGCTCGATCGAGGCTATAATAATCCATCATGCTGATTTCATCAACTTTGAGGTGTTAGGCGGGAAGACTTAGTTCGTAGTGCGACCCTTTAGGGTCGCTTAAGCGAGGCAAAAAGTCTCGCACTACGAAAAAGATCGCAGCGTCCGACCTTTCTGTCGGATATTTCAGGCTGTCGTGAATTGGATTAAAGAAAAGTTCAAAACCAAGGAGAATTATTTACCTCTCCTTATTTTTGTTTTAGCCTTCGGTGTAAGGTTCATCTATCTCCTCGAGATTAGAAGGCTTCCTCTTTTTGAGTTTCCATTTGCAGACGCCCTTTATAATCTGAACTGGGCAAAAGAGATCGTCTCCGGTAAGCTTTGGGCTAAGGCTCCATTTTTCAGAGCGCCACTTTATCCTTTCTTTTTGTCTTTTCTGTTTAAGATCTTCGGAGAAAACTTTTTTGTTCCAAGAATTGTCCAGATGTTGTTTGGCTCTATCAGCTGCGTTCTGATATATCTTCTTGGTCGCAGAATGTTTAATTCAAAGGTTGGCATGCTTTCAGCTATTTTCGCCTGCTTTTATGCTCCTTTGATCTACTTCGACCTTGAGTTTCTTGACACTTTCCTCATAATTTTCCTGGATCTTCTTTTAATCTATCTTTTGCTTTTTAATCAAAACAAATCCTCCACTTTTAAATTGCTCCTCAGTGGAATTGTCCTCGGACTCTCGGCAATTGCCCGTCCGAATATTCTGTTGTTTGCCATTTTCATTCCGTTCTGGATAATTTTATATTTCCGGAAACAAACAGGTCCGAAAAAAATCTTCACCTTTATTCTCTTCTTCGCCATAGGAGTTTTCCTGGTTATCCTGCCAGTGACTCTGGTCAACTATTTTGCAGGAAAGGATTTTGTCCTAGTCTCCTGGCAGGGGGGAATCAATTTCTATCTGGGGAATAATCCCCAGGCGTCCGGTTATAAAGCAGTTGCGCCTGGCATAAGGACGACCTGGGATGGCATATATTATGATAGCATTAATTTGGCAGAAAAACTCTCAGGCAGAACACTTAAATTCTCAGGGACCTCAGATTTCTGGTTCAAACAGGGGTTTGATTTCATCTTAAAGGAGCCTTTTGTTGCTCTGAAACTCTATACGAAGAAAATAGCTCTCTCCCTGGGTGGGTATGAAATCTCCGAAAATCCCAATATCTATTTTTACTGGTCTGATCCTGACAATCTCTTGAAACTTCTACTCTGGAAAAAGTTCATTTCATTTCCAGGAGGAATTCTTCTTCCTTTGGCCTGGCTCGGAATTTTACTTGCCCTGAAGGAATGGAAAAGGCTCTCCCTGATCCTCGGATTTATCTTCAGCTATATGCTCTCGGTCATTCTTTTCTTCGTCAATACCAGATTTAGAATCCCGGTAATTCCCTTTCTCTTTATCTTCTCCGCTTTTGCCATTTTCGAAATATCCGGTCAGAAAAATGTCAGGGGAAAAATAGCTCTGATATTTGTGAGTCTTGTCCTGATAATTCTGGGAAATGTTGACCTGACGAGTCAGATGGCTCCAGTATATGAAGCACAGTTTCATTATATTCTCGGAAATGCTTATCTGACGGAAAACTCTGTTCAGAAAGCTGAAGAGGAATTCGCCAGGTCGATTCAGATTTCGCAAGACCAGCCCAGGGGTTGGACCGGTTTGGGGGTTATCAGGTATCTGCAAGGGAACTATCCCGAAGCAGAGAGTTTGTTGAAAAAAGCCATCCAGGTCGATTCGACTGAGGTATTTGCATATTGCTATCTAGGGAATATCTATGCCAGAGAAAAAGAATTCCCAAAAGCTCTGCAGGAATACCAGATGGCTTTATCCTTAAATCCGGAATATGGAGAAGCGTATTTCGGTGCTGGATACGTCTTCGCAAACTTGGGGGATTTGAAAAAAGCTGTTGAAATGTGGGAGAAAAGTTTAGTATATTCTCCTGACTTGCCCGGAACCAGAGAGAATCTGGAAAGAGCCAGAAGACTGTTAGAAAAAAGCAGGTAGCTGGTAGCAGGGAGCAAGTAGCAAAAAAAGAAAAAATAGGAATAATGCTAAATAGGTTAGAATCCTATTACCTACGACCTATCACCTATAACCTGACTTACAGGAGGAAAGATGAGTTCGGCGAACAGAAAGATGCAGAGACGACAGATCCAGTTGACCACGGATGAACTGCCCAAAAGATGGTATAATATTTTACCTGACCTTCCAGAGCCTTTACCGCCGCCCAAGGATCCGGAGACTGGTGAATCCCGTCTAAAGGCTCTTCCTGAGTTTCTCTTGACCGAGTGCCTGAAGCAGGAGTTCTCCACTGAAAGATGGATCGATATACCGGATGAGTTAATGAGTATATATCAGCAGGCAGGCAGGCCCAGGCCATTGTTCAGGGCATTGAATCTGGAAAAAAGATTAGGAACTCCGGCAAAGATGTATTATAAAAGCGAGTTTTACTCTCCGACCGGAAGCCATAAAGTCAATACCGCGCTGGCTCAGGCTTTCTATGCCAGGGAACAGGGTTTTGAAAGGCTAACCACTGAGACCGGAGCGGGCCAGTGGGGAACTGCTTTAGCTTATGCAGCCAGTCTGGCTAATCTGAAATGCACTGTCTACTGGGTTCGAGCAGTGCACGACTGGAAAAATGACCGACGCGGATTTATGCAGCTCCTTGGGGCGGAAGTTTATGCTTCTCCCAGCAACCTGACTGAAGTGGGCAGAAAATTATACGAGAAGGACCATAACCATCCGGGTTCTCTGGGGATTGCTATCTCAGAGGGGATAGAAGATGCTAAGAAAGATAAAAGGGCAATCTACTGCCTGGGTTCGGTTTTGAATCACGTCTTAATGCACCAGACCATAATCGGGCTTGAAACCCAGGCGCAATTTGCAAAGATCGGCGAGTATCCGGATCTGGTCATCTCCTGTCTGGGAGGAGGGAGCAATTTCGGAGGGTTTGCATTTCCTTTTATGGGTGACGTTCTCACCAAGGGCAAGAAAATAAAATTCATTGCAGCCCAGAGCCAGGCAGCTCCTAATCTGCAGGGTGAATACAAATACGATTTTGCAGACCACGGCGAATTGACTCCGCTTCTGAAGATGTATACCCTGGGACATCAGACCAGCATGCCGCCGATTAAGGGAGATGGCTTAAGGTACCACGGTTGTTCACCCATCGTGAGTCTGCTCCGGGATAAAGGGTATATCGATACAGTAGCTTATCCACAGGATGAAAAGCAGGTGTTTGCTCATGCCAGGACCTTCATCCAGGCAGAAGGATTTTTGCCAGCACCAGAATCTGCTTACAGTGTTGCCTGCGCCATGGATGAGGCCTTGAAGTGCAAGCAAACCGGCGAGGAAAAAATCATCGCCTTCAACATAAGCGGACACGGGTTTATGGATATTCCGGGCTATCGAGAAGTCTTAAATCTAAGATAGAGTTCCTTTCGTAGTGCAACCCTTTCAGGGTCGCTGATGTTTCCGTCGGGTCAGAGGACCGGACGATCATGAAGATAGTCTAACGAAGAAAGGGAGATGGAGATTCCCTCTTCCTCCAGGAGATGGCTCGTCGTGAGCTCAGCCGAACGGTCTGGGTAAGGTCAACCGTAGCGTCGGGTCCTGCGACCGACATGGTGCGGGTAGGTCAGACATTCCTGTCTGACTATAGATGTAGGGCAAGGCTTTAGCCTTGCGAATTAAGTTTTAAAAATGGGGATTAGAGAGTAATATTAAAGTAACACTTTAAGAGGAGAAATTATGTTCAAGAGATTGATTCTAATAGCATTAACCGGGTTGCTGGTTCTGAATATATGTCAAGGATTATGCTTTGCTCAGACAAAAGGAGATTCGACAACCCAATCTCAAATTCAAAACGAGCAGCAGAAAAATGACAGGTTAGTCCAGGCGATAAAATATCAGAAAGCTAAAAATGTCCACTTTTTCGTTGACCAGGGATATTCGATTTTAGTTTTGATTATTTTTCTTTTCCTCGGACTTTCCGCATTCTTGAGACGTCAAATCGAGAAGCTTACCAAGAAAAGATTTTGGCTGGTTCTCCTTTATGCACTGGTTTTCATAATCCTGGCCTTCATCGTTGGTTTGCCATCCAGCTACTACGGCTTTCATCTTGAACAGAAATACCAGCTTTCCAATCAGAATTTTTCCCAGTGGTTTGGAGAGCAGCTCAAAGGACTGCTGGTGATATTTATTATCGGGGTATTGGCGATCGAGGGGATATATTTTGCCTTGAAGAAAGCCCCAAGGACTTGGTGGATTTATGTCTCCATAGTTTTCGTCTTCTTCACGGTTCTGCTGATTAATCTGGCGCCGGTCCTGATCATGCCTCTGTTTAATACTTATAACCCTTTGCCACAGGGAGAGATAAGGGATAAACTGATTGCACTGTCGGATAAAGCAGGAGTCAAGGTCGAAGGGATTTACGAGATGAATATGAGCAAGCAGACCAAAGAGGCAAATGCGATGTTCACGGGGATAGGGAATACTAAAAGAATCGTTCTGGGAGATAACCTGATCAAGGAATATACCCCGGATGAGATCGAAGTGGTGATTGCACACGAGATGGGTCATAATATCCTGCATCACATCTGGAAAATGATTGCCCTGATGTCTTTTGTCTCTGCAGTCGGATTTTTGATTATTCATCTGACCATGGGAAGGATAATAAACAGATATAAGGGAAGACTCAAAATCGAAGGGCCTGCGGATATTGCGAGCTTGCCCTTGTTTATGCTGATATTTGTTATCTTCAGCTTGATTACCTTACCTGTTTCTCCAACCTGTTCACGATATTTGGAGCATCAGGCGGATAAATATGCCCTGGATTTGACTTGCAACCCGGAGGCTTTTATCTCGGCGATGAACAAGCTAACTTATCAGAACCTTTCGGACCCGAACCCATCACCCATAATTGAGTTTTTACTGTATGACCATCCGCCAGCGTCTAAAAGAATAAAGTTTGCGGAGAGTTATATAAAATAAAAAAAGTGAGACGTAAGATGTTAGACGAAAATCGTAGCGTCCGACCTTCGTGTCGGACGTTATGAGGTTTCGTAGCGCGACCCTTTCAGGGTCGCTTGGAGAGGCTGAAAGCCTCGCGCTACGATTTATCGGGAATTCCAATTCCCGCTCGAACAAAGACAACGGAGATAGTTCTATGTCAGGAAAAACCATAATCGAAAAAATATTATCCAGGGCTTCGGGCAAGGATGTTCATACTAATGACCGGGTCTGGGCAGAAGTGGATCTGGCTGTGGTGCGGGATTTTGGCGGTCCAAATGTGGTTCTGGAGTTCGATGAGTTTACCAACAAAGGCAAGGTGAGAGATCCGGATAAGATCGCTATGACTTTTGATTATCAGGCACCGGCCAAGGATTTGAAAGTTGCTCAGAATCAAGCCCTGTGCCGTGAATTTGCCAAAAGGCAAGGAATCAAAAACCTTTTCGATGTGAACTGGGGAATTGGTCAGCATGTTCTTCTGGAACAAGGTATGATAAAGCCCGGTTCAGTTATCGTGGGCACTGATAGCCACATGAATTTATTAGGTGCGGTTGGCTCTTTTTCCTCTGGTGTCGGAACGACTGATATCGTAGCCGCCTGGTATTCAGGCAAGTTGTGGTTCAGAGTGCCGGAAACGATCAAGGTCGTTTTTAAGGGAAAATATAAAGAGCCGGCCTCTGCCAAGGATTTGACTCTGAAATTCGTGAAGACAGCTGGAATGGATAAGCCAAATTATAAATCCCTGGAATTTACTGGTGAGCCTATCGACAGGCTTTCCTTAGCCGGGAGATTGACCTTAGGGAGTATGGTAACTGAGGTGAACGGTAAGGCTTGCTTTATCGAACCATCAGGGGAGACTCTGAATTTTCTTAAGGAAAGAATAAAAGATAAATTCGAGATTGTCAAAAGCGATAAGGATGCAAAATACTTAGAAGAAATTGAGGTCGATGTAGATGATCTGACTCCACAGATCGCCTGTCCCCATTCTCCAGACAACGTTGTATCCGTAGAAGAAGTAGAGGGAAGGCCTTTTGACGAAGGTTTCATTGGCTCCTGCACCAATGGAAGATTCGAGGATTTCGAGGCAGCAGCGAAAATTTTGAAGAAAGCAGGAAAGTTACATCCGGAGGTTAGATTGGTGATTGTCCCTTCGACCAGGGAAGTCGCCAGACAGATGTTAAAGTCCGGTTTATATGAGATTTTTATGGATATCGGAGCGATGATTGCTAATCCCGGATGCAGTCTTTGCACTGCCGGACATCACGGAGTCTTAGGTAAAGGAGATGTCCTGCTCTCAACCTCCAACCGGAATTTCCTGGGCAAATTAGGAAAAGGAGCCGAGGTCTATCTGTGTTCTCCGGCGACTGTAGCGGCATCGGCAGTCGAAGGGAAGATTAGCGATCCGAGGAAGTATTTTAAATAAAGGTCAGACGTAAGACGCGAGCCGCGAGCCGAGAAAACGTAGCGTCCGACCTTTGTGTCGGACGTAATGAGATTTCGTAGTGCGACCCTTTTAGGGTCGCATTATGTAGGAAAGAAAAATGTAGCGGAGGTTTTCAGACCTCCATCTAAAAAAAGGAAGGCAAAAGCCTTCCGCTACAAAAGAAAATAAAAAAATGAAGGGCACACTGGTCAATACCGCAACGGTTCTAATCGGTAGCCTGATCGGTCTGGCTGTGGGGAGCAGGTTTACCGAGAGGATCAAGCTGATAGTTATGCAGGCTCTCGGTCTTTGCACTCTTTTAATCGGGATGAGAATGGCATTTAAGTCAGAGAACATTCTGCTGGTCATAGGGAGTCTGGTTCTGGGCGGAATAACTGGCGAACTGCTGAAAATCGAGGATGGTCTGGAGAAAATAGGAGATATAATAAAAAAGAAAGTAAAATCCGAATCCGGAACATTTGTCTTAGGTTTCGTGACTGCGAGTTTGGTTTTCTGTGTTGGACCGATGACTATCATCGGCTCGATTCAGGATGGCGTATCCGGCTATGCGGATACTCTCTATGCCAAGTCGATGTTAGATGGTTTTGCATCGATTGCCTTTGCCTCCAGTTTAGGGGCAGGAGTATTCTTCTCATTTCTCACTGTGCTGATTATCCAGGGAGCATTGACCCTTTTGGGCAGACAGCTTACATTTCTGCTTGAGCCTAAGATATTGAACGAGCTGATCGCTACTGGCGGGCTGATGATTTTGGGAATCGGGTTTTATCTCCTGGACATAAAAAGAATCAAAGTCGGGAATCTTCTGCCGGCTTTGGTTTTTGCGATTATTCTGGCGCTAATTTTTAAATAGTAGCGTCGGGTCCTGTGCCCGACGAGGTACGTCGTAGTGCGACCCTTATTAAAAAGGTTCAAAGGCTCAAAAGTTCAAAGGAAGAAACGTAGTACGAACCTTTAGGTTCGCTCAGGTTTCAGTCGGGTCAGGGGGTCCGGCGAACACATAGAATGAGAAAACGTAGCGTCCAACGTTTCTGTCGGACGTCCAAAAAAGGTATTAGGTTAGACATTCCTGTGGCTACGCCAGGCTATGCTCTCTGACCAAATTGGAACAAACAAGGATGTCTGTTCTACCAGATTAGTTAAGGCGAGATGGTTTTTTTCCGATGTTAAAATGAGTCAAATAAAATAATCTCCAAGAGGTGAACTATGGCAGTAACAGCAGAATTTAAGCTTCTGGATTTAAGACCCGATTATATCAAGCAGAAATTAGGCAGCAAAAGCAAAGTTTATCTTCTGAATTCCCACGATATCTTTAAGGCTATCCGGGAAGAGAAGGTTATTATAATGGCCTGTAATACCAGGATCAAGCACGTTATTCCCGGAATAATGAGAGCTGCAGAAGATTTGGATTCCATTGTTGCCTTCGAGCTGGCTA
Source organism: Terriglobales bacterium (assembly GCA_035543035.1). Lineage (GTDB taxonomy): Bacteria > Zixibacteria > MSB-5A5 > MSB-5A5 > RBG-16-43-9 > RBG-16-43-9. The sequence goes on along the minus strand of DATKKH010000156.1, from coordinate 1,839 downwards.
AATCGGAAGGAGACATCAGTGGAGGATACACTGGCATGACCCCGGACATCTTCTTCGATACGCTAATTGGATATGCTGAAAAAGTCGGTTTTTCCAAGCCGTTTTTCATTCATGGAGACCACACTACCACTAAAGATACTTCACCGAAGGAATTCGAATCCTCAAAAAAGCAGATAGAGGCTGAACTTAAAGCCGGTTACACCTCCATTGCTATAGATTCCTCCTTTAACGAGCTGGAAGATAATATTGCGATAACCAGCCGACTCGCTCAGCCAATCGTCGAATTAGGTCTGGGGCTGGAAGTTGAGGTGGGAGAGGTTAAATCTGCAGGGCAGGAAGCGGTGATCACCACAGTAGAAGAAGCAACCACCTTCATCAACGGGCTCTGGATAAACAATGTCAAGCCTGATCTGTTAGCGATAAATAATGGCTCTAAGCATGGGAATTATCTTGAAGGGGAGAAGATCTTCATCGACCTGGACAGGACCAAAGAGATTTATGAGGTAATCAAGGATAAAGAAGTCTGTATTGCTCAGCACGGTATAACCGGCACTCCTATGCATCTGGTGGGAAAATTCGCCGACTGCGGCATTCGCAAAGGGAACGTGGGAACCGAATGGCAGAATATCGCGCATAAAGGGCTGCCTCAGGATTTGATGGAGCAGATGAAGGAATGGTCTGCGGATAATAAAAAAGACATTAAATTCGCGACCAAAGTCTTCGTCAAGGATATTAACTCCATCCCGGAAAAATATCAGAAAGCGATTGAAGAGGAAGCTTATCAGACAGCCTGCGAATTTCTCCGGGCATTCAGAGCAGAAAAATTGGCTTCTATACTGAAGGATAAGCTTTTTGGAGTATAAAGCATTAGCTTTATCTTCAGGTAAACCTGAAGGTTTACACTCCATACTCGGCGAACCCACCTTGTGGGCAAGGTGGGTTTACTATCACCCGAACCCGGTAGTCCCGCTTTGCCCTCAAGGCGGGACATAGATAAGCCTGAAGGTTTTGCACTCCAGAAACGTTGGTAAATATTTGAACATTTTAGAGTTAAATGCCAAAAAAGGCTTGACAATTTACGTTTATTAATTATAATGCTGGCGAAAGAAAGGATTTGCCTATAGAATATAGTTAAAGGGTTTTGACAGTTTAAAAAGCCGTTTTTCTTTTAAATGAGGAGCTACCCTTTAACTATGCCACGTCCTATTCCCCGAGTCGATAATTCGTTCAGACGAATTAAACCTTCTCGGTTTTTTGTTTATCCTAATTTTAGCCGCATGACATTTACCCAAAGGCTTATAATACCTGTCATACTTTTGACTCTGATTTTCTGCGTCAATTCCTTCGCATCGGAAGAATATAGCGACATCCAGATCATAAGATCAGACCAGAACGGGATAGTATTCAAATATAAAGTCCCGGAGCTGAGCTCCTCCAAACTTTCCCGCGGGGATACGCTTCTGGATGTCCTGAATATTGATAAGTGTCCTCTGTCTATGGATAATGGCTATCCTCAAGTTCCTTCCAGAATAGTTGTAATCGGGATTCCCCAGGGTAGTCAGGTTGACGTCAGGGTTGTGGATGAAAATAGCCTGGACAAAGGCAAGTTTAATCTGCCCTTTTTTGAAAAGAAGGCTGTGGATGAGGAAAGCCGAACTAAAACTGCTAAACTGATAAAAGAAATATCCAGCCAGGATATTTATTATCCCCGGGAGCAGGTAGCTTTCGATCCGCCAGCTTTCATTAGAAATCAGAGGATTCTAAGACTTAAGCTTTTCCCGGTCCAATATAATCCTGCCAGAAAGTCGGTTAAATATTATTCAGAGATCACGGTCCAGG
>DATKKH010000155.1:0-3628 GCA_035543035.1 Terriglobales bacterium | reverse complement strand
TCTCTACGGACTAAGAATAACGTCCGAGACAAGCTCGGACGCTACGAACATGTCAGAGGCTGGTTGACAACTTTTAATTTATTTCTTCCTCGATTCTTCAGAACATCCCATTCTCGTTGGGAGAGTCCTTCTGAATCACCTGACCCACGTCCCACCCTTCCACGATTTTGCCATTTTCGAACCGGAAAATATGAGCCACTGCTATTCCAGGGTCTCCCGGCTTATGCTGCACATAGGAGTAAGTAGCCACCAGGTTCTCATCTTCCAGGGTGAGCTTGGTCTCAATTTTCGTATCCGGGTTTTTAACCGCAGCTTGCTCCATCGCCAGCAGCAGCGACTCGCGATCCCCGCTGAAATAAGCATTATGATGCCTGAAATTCGGAGCGACATATTTGTTGTAAGCCTCCCGGACTTTTCCGTTAGCAGCCAGAAACAGAAACGAAACAGCAATTTCACGCTGAGACATCTGAGCCATATTAACCTCCTCTTCCCTCAGGTTGGTATCGAAGCAAAACAATCCCATTTTTAAACGGTCTGGCCTCAAGCAGCTTCAGTTCTGTCATCTCAACAGTATCGAACAGGGGTTTGCCAGCACCCAGGATAATCGGGACGACCACCAGGCTGTATTCATCGATCAGTTCAAGGTTTGAAAGCTGCTGAACTATACTGCCGCTGCCTAAGATAGTGATATCCTCCTTTTCTTTCAACTTAAGAATCTCCTCCGGTCTTATAGTATGAAGTATCATGATGTTTTTCCAGTTAGGCCCTTCCTCCACCCTCTTCAGCGTTTTGGAAAAAACTATCTTCGGACTGTGATTCATGACTTCAGCCATATGCGGATCGGTTTTGATCGCATCAGGGGTGGGCCAATAACTTTTCATCATCTCATAAGTCGAACGGCCAAACATCAGCGTACTGCCTGCTTTCGCCTGGCCGTGGGTATACTTTTCCCACTCGTCATCTTTTTGCATTACCTTGAACCAGTCTATCTCTCCGCTCGGCCCGGTAAAAAAGCCGTCAACGGTTACGTGATTAAATACAATTATTTTTCTCATCCTGGTCCTCCATCTGGGCTTAGACTTTCCCTATCGGGTCATCCTGCACAAACGATCCGGTTTTGACCTCTCCGGCCCGCTCGTATGTGGCGACTATGACACCGGCATTTGAAGTCTTGCTCTCGAGCAGTCTGAAGCCGGCCGGAATAGCACCCTGGCCAAACAGGCGCTTGCCCGGGCCGAGTGTTAAGGGAAAGATTTTAAGCCAAAATTCATCCACCAGATCGTGTTTCAAAAGCGTTTGAATCAAATTGCTACTCCCGTGCACCTGGAGACCAGGTCCGTTCTCTGCTTTGAGCTCTTTGATTTTCCCGACAACGTCGCCCGAGATAAAGACGGAATTTTTCCAGCTATGGGAATTTATGGTATTCGAAACTACGTATTTAGTAGCATCGTTGATGCCCGGCCACTCGCTCTCATGTTGCGGCCAATAGGATGCGAATATCTCAAACGTCTTTCTCCCGAGGAGCAAATGAAAAGGTTGCTTCATTTGTTCGGCCATGATCTTCCTTATGAAATCATCCCAGAAGCCGGCCACCCATCCTCCGAAATCAAAACCGCCAGAGCGATCCTCATCCGGCCCGCCGGGTGCCTGCATGACACCGTCAAGCGATATGAAGGACAGTACAATTAATTTTCGCATAAGTTCACTCCTGATATGACCTTGCTGAACCTTAGTTATATTCGTAACTGACCATCCAGTGGATCCCGAACTTATCCTGGAGCATCCCAAAATAGGCACCCCAGAACGCATCAGCCAGGGGCATTTCTATCTTTCCACCTGATGCGAGACCGTCGAATATTTTCTTCGCCTCTTCCTTACTCTCCGTGCTGATCAAAAGCGAAAAGTTGTTTCCGGGAATCAGTTTATGCCCCATTGATTCAAGCGCATCAGTTCCCATCAACAGGTTATGCTTGCCTATTGGCAGAGAGACATGCATTATTTTCTCACTTTCCTGGGGAGAGAGTTTTTCAGTTCCAGGCACACCCTTAAAGCGCTGCAGCCTGGAAAAATCTCCCCCGAACACCGACCTATAGAACTTAAATGCCTCTTCGGTGTTCCCTTCAAAATTCAGATATGGATTTATGGTTACCATTTTCCCCCCTTTCCCTTTCTTGCCCGTGCAGTCCGTTTGACCTTCTTATCCTCATCTTTGGCTTGAAGGGTTTGCATCATGCTTACCCGGTTACCTTCTGTATCTATAAAGGACACGTATGAGCCGACTTTAGGTATGTCCATCGGCTCGCCAAGGACTTTACCGCCTGCCTCCTCCACTTTTTTCATCTGCTCTTTGATATCATCGACTTGAATTACGACCTAAGGATATTGTACCGGCATATTATCTGACTTTGGAAAGAACCCGCCGTTGATCGCTCCTGGCTTCTTCGGACCTTTTTCATCCGACTCGGTCGTGGTAGCCAGGACATAGTTCCCCATATCCTCTCCTAACAGCTGGGTTTTCCACCCAAACACTTTGGTATAAAACTCAGCCATGCGCTTTCGGTCTTCTGCCGGCATCTCGAAGTGAATTACTGGATTCATTTTCATCTTATTTTACCTCCTTTGTAAATAAGATTTATTTTTAGATGATTTATTCTCGTTCATATGCTTGCTTTAATTTTTTTATGTCGATTTTTTTCATCGGAAACAGTGCTTCCATTACTCTTTCAGATTTCTTTGGATCTTTGTCCTGCATCATCTGGCTCAGGACAGTGGGAGCGACCTGCCACGAAACCCCATACTTGTCCTTTAACCACCCACATTGCTCTGCTTGCGGAACTGCGGAAAGTTTTCCCCAGTAATAATCGACCTCTTTCTGGTCGTTGCAGTCCACCACGAAGGAGATTGCCTCATTGAAGGAAAACTTGTGTTCATACGCGCTGTCCATGGCGGCAAACCATTGGTTCTCGAGCATAAAATCGGAGAACATGATCGTCCCTTCTTTATCGGGCTCAGTCCCCTTGGCATAACGCACGGTAATCCCACGCTTTGAATTCTTGAATACCGACATATAAAAATCGGCTGCTTCTTCTGCCTTTCCACACACTGTTCCCACAAACAAAATCGACAGGATGATAAACGGCCGTTCTTCGCCCTCGGGATTAGTAAGAATGAGCTGCCAGGATAGTCCGTATTTATCCTGTATCCAGCCATAATGTTCGCTGAACGGGTATTTGTCGAGTGGCATGAGTGCCGTGCCGCCTGTAGATAACTTTTCCCAGAGTGCATCAAGATTTTTTCTTGCATTCTTATCTCTTGACGGATCGAAATTCACAAAAAACGATATTGACGGATTAAATTTGAATAACGGCCCTCCATTTAGGGCTGTGAATTTTTGCCCTTCGATTTCAAAATCCACGGTCATTACTGTTCCAGCCTCTCTGTGGTGAATCTCATACCCTACCTTTCCATAGCGAGTAATGTTGCCTATTTTTGATTTCTTAAAAATAGAGGTGTAAAGATTAGCTGCCTCCTCGGCCTCGGTATCGAACCACAGGAAGGGAGTGATTTTTTGAATGATTTTCTGCTGGTTACGCTTTGTCATTTAGTATTAACCTCCTTTAGTATTGTT
>DATKKH010000154.1:0-4806 GCA_035543035.1 Terriglobales bacterium | reverse complement strand
CAAATGCTTTGCTGGAGGTCGGAAAAATTCTAAGTCAGAAAAAGGATGCTATTGATAATTTTTATTGTTCTTTAATTGAAGTTCAGGTGGACAAAAAATCATCAAGGCTAAATCAGATGAAACAGTTGTTCGAAGTAATAGTAAGCGATAGAAGAGGAGCATCGAGAGACAGAGCTGAGATAGCGATAAAGGATTTCAATAGAATCATTTTAAGTTTAATACAAGAAGTTGATGGATTATTGCTAAATGGTGAATATGAGACTGCCTATACTAAGTTATTTGAATCTATGTGTGAAAAAATAAAAAATGTTAATCAAAAAATTGTAAATGTCTATCTCAAACTTGTAGTGATTTATTTAGATGTTTGGCAGGAGTTACTACCTTTTCTATATGTTCCCATTGATACGTGGGTAATTCAGATGATTACGAAACATTTGGAGATTGGTAAAATGCCGTTTAGTGGAGATAATACAGGGCTCGGAAGTTTCTATACAAAAAAGGGTGAAAAGACAAAAAAATATAATGAATATCTAGATTTTCAAAACGAACTTAAGCAAGTCGCTAAGCAAATAAATGAGCATAGAATAATTTTTGATGGACTTTGGTTTATAGGTTATGCTTTTCATCGGAAGTATCCAGTTTGCGGAAATTGCTGGGTGCATAATATATGTGTAAGCAAAAGATAGATGTTTAAAATTCAGAAGGAGTTTTTATGGGTCATGCATATACACCTGGATTAAAAGTAACTGAAAAGCTTTTGGTCACCAAGAAAAGAATTTTACCTTTGAAGGGCGAGCTCTTAGTCAAAGTCGGAGATAAGGTAACACCGGATACTGTGGTTGCCAGGACCAACCTGCCTGGAAACGTTGAGCCGATCAACATCGCCAATATCCTGGGACTTCCGCCGGAGGACGTGCCTGAGCATATGCTCAAAAAAGAAGGGGAAAAAGTCAAGGAAAACGAGGTGATAGCCAGAAGCAAATCGTTTTTCGGGCTTTTCTCCTCGGAATGCCGCTCAAAATCCGAAGGCACAATCGAGAGCATCTCTGCCATAACCGGACAGGTCCTGATCCGCGGAAATCCAATCCCGGTCGAGATAAAAGCTTACCTGGAAGGCGAGGTGGTGGAGGTTTTCCCCAAGGAGGGTGTTTCGGTTTCCACCTGGGGTTCGTTTATCCAGGGGATTTTTGGCATCGGCGGGGAAACCCATGGTGAGATAAAAATTGTGACCAAAGACAATACCCAGGTTTTGACTGACGATCTTATCGATAAGGATTGCGCGGGAAAAGTGATCGTGGGCGGAAGCCTGGTTACCAGCGCTGCCATAAAAAAAGCAGTCTCAATCGGAGCCAAGGGAATTGTGGTAGGCGGGTTTGACGATAAGGATTTGAGGGAATTTTTGGGCTACGATCTGGGAGTAGCCATTACCGGCTCAGAGGAATTGGGAATAACTTTGGTTGTAACCGAAGGTTTCGGCCAGATAAACATGGCTGAAAGAACCTTTAATCTGGCAAAATCCAAGCAGGGGAAAATGGCTTGTATCAACGGAGCAACCCAGATAAGAGCAGGCGTCATCAGGCCTGAGGTGGTCATACCTTTTGCCGGTGACATCCACCAGAAAATCGAGACCGAGAAATTCGAAAACATCGGCTTGCAGATCGGAAGCCCCATCCGGGTAATCCGCGAGCCTTATTTCGGAAAACTGGGCAAGGTGGTTGACCTTCCTTCTCCCTTACAGAAACTGGAATCTGAATCCTCAGCCCGGGTTTTGGAAGTTGAATTTGCAGATAAAAAAAGAGCAGTCATCCCCAGGGCAAACGTCGAGATGTTAGAAGAATAGTTGTAGGGACAGAACAATGTTCTGTCCCTACAATAAATAATCCCACCTTTAGAACAATGCGGGATTATTTATGTAAAAAACACTTGACTAAAGAAACTTATTAAGTAAATTAAGTGCCGAAATGAAGAAACCTTTTTAATGCCCGGAGGTTCTTTCTGAAGAAAGGGACAATTCTGCAGAGAAGATTTGAAATAGAGGCCCGGGCAACTCGTTTTTCTTTTTAGCCGCTAACCGTTTTCAGGTTAGTGGCTTTTTTATTTTTATAAATATGTTCGAAAGCGTAAAAATCAGAAGTCAGAAAAAGAAACAGCTGATAATCCTTTGGTTTGTTTTTCTTTTTACTTTTCTCCTATTTAGCTCTGACTTAGGTCAGCAGGCAACCCTTCCCCCTTCCCCCCCTACTGACGTAATAGCCAAGGATACCCCCAATGATGCCGGTGGCAGTATTACTATATCCTGGAAAAAATCTCCAGACGATGCTGGTGCAGTCAGGGAAGAAAATAAAGTCAAGGGATACGAGATCTTGAGATCGACCCAGAGCCAGGGAGAATACCAGTCCCTGGGCCAGACCACGGCCGGATCGAAAACCTATTTTGACACTCATGCCCAGAACGGGGTGTTTTATTATTATAAGGTGAGAGCTTTGGGCATTCAATCTTTTTCAGAGTCTCTTCCCAGTGAGTCGGCCAAAGCCAGTGCCCAATGGTTGGACTGGAGAAGAAAATATACTCTGCTCCTCTCTTTGATCTTAGCCCTGTCCATAATCTACTTCATCAATCAGGCAAAGTCAGGTAAAGAGCTTTTCATCCGCAAAATTGCAGGATTAGAGGCAGTGGAAGAAGCAGTGGGCAGGGCAACTGAGATGGGAAGGAAGATATTCTATATTCCGGGTATATCGGATATGGATAATATGCAGACCATAGCCGGCGTCACGATATTGGGACAGGTGGCAAAGAAAACTGCTGAATACGAAGCCAAATTGGAAGTCCCTGTGTCCCGCTCCTTGGTGATGGTCTCCTGCAGGGAAACTATCAAGGAGGCTTATTCCAATGCCGGCAGGCCTGATCTTTTCAACGAGGATATGGTTTATTATCTGACTGATGACCAGTTCGGTTATACCGCGGCTGTGGACGGGCTTTTCGTCAGGGAAAAACCAGCTGCGGTTTTTCTCCAGGGGCAATTCTATGCCGAGTCTTTGATCTTGGCTGAAACCGGAAATTACGTAGGGGCAATCCAGATCGCAGGAACTGCCCAGCCAGCCCAGCTTCCTTTTTTCGTAGCAGCCTGTGATTATACTTTGATCGGCGAGGAGCTTTTTGCTGCCTCAGCTTATTTATCCAGAGACCATAAGCTTCTGGGAAGCTTGAAGGGACAGGATGTGGGAAAATTCATCTTCCTTTTCTTCATACTGGTTGGCTCTTTGTTTGTAACCTTTGGAATTTACGATTTGAGTTTTCTGTTCCGTTAGTCTTCAAGGAGAGAGCTCTTAGATGCGCAGAGAAATTCCTTTAGCCATTACCGCCATAGTCGGGTTTGCCCTGATAATTGTCTATTTCGTCCCCCATCCTCCTTTTAACCATTCCAAGGACTTTTTCGAAGACCTGTTCTTCATCATCGCTGCTTTTGCCATCTGGCTGGGGTGCTTAAATCTGCTGAAAGTAAGTGGGGATAAGATTTACCGCCAGAAGAAAGGGTGGCCTTTCAGCGTTGTGATCTGGTTTGGGTTTTTCTTAATGGTCATAGTGGGGTTCTGGGAAGGCAGGGGCTTTATGAATCAGGGAACCACTTTTTATTATCTGTATGACAAGTTGTATTATCCTTTGAATGCCACTATGTTTTCAATTTTGGCTTTCTTTGTGGCCTCTGCCTCTTACCGGGCATTTAGAGCCAGGAATAAAGAGGCTACTGTGCTTTTGATTTCCGCTTTATTTGTGATGTTAGGCCGGGTTCCTTTCGGGTATTACCTTTCCTCCTGGCTTCCGGTAGGATGGAGATTGGGAAATATAACTGACTGGATTATGGACTTCCCCCAGACCGCAGGCCAGAGGGCAATTATGATAGGAATTGCCCTGGGGATCGTCTCCTCTTCTCTCCGGGTTTTACTCGGATTGGAGAGGACTTTTGCCAGCGGTGAGTAAGATCAGTTTTTGAGGAGTAAGATGAATTTTCTGGAAAAACTCTTAGCTGTAGACCGCAGGATAATCTTCCTGTTCATTGCCATTTCCGTTGCCCTGCCGCTATTTTTTATGGTTAAGTTACACATCGAGGTCACTCCGGTTGTGAGTAACCTGTATAAAGCTCTGGAAGCCTTGCCACCTGGTTCAAAGGTTCTGGTTTCTCTGGACTATGACCCGGGCTCGATGCCAGAATTACAGCCTATGGCAGAGTCTTTTTTCCGCTACTGTTTTATGCGGGATTTGAAGGTGATAATAATGGGACTCTGGCCCAATGGACCGATTCAGGCTAACTCAGCTCTGCAGGTAGTCCTGAACGAGCCAGAGATCAAAAAGAAAAATCCCCACTATGGAACAGATTATGTGAATTTGGGGTATACTGCCGGAAACGAGGTAGTAATCGAGAGAATGGGAAGCGACATTCCTGCTACCTTCCCCAAGGATTATAGTGGTAATAATACAGAAGACCTTCCCCTTATGAAAGGAGTCAAGAATTTTAATAACATAGATTTTGTTTATAATCTCTCTGCTGGTTATCCGGGAACTGTAGAGTGGGTTTTATTTGCGGTTGACCCTTATAAGGTAAAATTAGGTGCTGGGAATACTGCGGTCCAGGCTCCGCAGGTTTACCCTTATCTGAACAGCGGACAGCTGGTCGGACTTTTAGGCGGTATGAAAGGCGGAGCAGAGTTTGAAATTGCAACTGGAAATCCGGCAAAAGCAGTCAGGTATATGTTCTCTCAGTCTGTTTCTCATGCTATTATCTGTTTTTTCATCCTATTGGGCAATTTC
>DATKKH010000153.1:0-10169 GCA_035543035.1 Terriglobales bacterium | reverse complement strand
CCAGAGGTCCGGTCACTGATTTTGCGCTCGAAGGAAAATTCCAATCAGACTCTATCTGGGGATACCAGCTCTACAGCTCTGATTTCACATCCGATGTCAAAATCGACAAGTTCATCAGCCGGAAAGGGGGGATCGTAAAATGCCAGGCTCTGAATGGAAGAGCCTGGAACATTCCTTATGATTCACTTACCTCCAATATTTTTCTGGAAGGGGATTCGATCTGGATAGACACCACCAGAATGTCGAGCAATTCGTTTTCTCTCGTCAGTTACGGTGATCTCGATATATCCAAATTTCCCCAGAACCTGACCCTGGAACAGATAAATCTTGATTACCGGGGGAATAAGGTCGAATCGCTCATCCCTTCCAGATTTGAGCTGGATAAAAACGAAGTCAGGTTCGTTCAGGACAGCTTCCAGGTAAACGGCGGGAGTTTTTCCCTTCACGGGAAAGTGGATTTCGAGGAGAGAATGGATTTGAAAGCAGATTTCAGAAACATCTCGGTTTTGGCCTGGGAGAGATTTCTATTACCTGCAAAAAGGATTGAAGGTAAAGCCGATGCCAGCCTTTTACTAACGGGAGATTTCAAGAATCCTGTACTGGCACTCGATATCCAGATCAAAGACTGCGATTTTGAAGGAGTGGTTTTAGGAAACCTTGACGGCAACCTTTCTTACAAGGATAAGCTACTCAACCTGGAGAAACTTTCCCTTGTCAGTCCCGAAGGGAGCTATGACCTTACAGGTACGACCCCGGTGGATCTTTCATTTTATCCGGTTGAAGACAGAATCTTGAACCAGCCTCAGAATCTGGTGTTCAAGGGAGATGGAAGCAGATTCGGTATACTCCATCTTTTCATACCGGACATCGAATACCTGCAGGGTGCATTCAAGGGAGAAGTGTACCTAACCGGAACGCCTTTGCATCCGGAATTGAAAGGGAATTTGACTGTCACGCAGGGAATTCTGAAGTTTGTTCTCCTGGCAAATCCAATTACCGACGTAACCGCGCGGATAAGGATGGAAAACGAGAATCTGATCTTCGATGAAGTCAGGGGTTTTGCAGAACAGGAAGCCTCCTCCGGAAATCTCCTGAGCAGGGTGTGGCACTCTATTTTTCCGAAAGGAAAGGTCAAAGGAGAAGTCTTCCTCTACGGAAACATCAACCTGGGCAACATCCAGGAGCCTAGGTATGATCTTGCTGTAACGGGAAGAAACCTTCCATTAAGCTACGAGTATGCTGATCTGACTGCTACTTCCGATTTCAACTTAGAAGTCGCTGGAGCATTTCCACCCCTGGTTTCCGGCAACATATATCTGACGCAACTGGCTTTCAAGGATCCCTTTACCAGTCTGATGCAATCCAAGGCAGGACCTGCAGTTCCCAATGAAAATCTCTGGGATTTAAGACTCGACATTTCCGGAGATAATAACCTCTGGGTAATAAACCAGGATATGCAGGCTGAGTTCAAGGGAGACGTCCTTTTATCCAGAAAGGAGGGGGATTTGAAGCTTTTAGGCACTATGGAGACTATCCGTGGTAAAGATTTCATCTACGGAACTACGTTTGATATCGAGAAGGGGAATTTCGTTTTTGACAATATCGAGAAGATCGATCCCAAGCTGGATTTCCTGGTATCGACCCCGCTGACCGGTCCCTCTCTGGCTACCCAGGATTCTACTGTCAAGGAAGCTCAGGAGGTGGAACTGGCAATCACCGGAACCCTTTCAGCACCGGAAATAGAGCCATCACCGGGCTCTCCCTATTCTAAGGGACAGGTAGCCGAGTTGTTAGCCTTTCATCAGGGAACCTCCACAGCCGGAGGAGGAAGCCTTTTCCAGAACAAGCTGGTGGAAAGCTTGGGTCAGGCATATGCCAACCGTTTTCTGGAAAATTGGGCTGCCCACAGTATCGGGGTTGAAACTTTTGAGATTACTCCTCTGGAACCAGGCAGCTTCAACCTGTTCCAATCCGAAGTTACAGTAGGGAAATATATTTCCAATAAGCTATACCTGCGATATACGCGTAGGCTCTCTCAATCAACAGGACAGGAAGCAGGAGTCGAGTACCGTTTGGGTAAACGCTTCTATTTCGAAGGATACAGAGACAAACAGGGACTTTTTCATCTGGGACTGAATTTATACTGGGAATATTAATGAAATCGGTTTGCTTAAAAATCGTCTGCTTCATTCTGGTGCTATCATTCACGATTTTCCCGTTCAAGGGAAACCCTGCAGTTGCAAGTACTCCCAGCACGGAGAAACCTGTCATTAAAAAAATCGAAGTACTCGGCAACATCTTTTTTTCTGCTAAAAGGATCAAGCAGGAGATGTCGCTTAAAGAAAACAGGTGGCACGATCTTTTCAAAAAGCAAAGGTTTTATATGTGGAAAATGGAGAATGACCGTTTGGCCATTGACAGCCTTTATCACACTAAAGGATTTCTGCAGGCCCGAACCAGTATAGATTACCAGACAGATACCCTGAATCAGGCTACTTTGAAGGTAATTATATTTGAAGGTATTCAATCCAAAATCAAAGGTTATACCGTAACCGGGGGACTGGGAAGTCTGATTTCCAAACAGAATAAAGAATTGAACGTGCTTAAGCCGAAGGATCCTCTTAATCTCTCTCTGCTGGGCGTGATTTCCTTTAATCTGAAAACCATCTATGCCAATAATGGTTATCCTTACTGCGACATAAAAACCGAGGTGAGTTTCAGCCAGGACAGCACCCTGGTACAAATTGACTTCGGCATAGACCCAGGAAAGCAGGTCAGATTCGGAGGCATTTCGGTCGAAGGGCTGACCCGAACGCATCAAAACATAGCCAGAAGAGAACTCACTATTAAAACTGGGGAAATCTACAGCCGGGAAAAAATCCTGGAAAGCGAGCAGCGGGTTTATTCGACTGGGCTTTTTACCTATGTGAGCTTAGATGCGAAAAACCCTGCAGAAAAACCTGAAAACCCGGATTTCTTCCTAAAAGTGATGGAGAGAAAACCAAGTTACGTGGGGGTAAATTTCGGGCTTGGTCAATACCAGCCCCAGAATCTGGTAGCTGATCTGACAACTGCTGATTTCACCTTGGGGTGGGGCAACCGGAACCTGGCCGGAACTGCCAGGAAGGTAACTTTATCCGGCTTGACCAGTTTCGTGGTTTTCAAAAACTGGCAGAATCTCTCGAACCGTTTTACCCTTGGATTCGTGGAGCCCTGGTTTCTGAATACCAGAACCCCTTTCAGCCTGGACCTTTATTATGAACCGGGTGTTAAAAGCGTAATCCAGCCTTACCGGATCGAATCCTATGGCGGGAATTTTAATTTCAGCCGGGAGCACAAAAAATTTCTAAAATTCTACCTGACCTTTTCCTACCAGCAGGTCAAAGTCTACGGTATCGAACCTGATCTGCTGGAGGCGTTCAAGAACGAGCAGGGGATAAGTATCCGCAGGAAGGTTGATTTTACCGTAGAGAATGACACCCGTCCTAACCCTTTTGTGCCGGCCTCCGGCTCTTATTTTCAGCTGTACAACGAACTGGTTGGCGGCTTTTTAGGAGGGGACAACCATTTTTACAAACTGATCTGGACCTGGAGCAGGTATAATACTCTGGGAAAACCGAATGAAGTAAACGTCCTGGCAACCAGGATAAAAATCGGCTACGAGCAGAAGCTTTTCCAGAATAAATATATCCCCACATATGACCGGTTTTATGCCGGAGGAGCCTACACCATCCGGGGATATTCAGAGAACACCTTAGGGCCCAAAGGCCCGGCAGGGGATAATATCGGCGGAGGAGTGATGCTTCTGATCAATGCCGAGATCAGGAGAGCTCTTTTCTGGAAATTCGGCTATACCTTTTTCGTGGATGCAGGAAATGTCTGGGCAGAGCCTGAGAATGTCAAGTTATCTTCTCTAAGACTGACCAGCGGTTTAGGAGCACAATTTTTCACTCCTATCGGTCCGATCAGGCTAGATTATGCTAGAAGGATATTACGAGACGGGGATAAAGCGGTGGGAATGTGGCACCTGGCGATACTGTATGCTTACTAATAAAAATGTCGAATGACGAATGACTGATAAAGACAAAAGCACTAGACTGCAAAAAAAGAAGAACAGTAGGGCAAGACTTTAGCCTTGAAAAGCCTTTAGTAGGGACAGGGCTTGTCCCTGTCCGCAATGATTTGAAAAATAAAAAAGAGATCAGGAATGAAAAAACCGGTAATAGGAATAACCTGTAGTATTGAAGAAAAAGAGGATCGAAACAGAAAATATCCCCAGGTCTATCCTTTTGATTATGTGAAAAGGCAATATTACTTTGCCATAGAAAAGGCTGGAGGTATGCCTATTATTTTGCCCAATCTATATGATTTAAGCCTCGTTGATAACATTCTGGAAACAGTGGATGGTTTACTGTTTAGTGGAGGGTATGACCTTGATCCCAAAAATTATGGAGAGGATAAACCACATAGAAGTGTAAAGATAACACCAGGCAGAGATAGGTTTGAATTATCGCTGGTCAAAAAGGCAAGAGAGAGGAATATCCCGATATTTGGAATCTGTCGAGGATGCCAGATAATCAACGTTGCTTATGGAGGAACGCTCTATCAGGATATATCTCTTAGAAAAGAGTTCACTTTAGAACATAAGATTAAACAGTCCTCCCGCTACAAGAAAAGACATCCAATCGTGATAAAAGAAGGCTCAAAGCTCTTTTCCATACTCAGGAAGAAAGAGATCGAAGTCAATACCAGCCATCACCAGCTTATAAAGGAGATTGCTCCGGGATTTGTAGTTTCTGCTTTTTCCAAAGAGGATGGGGTGGTCGAAGCTCTGGAGAGTCCTGAGGATGATTATCTGCTCTCAGTGCAATGGCATCCTGAAGTTCCGTACGATGAGAAAAACTCAATACTTCTTTTTAGGTCATTAGTCGAAAGCTCCAAGAAAAGGGGATAATATTCTGGATAAGATCAGGATTCTGGATAAAGTTCAACTCTATGCTGTGGCTGATCCGACCCTTTGCCTCGACAGAAATTTAGTAAGATTAATATCTCAGGCAATTGAAGGTGGGGCTCAGATGATCCAGCTCAGGGATAAGGAATCGGGTGACTTAAAGTTTCTCGATTTAGGATGGAGGATTCATCAAGTCACCCAAAAAAAGAAGATTCCTCTGATAATTAATGACAGGGTAGATGTTACCAAAATTATCGATGCAGAAGGGGTGCATTTGGGAGAGGAGGACCTTCCTGTAAAAGAGGCAAGAAAAATTTTGGGCTCAAAAAAAATTATAGGTGCATCTGCTTCCGATATTAAAACCGCTAAATTAAAATTGAAAGAAGGGGCTGATTATATCGGGCTGGGTCCTATTTTTGAGACCGGGTCAAAAGAGGTAGACCAGGCATTAGGGATTGAGATTCTCAGGAAGGCGAAGAAAGTCCTCAAAGTTCCAGTTTTCCCAATCGGAGGAATCAGTTTGAATAACCTGGACCAGGTTACGTCTACTGGCACAAAAAAGGCTGCTGTTATCTCGGCGATATTCATGGCTGAGGATGTGAAAAAAGCCGCTCAAGAGCTTCTGAGAAGATTAAAAGAATAAATTACTGTATCTGGCATTCGTTCGACGATAGGATAGAGACGCATGGCCATGCGTCTCTACTTTTTGTTGATTTCGCATGGACATTCCGCCAGAGGCGGGACTGTGCACCTACAGGCTGAGGGAGAGGAAACCACACGCCAACAATTAAAAAAAACCAAAATTAATCTTGACAAACTTAGTAGGGATTACGTATATTAGTTAAGATATTAAAGAGGTAGATGAAATTATGAACATATCAACGCGAGGAAGATACGGCCTGAGAGCGCTGGTCGAGCTGTCAACGCTTTCCAGAGAAGGTCCGGTTAATTTGAGAGACCTCTCGGAGAAGCAGAAGATGTCCATCGATTACCTGGAGCAGATTTTTAACAAGCTCAAGAAAGCCGGCATTGTCCAGAGTATCCGCGGAGCCAAGGGTGGTTACGTTCTTGCCTCGGATGAGGATAAGATCACTGTGCGTCAGGTGATCAATGCGCTGGATGGTCCGATTTCCATCTCCAACTGCTATAACCCGAATCTAAGAGAGAAAAGCTGCACCGGTCCTGCCACCTGTGTTACCAGAGTTCTCTGGCAGGGGCTTGAGAACACGATAGACGAGATGCTCTCGGACATCACCTTAAAAGACCTGAGAACGGAGAAAATCAATTCTAAATTAAGAGGGAGCTGTAAAAATGGAAAGAAAAATCTACTTAGATCATAACGCTACTACTCCGGTTCATCCTGAGGTGCTTGAAGCGATGCTGCCTTTCTACAAGGAAGGGTTCGGGAATGCCTCCAGCATCCACAGCTTCGGCAGGGAGGCAAAGGTAGCGCTCGAGGAATCCAGAGAGAAGGTGGCAAAGTTTTTGAATGCAGATCCTCTGGAGATATATTTTACCAGCGGTGGAACCGAATCGGACAATTTAGCAGTCAAAGGAGTAGCCTGGGCAAATAAGAAGAAAGGGAATCATATTATAACTTCACGGATAGAGCATCACGCTGTTTTAGAAAGCTGCAGATATCTGGAAAAAGAAGGATACGAGATCACTTATCTTCCGGTGGACAAATACGGTTTGGTGGATCACGATGAGTTTAAAAAGAGCATTAAAAAGGAAACCGTGCTGGTGAGCATAATGCATGCGAATAATGAGATCGGTACGATTCAGCCGATTGCAGAGCTTGCCGGAATAGCAAAGGAAAAGGGAGTATATTTCCATACCGATGCAGTGCAGTCCACTGGAAAACTGAAGATCGACGTAAATGAGCTGAATGTGGATATGCTTTCTCTTTCTGCTCACAAATTTTACGGACCTAAAGGGGTTGGAGCTCTCTACATAAGGAGAGGTGTCAGACTAACTCCACTAGCACACGGGGGGCATCATGAAAAGTCCAGAAGGGCGGGTACCGAGAACGTGCCAGGTATAGTAGGACTTGCGAAAGCTTTGGAGATTGCTCATTCGGATATGCAGGAGGAAGAAAAGAGGCTGAAAAATCTGACTGAGGCGTTTTATAAAAAAGTGACTGAAAGGATTCCGGATGTTTTTATGAACGGTCATCCGGTCTTGAGAATTCCCAATACTATGAACATCTCCTTTAAAGGTGTGGAAGGGGAATCGATAATTCTGAACCTGGATTTGAAGGGGATCGGCGTGGCTTCCGGCTCTGCCTGCACTTCCGGCTCGCTTGAGCCTTCTCACGTTCTTTCAGCCATGGGAGTCCCTGGCGATTTAGCTCAGAGTTCCCTCAGATTTAGTTTCGGTCGCAGCAACACTATGGAGGACGTGGATTATGTGGTCGAAATACTTCCTGAAATTATTGCGAAATTAAGGGCTATGTCGCCTATTTATCAGAAATAAAGAGATTAAATCAGGACTTTAAATACTCAAGATAAGTCATTAAATACAAAGAGGTAACAAATGGCATACAGTGCAAAAGTAATGGAGCATTTTCAGAATCCGAGAAATGTTGGAGAGATCGAGAATCCGGATGGTGTTGGCGAGATTGGGAACCCGGTTTGCGGGGATATAATGAAACTCTACATCAAAGTGAAAGATGACCGGGTAGTGGATGCTAAGTTCAAAACCTTTGGATGCGGTGCGGCTATTGCCACTTCAAGCATGATCACTGAACTGGTCAAGGACAAAACCCTGGAGGAAGCTGAGAGGATTTCTAAACAGACAGTAGCAGAAGCTCTGGATGGTTTACCTGCTAACAAGATGCACTGCTCCAATCTGGCTGCCGATGCATTACACAAGGCAATAGAGGATTATAAGAATAGAAAGAAGAAGAATGAATAATAAGCTTGTGCCGTCGGTGAGGGTAGTGGTGGCGATGTCTGGCGGTGTTGATTCCTCACTGGCGGCTTTTTTATTGAAAGAAAAGGGATATGATGTAATCGGCATTACCCTGAAACTCTGGGATTATTCAGAGGTTGGGGGTGACCTGTATAAGGATGGCAGATGCTGTTCTCTCGAATCGATGAATGATGCACGGAATATCTGCCAGAAAATCGGTGCTCCTCATTATGTCCTGGATTTTCGCGAA
Source organism: Terriglobales bacterium (assembly GCA_035543035.1). Taxonomy (GTDB): domain Bacteria; phylum Zixibacteria; class MSB-5A5; order MSB-5A5; family RBG-16-43-9; genus RBG-16-43-9. Next base: position 2,055 of record DATKKH010000153.1, on the reverse strand, counting down.
CAGTTCAAGAAAAAAGTCATCTCTGACTTTGTAAATGAATATAAAAAGGGGAGAACCCCAAATCCATGCATTGTCTGCAATACCGATATAAAATGGAAACTTCTCTGGAATAAAGCCAAAGAGCTTGGAGCAGATTATCTGGCTACAGGGCATTATGCCCGTATAAACTATTCAGATGAAAATGGAAGATACCTCCTCTTGAAAGGAGCAGACTCAACCAAAGATCAATCCTATGCTCTCTGGGGATTATCCCAGGAATATCTCTCCAGGACTCTCTTTTCACTGGGCGAGCTGACTAAAAAAGAGGTCAGAGACCTCGCAATAAAGCATGGACTTAAAACCGCTCAAAAGGAAGAGAGCCAGGAGATCTGCTTTGTGCCGGATGATGATTATGAGAGATTTTTGAGAGAGTGGGATGATAGAGATTCGGAAAAAAGTTTGAATCAGATAAAAACCGGACCGATCTACGACCTTAAAAAAGAGAAACTTGGTGAGCACAGAGGGATTCCATTTTACACTGTCGGTCAGAGAAAAGGGCTGAAGATTGCTTTGGGGAAACCTTTGTATGTAGTCAAAATTGATCCTGAGGAGAATGCGATTTATGTTGGAGAAAATAAAGACCTTTTCAGAACGAGTTTTATAGTCTCGGACGTTAACTGGATTTCGATTCCTGAATTGAAAGAGAAAATGGAATGCTCAGTTAAAATCAGGTATATGCATAACCCGGCAAAGGTAACAATTTCTCCCTACTCTGGGCAGATTTTCGGAGCGAATAAGCTTGTCGAATTTGACCTTGAGGCTGATGCTCGCAAAAGCAAGCTTTTGCACTCCACAAGCTCTTGCACTCCAGAAAGAGTTTTGGTCAAATTTGAAAAACCTGAAAGAGCTATCACTCCTGGACAGTCTGCGGTTTTTTATGAGGGGGAGAAGGTGATTGGGGGAGGGGTTATAGAAAGCGTAATGAGTTAAAAAGCTCAAACACCCAAAAGTTCAAAGGAAAAAACTTGAGCGTGGAATCTCGCGTAGGGGTGGAGTTTATCTCCACCCTTTTTTGTTTGTCAAATTGAAGTGGAAGTGGTAGGTCAAACATGTCCGTCCTTCGACAAGCTCAGGACGGTGAGCATAGACGAACCGCAGGTCTACTTGACAAGAGGGATGTCAACCACTCCGTTCGGGAGATGGTTGACCTACGATGCTATTCCTCGATGTCGGTTTCCGGATCGGCTGCTAATTCAGGGAGGGCCTGGGGAGCTGTCAAGTATCCCACACATTTTCTGGTGGACTCAAAGAAAATCACCACAACCAGAATAAGCATGACCACTGTCAGGCCGGCATTCAAATTTCCCTGGAAGGTGTGTTTTGGTAAATAGTTGCCGGTTATGTTTTCGATTCCTGCGGTAAAAGTAGTGGCGAACATAAAAACTGACGGAAGGAAAGTCATCAAACTGTAATACCATTTGCCCGAATGCTGCAATATAAATATGGTCCCGATCGATAAAGCTAAAGTTGCCAGAAGCTGGTTTGCCACGCCGAACATTGGCCAGATGGATGAAACGTCACCGTTATAAACCAGGTATCCCCAAAGAAAGCTGATGATTATTCCGCTCAAGATCACACCCGGAAGATAAGTGCTGCTTGCCAGCTTAGCGCTGACCGGCTTGAACATCTCCTGCAGGATATATCGGGCTACGCGCGTGCCGGTATCCACGGTCGTCAAAATAAAGAGAGCTTCGAACATAATGGCAAAGTGATACCAGTACGACATAAGGCTTTTCATCCCGGGTATCGAGGAAAAGATATATGCCATTCCTACTCCCAGCGAAACAGCACCTCCCGTCCTGCCGGCTATCTTCTCTCCCACCTCGGCAGAAAGCTGGGAAAGGTTTGACTGGGTATATCCCATCTCCTGGAGCCTGGGAAGGATTGCCTGGAATTTTTCAACCGGTACATTGATCTGAAAGTAATCGAGTGGAAGCAGGCTGGTTGCGGCGATCAGTGCAAGTATGCTTACAACTCCCTCGGTAAGCATCGAACCTACCGCTATCAGCTTCATAT
>DATKKH010000152.1:0-28419 GCA_035543035.1 Terriglobales bacterium | reverse complement strand
GTGATAATGTTCTTAGGGAAAATCCCGCTGACTCCTTATGCTACTCCTTCGACAGAGGAAGTCCCAAACTCCCTGGCTCCGTTCATTAAAAAGCATAATGCCTTTTTATTGGAAAATCATGGGGTATTGACTTTAGGCAAGAATATATATGAAGCTTACAACCGGCTGGAGATGGTTGAGCATTTGGCCAAGGTCAACCTGCTGTGCAAGATTCTGGGAAAATCCGAAGAGCTTTCTAAAGAATCTCTGGAGAAGCTGGAAAAGCTGAAAACGATATGAGAAAAGTCTTAATCGAAAAAGCAGTCAGGCTGGAAAAGGTACCGCCCTATCCTTTATTCGATTTCAACCGAGTCTTGAAAAGGTTGGACAAAAAGGGAGTGGAGATAATCGATTTAGGGCGATTCGATCCGGTTCTGGCATTACCTGGCACGGTTCAGAAGATTTTGCCTTTTCTGCAGGACAAGAAGAACTTCGGCTATGCGGACAAGGAGACTATTTTTAAGATAAAGGAGATTTTCTCTTCATGGTTCAAGAGAAGGTATGGAATCTCTCTGAACCCAAAAACCGAGATCTACTTTTATTCCGGCAAAAGAGAGACTTTAGTTCAGCTAGCGCTTTCTTTCATAAATCCAGGGGACAAAGTTTTCGTGTGCGAGCCTGGGGCCCAGCTCTATAAAGGCTGTGCGCTTTTGGCTGAAGGGGAAATAGAGGTTCTCTCCCTTTTGGAGAGGAATGATTATCTTCCAAACTTAAGCCTTCTGAAGAATAAGAACAAAGATGAAGGGAAGTTTTTCTTCTTGAGTTATCCGCATAGCCCTACAAGCTCTTTGGCTGACCTTATTTTCTATAAGGAGCTGGTAGAAGTGGCTCTAAAAAATAATATCAGAGTCATACAGGATGCCTCCTATAATGAAATTTACTTCGAGGAGCATGAACCTCCGAGCTTGATGCAGGTAGCAGGCGGAAGAAAGGTGGGAGTGGAAGTCCATTCACTTTCCACAAGCGCCGGGATTCCCGGAATTGACTGCGGTTTTATCGTAGGCGATAAAGAGATGATCTCAGGTCTGGAATCGCAGTGCAGACTTTTTAGTCACCAGCCAAACCAGCTGTTACTCAAGCTGGCAGAGGTTATATTAGAAGAATATGAGACAATAATCAACAAAAACAATCAGGAATATAAGATCAGAAGAGACGTAATGACCGAGCTACTCTTGAGCCTGGGCTGGAGAGCGCGAAAACCTAAAGCCACTTCCTTTTTCTGGGCTCAGATACCTGGAAGATATTCTTCTCTTGGGTTTTGCAGAATGCTTTTAAGAAAAACCGGAGTGATAGTCGCTCCTGGCATCGAATACGGAGGCCAGGGAGAGGGGTTCATCCGGCTGTGCCTGAACCGGGATGGAGAAAAAATCAAAGAAGCCGGGGAGAGGATAAGAGAGCACTCCCACTTCTGGCAGAAAAGATTCCGCAGTTGATAATATGGGCATAATCAGACTGCACAATATGATTTTTTACGGGTTTCATGGGGTCTCGCCGGCGGAAAAGGAGACCGGCAGAAGATTCGAGGTAGATCTGGAACTGTATCTGGATTTGTCCAAAGCAGAGGAAAGCGACAGATTGAAAGATACAGTTAATTATAAGGAAGTTTACCAGACAGTTCATGATATTATGACCGGAGAGCGGTTCTCCCTAATAGAAGCAGTTGCCAGAAGGATTGCGGATGAAGTCCTTAGCAAATTCAAGCCTGAACAGGTAAAGGTCAGGGTGAGGAAAAAAATTCCTCCGGTCCCGGGAAACTTGGATGATATCGAGGTGGAAATAGAAAGAAAAAAGGAAAGCTGAACCAAAAAAACAGATTCGAGTAGAGGTGGTCGATAAAAGCCTTACGACCCCGGAGGGAGTTCAACTCCACACCTAGCAGATTGACGGAAATATTTTGTAGGGACAGGGCTTGTCCCTGTCCGAATCGGTGAACCTTAGAACAAGGAATGAAATAATTGGCTATCGCTTATCTATGCCTGGGTTCGAATTTAGGAAATAAAATAAATAATCTGAACCAGGCTTTAAAAGAAATAAAGAATCTGAAAATGGTTAAAGTCCTTAGAGCCTCTTCCATCTATGAGACTGAGCCTGTGGGTTTTAAGGATCAGAGCTGGTTTTTAAATGCGGCAGTAAAAATCAAGACTAAACTGCCTCCTTTGTCTCTACTCTATCTGCTTCAGGGGATAGAAAGGAAACTCGGCAGAGTCAAAGGTAAAAGATGGGGTCCAAGAAAAGTGGACTTGGACATACTTCTCTATAATAATGTTATTTTGAAAGATGTGAAGCTTACTCTTCCTCATCCGCAGATGCACAAGAGAAGATTCGTGCTGATACCTTTGGTAGAGTTAGGTTCAAGATGGAAACATCCATCTCTGAATTTGACTCCCAAGATGCTTCTGGATAAGATAAAAACCAGTCAACAGGTAAGATTATCCGAGGAAAAATGGCAGGCCTGAACTACATAGTCGTGGAAGGTGCAATAGGTGCAGGCAAGACAAACCTGGCTCAATTTTTGGCTGAGAGGTTCGGAGCTTCTCTGATGTTAGAGGAGATCGAGGAAAATCCCTTCTTGCTGGATTTCTACAAAAGCCGGAAAAGGTTTGCCTTTCAGGCACAGGTCTTTTTCCTTCTTTCCAGGTTCAAGCAGCAGCAGAGTCTTCTGGAATTAGACCTTTTTCACACCAAAGTCATTAGCGATTACCTTTTCTGGAAAGACCGTATCTTTGCCTCGATAAACTTAAGCCCGAAAGAACTGTATCTTTACGAGAGGATCCTGCCTATTCTGGAAAAGGATATTCCCAAGCCGGATCTGGTGATATATCTCCAGACCAGCCCGGAGGTTCTGCTCAAGAGGATAAAAGAGAAAGGAAGAGATTTTGAAAAAGGTTTGGATCTGGAATATATTTCGCTATTGGTGGAATCATATAACCATTTCTTTTTTCATTATAATCTGGGTAATTTGCTGGTGGTGAAAAATGACAATCTGGACTTTCAAAAAAATCCCGGACAGCTCGAAGACCTGTTAAGCATTATCAAAGAAGAAAAACCTGGCACCAGGTACTATGTGCCAGCAATCCAGGGATAAACTCTATGTCTGATGAAAAAGTTACAGTCAAGACTTTCCTTAAAATGAAACAGAGGGGGGAGAAAATAGCAGTTCTTACTGCTTATGATTTTTTTACCGCTAAGGTTTTAGATGAGATCGGCATAGATTGCATCCTGGTGGGTGATTCAGCCAATATGGTCTTTTACGGGGCTAAAGATACGCTTTCCATCACTATGGACCAGATGGTTTATCACACCAATGCAGTTTCCAGTGCAGTAAAAAGAGCACTGGTCATCGGGGATATGCCTTTTTTATCTTACCAGACCTCAGTCTCGGATGCGATTTTGAATGCCGGAAGATTCTTGAAAGAGGGTGGTGCACATGGAGTCAAAATCGAGGGTGGTCTGGAGATGAAAGACACCATAAAGAGATTAATAGAAGTCGGAATACCGGTGATGGGGCATATCGGCATGACCCCGCAGTCGATCGAGAAATTCGGGGGATATTCGGTGCAGGGAAAAGACGAGAAGAAAGCTGAGTATCTTATAGAAAGTGCCAAAGCGTTGGAGGATGCGGGCTGTTTTTCCATAGTCATAGAGTGTATTCCCAGAGAGCTTGCCAGAAAGATTACTTCATCGATCAATATCCCGACCATTGGCATAGGTGCTGGATTGGATTGCGATGGTCAGGTTCTGGTGGTAAACGATATCCTGGGATTATATGAAGAATTCAAGCCAAAGTTTGTCAGAAGGTATGCCGAGTTGGCAAAGGAAATAAGAAAGGCATGCAGGAATTATGTAGAAGATGTGAAGGCGAAGAAATATCCTTCGGAAGAAGAGAGCTACTAAGGAAAGTAGCGAGGGGTAAATAGATTTTTCCTCATACTTCTCTACTCACTACTAATTGACGTCATGGAACAATTTAAATTGATACAACAGATCAGCTCGGTCAAGAAAATGCAGCAGTTTTCTCTTTCCCTTAAGAGAAAAGGCATGAAAATCTCCTTTGTCCCGACTATGGGGGCTTTGCATAAAGGACACTTGAGTCTGGTGAAAAAGGCAAAAAAGCTGGGGGATTTTGTGGTGGTGAGTATTTTTGTAAATCCAACCCAGTTTGGACCTAAAGAGGATTATAAAAAATATCCGAGGGATTTGAAAAAAGACAAAGAGCTTCTCCAGCAAGCAGGGTGTGACCTGATTTTTGCTCCAAAGGTTACAGACATCTATCCGGAAGGGTATCTTACTTATGTGGATGTCGAGAAATTGTCAGAAAAGCTGGAGGGTGCTTCCAGACCCGCGCATTTCAAAGGAGTCTGCACTATCGTGGCAAAGCTGTTCAATATTGTCCAGCCGGATTTTGCTATTTTCGGCCAAAAGGATGCCCAGCAGGCAGTAATGATTAAAAAAATGACAGAAGATCTGAACTTTACGGTCAAAATAATCGTATCTCCAACTATAAGAGAAAAGGATGGGCTTGCCTGTTCCTCCAGAAACAGTTATCTTAATTCCGAGGAGCGGAACCAGGCTACAATCCTATACCAGTCCTTGAAATTGGGGGGAAAGATGATAAAAGCTGGTGAAAAAAATCCTCAGAAAGTCGTAAGAAAGATGAAGGAGCTGATTAACCAAAGGAAATTGGCAAAAATCGACTATATTACTCTCACAGATATTAAGGGTCTGGAACCAGTTAAGGAAATTAAAGGGGAACTTCTCCTCAGTTTAGCTGTAAAATTTGGTAAAACCAGATTAATCGATAATCTGAAAATCCGTGTCTAAACTTCTAAAGGAAACTTATGCTAATTGCAGTTTGCAAATCAAAAATTCACCGGGTAACAGTTACAGATGCCAACCTGAACTATGAAGGGAGTCTGACTGTTGATCAGACCCTATTAAAGAAAGCGGACATAATCCCATATGAGCTGGTTCAGGTGGTCAACATCAACAACGGTGCCAGGTTTGAAACTTACGTCATTCCGGGCAAATCAAACTCCGGAATAATCTGCCTGAACGGACCCGCGGCGAGATTAGGAGAAGTCGGGGACATTTTGATCGTAATCTCCTATTCCTGGATGGAAAAGAAAGAGGCAGAGAGATTCAAGCCGAAGGTAGTTCATGTCGATAAGAATAATAAGCCCAAAAAATAAATGAATCCAGACTTAAGCAAAGTCTCCTGTATAATTTTAGCTGCTGGCAAAGGGGTCAGAATGAAATCTGACCTTCCCAAGGTGCTGCATACTTTAAACGGAAAGCCTCTGATCGGATATGTCCTGGATACCGTCTTCAGTTTAAATTTAGACAAAGTTGCAGTGGTGGTCGGTTATCAGGGGGAAAAAGTGATCGATTTTCTGAAGGGTAGAGACGTAGAAATTGTCTGGCAGAAAGAGCAGCTGGGGACCGGTCATGCAGTGATGCAGGCTGAGCCTATCTTTCTAAACTTTGACGGTGACCTTCTGGTCCTGTGCGGAGATGTTCCCTTGCTTCGGGCAGAAACTTTAATCTATCTCCTGAAAACCCACCAGCAGAAAAAAGCAAAAGCTACTGTTCTCACATCTGTCTTAGACGAGCCCAAGGGATATGGGCGGATTGTCAGAGATAAAAATGGCAATTTCGAGAGGATCGTGGAAGATAAAGATACATCCCCGGAGGAGAAACAGATCAAAGAGATAAATACCGGTGAGATCTGCTTTTCTGCACCAGCCCTTTTTTCAGCTCTTAAGAAAGTAAAAAGGGATAATCTGCAGAAGGAATATTATCTCACCGATGTTCTGGGGATTTTGCAAAATGATGGGGAGATAGTCCAGGCGCTGAGAGTTCAAAATCCCTGGGAGACTATAGGGATCAACTCCACTTCCGAGCTTTTGCAGATGGAGGAGTATCTGGCAAACGCCAAATTAAAATCTGGCGTAGAACATAAAGCTTGACAAAAAATTGAATAAGGTTATATTCAATCCCGTACACAGGAGGGGAAGATGAAAAAAATAATATATCTTAGCTTGATCCTTGCCATCCTGATTTTCTTAGTCCAAAGCGGATTTGCTCAAGATAAAAGCGCAAGCGAGTCATCTGTCAAGTTAAAAGGGTTTAGCTTGCTTGACCCCAGCAGGCTTAAGATGAACCAGAGCTATACTTTTTCCTTTTTTTCCTCTGGCAAACAGAGCGGAACTTTCGGATTGTATACCAATACCCTGGAATACAGAATCTCCCAGCCTTTGCTGGTCAGGGTAGGGCTGGCATATCTGCACCAGCCGCTTTCAATGTTTAATAGAGGAAGCCAGAGCCTGAATGGCGTATTCCTTCCTAATTTTCAGCTCTTTTACCAGCCGAGCAAAAGCTTCCAGCTCAGGATAGACGTCTCCAGCATGCCCGGATGGTATGATTACTGGTATAGGTAAGAGGTAAGTTATCGAAGCTATTTTTCGTTTTTTTTAAAGCTAAAATATCAATATTTATTTCCAGATAGATTCTCTGCAGTGCTAAAGTTTCCTTTTTCCCGGAAATTATGTTCAAGCGAAAGGGCGCGGATAAAAGGTATCGTTTTTACCGCAAGAGGTCCAGAGCAAAATCAGGCGGAAAGTTTTTGGATCTGGGAATTGCCTTTTTGGGTCTGATGACCTTATTATTTATCCTCTCTTCAGCTAAAAGGCTGACCCAGACCCAGGCAGAAGGGAGCTTGAGGACTAATCCTTTACGGGTGCAGGTATTGAATTCCTCCGGAAAAAAGCTCGATCCAAATCAGGTGCGGTCATTTCTGGAGAAAAGAAACTTAAGCCCGTATTATCTGGTCGTGGTCGAACAGAAAAATCTGCCCGATTCCCTGGTAAAGGAAAGTTTTCTTCGTGACCGAAGAGGGGACGAGAAACTTGCCCTGCAGATCGGCGAGAAAATCGGGTTGAAGAAGAAAAACATCATAATCCAGGAGTTAAGCAGCCCTGACCCCGACGTGGACTATACCCTGATCCTGGGTCTGGATTATCAGAGGATTTTTAAACCAAACGATTAAAGGAGGAAGAAAAGCTCAAGTTGAAAATCTCTTCTCAGAGGTTAGCTAATTTAATTGGCCAATACGCCCTGGAGAAAAAAGCCGGAGACGTAAAAGTTCTGGATTTAAGAAAACTGGCGGATATTACGGATTATTTTCTGATCTGTTCGGCAGAGGTGGAATTACAGGCCAGGGCAATTGCTGATCACATAGTTGAAAGCCTCAAGAAAAAGGGGATAAGAGCCTGGCATGCCGAGGGTTATCAGAATTCCAAGTGGATACTAATAGATTACGTAGATGTGGTGGTACACATCTTCTTGAACGAAACCCGGGAGTTCTACGGCTTAGAAAGGTTATGGGGGGATGCAAAGGTAAAAGAGATCAAGGAAAAAAAGAGACTTCCCAAAAAGAACAGGTCGGCTGACTCAAGATCGGAAAATTAGCTTTTAGTCGGACTGCTCGAATCGTAAAGAATCTTTCTTCTTCCATCTGCCTGGAAAGTTTAGATAGCAGAGTCATAAAAAAAGGAATAAATAATCTAATCATATCTTAAGAGGTGAATTAATGGACATAGTCGAGCTTAAAAGTAAAACCGTATCAGAGCTTTTGAAATTGGCAGAAGAGCTGGATATTCCCGGGTGTGCGGGATTGAGAAAGCAGGACCTGATCTTCAAAATCCTGGAAGCAAGGACAGAGAAAAACGGGCTGATCTTCGCCGAAGGGGTTTTGGAGATTCTGCCCGAAGGTTACGGTTTCCTTCGCTCTCCGGATTATAACTATCTGCCTGGACCGGATGATATCTACGTTTCCCCTTCCCAGATAAAAAGGTTCGATTTGAGGAAAGGTGATACTATCTCCGGACAGGTAAGGCCTCCCAAGGATTCGGAGAGGTATTTTGCCCTTTTGAAGATAGAGGCGGTCAATTTCGAGAACCCGGAGGTGGCAAAACATAAGGTGTTATTCGATAACCTGACTCCTCTTTATCCGGAAAAGAGGATTCAACTGGAGACCGCTACTGAAGAAGTCTCTATGCGGATAATGGATCTGGTCTGCCCGGTGGGAAAAGGGCAGAGGGGTCTGATAGTTTCCCCGCCCAAGGCTGGAAAGACCATTCTCTTACAGAAAATGGCCAACAGCATCACTGCCAACCACCCGGAGATAAAGCTTATAGTGCTTCTGATCGATGAAAGACCGGAAGAGGTCACCGATATGAAACGTTCGGTCAAAGGAGAGGTGGTCAGCTCCACTTTTGACGAGCCGGCAGATCGACATGTGCAGGTGGCAGATATGGTGATAGAAAAAGCCAAAAGACTGGTAGAACACCAGCAGGATGTAGTTATCCTTTTGGACAGTATCACCCGTTTAGCCCGGGCGCATAATGCAGTTGTTCCTCACAGTGGAAAAATCCTCTCCGGTGGAGTGGATGCTAACGCCCTGCAGAAACCCAAAAGGTTTTTTGGCGCAGCCCGGAATATCGAAGAAGGCGGGAGCCTGACCATTATGGCTACTGCCTTGATCGAGACCGGCAGCCGGATGGATGAGGTCATCTTCGAAGAGTTCAAGGGAACCGGAAATATGGAGATAGTCTTGGATCGCAGGCTTCAGGACCGCAGGATTTTTCCTGCTATGGATATAAACCGCTCAGGAACCCGAAAGGAAGAACTTCTTCTTTCCGAAGAAGAGTTGAGCAAAGTCTGGATTTTGAGGAGATTCTTAAACGAAATGAACTCGGTCGAAGCAATGGAATTCTTGCTGGACAGGATAAGGAAGACCAAAAATAACTCCAAATTCTTGGAATCGATGAAGGATTAGAATTTCTTTTGGGGGTTGATTTTCTTCAAATTTCTTCCTTCATTTCAGTTAAATCTTCAAAGTTTTACCGAAGAATTTAGTTTTCCATCAGGTAAAGTTTTTGTGTTGCTTGATTTATCAAGCAATATTTTGCTTTGGAGTGTCAACCCTCAAGTTGACCAGAAGCAAATCGTGCGCGTCCCTTTCAAGCAAAAAAAGAGACGCATGCGATGCGTCTCTACCGAGCTTCTTGATCCCCGATGAAAAATGGGAGGGGACTAGCCCCTCCCCTACTATTTACCTTATGCTTTTCCCTCGTTACTCGCTACTCAATCCTCATCCCTATTTTCCGTCTTCCATTCTCCTTTTTCCATTTGCTCTAATTTTACTTGCGATTTTATAAATTTTCCATAAGTTAATTAACTATGAGAAGAAAACCAATTTTAGGAATCACCATGGGTGATCCGGCCGGGATTGGTCCGGAGGTAGTAGCTAAATCGATAATCAGACCTGAAGTCAAACGGATTTGCGTTCCTCTGGTCTTCGGCTCGATCGGTATTTTTCGTCAGGTAATTAAAAAATATGCAAGGGGATATAGATTAAATCGGGTCTATTCAATAGAAGAAATGGATACCTCCGGAAAGGTTATAAATATATTGCATTGCACCGATTTAGATTATAAAAAGGTCAAAATTGGTAAAATTAATAAAACCTCAGGTAGCATGGCAGCTACCTGTCTGGTATATGTAGTTCAGTTTGCCTTGGCACAGGAAATTGACGGAATCGTGACTGCTCCTCTATCCAAAAAAGGTTTGAGGCTGGCAGGGTATGATTTTCCCGGTCAGACCGAGATGATTGCTTTTCTTACTGCCTCGACCAAATTCGGGATGATGTTCATAAGAGATGATTTAAAAGCGATGTTAGTGACAACTCATCTGCCCATATCAATAGTCAGCAAAAAGGTTAATCCCCGGACCGTTTTTGAAAAGATCGAGCTGACAGATAAAGTTTTAAGATTCCTTTTCGGAATCAGGAAGCCGAGGATAGGAGTGTGTGCCCTGAATCCTCATTCCGGGGAGGAAGGGCTTTTCGGAAAAGAGGAGAAAAAAGGAATTCTGCCAGCGATTAGAAAAGCTCAGAGAAAAAAAATAAATGTATCCGGTCCCTGTGCAGCAGATTCACTCTTCAATCCGGAACGTTCAGCGATGTTCGACTGTATAATTGCAATGTATCATGATCAGGGGCTTATTCCGATGAAAATAAAAGGATTGGGAAGCTCGGTCAACCTGACGGCCGGCGTTCCGATTATCCGCACTTCCCCCGACTTCGGCACGGCCTTAGATATCGCCGGAAAAGGGAAAGCGGATCCTGAGGGGATGGTCAGAGCCATAAGCTTAGCTGCCAGATTGGCCCGGTCTTCGAAAAACTTGGAAAAGGTCTGGTTTAAGTAAAAGTTCAAATGAAAGATATCCTCATAAAATTACAGAGCGTCTCCAAAATCTATGATGGCTGGAGAACAGCTTTAGGAAACGTAGATCTGGAAATTGAAAAGGGAGAATTCCTTTTGCTGGTCGGACCGAACGGAGCTGGGAAGACTACCTTGCTAAAGCTCCTCTGGATGGAGGAAGAGCCGAGTAGTGGAACAATCTTCATAGATAAATATAACAGTCTGGGAAATAACAGTAAAAGGTTGTCTGAGTTGAGGCAAAAGATAGGTGTGGTATTTGAAGATTTAAAATTACTGAGAGAGAAAACTCTGGAAGAAAACCTCTCATTACCTTTAAGACTTTCAGGCAAAAAAGAGAAGTATATCAAGTCCAGAACCACAGAGCTTCTGGGAGCATTTAATCTCTATCCCAAAAGGAAGTCTTTACCCCAGGAGGTCTCTGCGGGGGAAAGGAAAAAGCTCGCCATTGCCCGGGCAGTGGCAAACGAGCCATTGATTATTCTGGCAGACGAGCCTTTTGGGGGATTGGATCAGAAGGTCTCCTTCGAGATTATCGATTTTTTCAGGGAGATAAATCTAAAAGGCTCGACCGTGCTTTTGACTACCTACAGAACCGATATCGCCCAGAGCTTTAAATGGAGGGTAGTCCAATTGGAAAAAGGAGAGATCAAAAAATGAGTTTTTCTTTTTTCATAAAAGAGTCGGTCTCGGGATTTTTCCGGGAAAAAAGCTCTACCCTGACCTCATTGGTGAGCCTGACTTTTTTCTTTTTGATCTTCGGGATTTTTCTTTTAGCAACCTATAATCTTTATGCTCTTTCCCAAAAAGTAAAAAGCAGGATGGAGATAGACGTCTATCTTCAAGATGGACTTACCCAGAAAGCAACGGATGAGCTTAAAGATAAGATAATCCAGCTGGAAGGGGTGGACCAGGCGACCTTTCGCTCCAAAGAAAAAGCCCTGCAGGAGCTGAAAGGTTATCTGGGAGAGAATGTCTTGGAAGGACTGGAGTCAAATCCTCTGCCCTCTACCTGGGTGATAAAATTGAAACCAGCTTATCAGAACCAGGATAAAATGGAGAAAGTCTCCGCTCAGTTAAAGAAGATGCCAGGGGTAGAAGAGGTAGATTATGGCAGATTCTGGGTCGAAAAAATTGAAAAGGTCTTTAAAATCTCTTTAGGGTTAAGTTTATCCCTGGGAATTCTGATGGTAGCAGGCTCGCTGTTTACTATGATGCAGACTCTCAGGAGCATCCGCAGGTCCAGAGCTGAGGAGCTGAAACTATATTCTCTCTTAGGTGCAGGAAGTAATTTTTCCAGAAGGATTTTTCTGTTCGAAGGTGTTATAAATGGGACGTTAAGTGCTCTTTTGAGCCTTCTTATCCTGTATCTGCTATTCGGATTCTTCAGTTCCTTTGGATTTGAGCTTAGTTTCTTACCCCTCACCCTTTTGATCGTCTTCGTCTTGATAGGTTTTCTTTTGGGTGGACTTGCTGGCATTTTATCCGGCTCGGGGGGAAATGGTTGATAAGTGAATATGGATATTTCAGAGATGCAATTATCGAAACCATGTAAAAGCAGAAGAGATATAAAATGAAACTGCTCTTTAGATTCAGCCTGATTTTTATTCTTACTGTCCTAACCTATGGGGTACTGCTGTATTCATTCACTCAGAGAGATTTAAGGGCACAGAAGATAGAGAGCAAGATCTCAGAACAGAAGGACGAGCTCCAGAGGATCAGACAGGAGTTGGAGGATAAAAGGGAAAAGATCAAAAAACTTTTCAAAAAAGAATCCTCAGTTTTCGTCCAGATTCAAAATCTGGAAGAGGAGCTTGAGCTCATAGATAGACTGATTTCGAGGTTGAATCAGGAATCCAGAAAAACCTCCAAGGAAATTTCGACTGAGGAGGGGTTACTGAAGAATTCCCAGTTCCGGCTGCAGGATCAAAGAGAAGAACTTGGATGCAGGCTAAGGGACATATACAAATATATGAGGTTCAGGGAATACGAGATCCTGACAGGTGCCTCCTCTCCTCTTGACCTGATGAGAAGGTTAAGATATATTAAGCTCATTACCCAGCAGGATCAGGCTTTGATCCGGGGGATATCTTCAGATATAACCGGGATTCAGGAGACCAGAAAGAGTCTGGAAACAAAAAGAAATGAGCTGGTCCAGCTTATCCGAGAGAAAGATAAGGAGGAAAAAAGAAGAACTTTAGAAAAAGATAAGAATGAAAAACTTCTCAGAAGCATACGAACAGAGAAAGAAATCTACCTCAGCTCTATCCAGGAACTGGAAAAAAGCGCCAAAGAGATCGAAAAGCTTCTGGCCTCCCTGGAAGCAAAAAGATCCGAAACTGAATCCGAGACCCAGGGAGGTATTTTCAGGGCTCTGAAAGGGAGGCTCCCCTGGCCAATCAGGGGCAAGTTAGCCCTGGGTTTTGGACAACAAGAAGAGAAGAGGTTTAAGACTAAGGTCTTCAACCCGGGAATCGATATCTCGCCTGAATCCGAAGAAGTGAAAGCAGTAGCTGATGGCAAAGTAGTTTATTCTTCCTGGCTCAGAGGTTACGGGAACTTCATCATTCTCCAGCATGACGGTGGTTTCTATACGGTTTATGCCAATCTCAAAGAGGTTTTTGCAGATGTGGGAGAGAATATAAGCCAGTCACAGACAATTGCCAGGGTCAGCGGCTCTCCAGCTGAAGACAATCTACATTTCGAGATAAGGAAAGGAAAAGAGCAGCTCGATCCCCTGGAATGGTTGAAATAATGTCGTTCAAAGATATTTTAGACCAGGATATAGCCAAAAAAATCCTGCAGGGAGCAATCAAAGAAAAAAGAATTGCTCACGCTTACCTTTTCACCGGTCCTGCAGGGGTCGGAAAGTGGTTCACCGCAATCGAGCTGTCTAAAGCAGTCAACTGCCTAAATCATCGAGATGACTCCTGCGATGAGTGTTCGCCCTGTAAGAAGATCAGCCACTTGACTCATCCTGACCTAACTTTAATTTTTCCTCTTCCGCCGGTCTCTTCCTCCAGGAAAGGCAAAAAAGAAAAAGAGGATGAGGAACAGAAAAACCGAAACAAATTCATCGAAGAGAAGCTGGCTAACCCATATAAAATCGTCAGATATGAAAAACCCGGCTCCATCTCCATAGAAGAGGTGAGAAATGCACAAAGGAGTCTGCTTTATACTCCAGTAGAAGGGAAAGTCAAGGTCCTGATTGTCCAGGACCCTGAAAAGATGTCGATCGGAGCTGAGAATGGTTTTCTCAAGACACTGGAAGAGCCGCCTAAGAACTCACTCTTGATCTTTTTGAGCTCAGAGCCGGAAAAGCTTCTACCCACTATAGTATCCCGCTGCCAGAGAGTGAGATTCAAAAGGATCTCAGAAGAGCTAATTGCCAAACGTCTCGAAAAAGAATTTGATCTCTCAGAAAAAAAAGCGCTTCATTATGCCAGATTATCAGAAGGAAGTCTGGGCCTGTCGCTTTCTTTAGCTGAAGGGGAAAATGAGGAAGTCAGGTTAAAAGGGGTGGAGTTCCTGCAGATTATAAATGGGAG
Organism: Terriglobales bacterium; assembly: GCA_035543035.1. Taxonomy (GTDB): domain Bacteria; phylum Zixibacteria; class MSB-5A5; order MSB-5A5; family RBG-16-43-9; genus RBG-16-43-9. The sequence continues at coordinate 14,552 of DATKKH010000152.1, read as the reverse complement.
GGATAGATTTGAGCTGGTCAGCTTTGTCAATCAACTGCTGCAGGACTATGAAAGGGAATCAGTTCTGGAGTTTCTGGCATCTCTGCTGAGCCTGTTGAGGGATATCTATATGACTATCGAGGTCAAAAAGGACGAAAAGTTTCTTAATCCTGACTTAAAAGCAGAGATCGGGAAGTTAGCAGATAATTTCAAAAGCTCAGACCAGGTGCAGGAAGCTATAGATTCGGTGGAGAGGATCAGGGGGGATCTGCTGAGGAACGTCAATCTCAAATTAGCCCTTTTAAACCTGGGATTCGAGCTAAAGAAACCCTTTTCAGGGTTAAAGAGAGAAAAAGCGGTTACGTAATACTAAAGTAGGCATATGATTGGAGGTTCTTAAAATGGAGATATATTTAGTCGAATTCAAGGGTTCAAGAAAATTATATTTTTTAAATCCGGACAATCTTCAGGTAAGACCCGGTGATTTTGTCCTGGTTCAGGCAGAAAGAGGTGAGGATTTGGGAAGGGTGACCAAGAAACTGGGATTAGATGACCCCTCCAAGCTATTAGAGAAACCTTTGAATCTCCTAAGGCTCTCCACTCCGGAAGACATACAGAGTATGAAGGCAAATCAGGAAAGAGGGGTCAAGGCTATGGAGGAATGCCAGAGGCTGATTCACGAGCGAAATATGGAGATGAAGCTGGTGGATGTGGAATACCAGTTCGACGGAAGCAAGCTGACCTTTTTCTTCACCGCGGAGAAAAGGGTCGACTTCCGGGAGCTGGTAAAAGAATTAGCCTCGATCTACCGGACCAGAATAGAGCTTCGCCAGATCGGGGTGAGGGATGAAGCCAGGAGATTAGGCGGGCATGGGTGCTGCGGGTTACAGCTCTGCTGCACAACTTTCATCCGGGAGTTCTCTCCTATCACTACCCAGATAGCCAAGGAGCAGAACTTATCCCTGAATCCCTCAAAAATCTCCGGGAATTGCGGAAGGCTCCTGTGCTGTCTGCTTTATGAAAAGAATACGTACGAAAAAGGGCTTGAGCTTTACCCCAAGGTTGGCTCCAAATACCAGACCGATAAAGGTGAAGGTGTAGTCGAGAAGATAAATTTCTTTAAAGAGTATATCGTGGTCAAGCATGAAGAAGGGGAAGAAGAGAAGATTCCCTTAGTCGAAATTAAGAAAAGATTAAGGAAAGCGAAAAGGGTTCCAGTCCGATCTGATAAAGTATAGACAGTAGTGTAGGGGTGGAGCTTGCCTCCACCCCTCGTCTCAGGGCGTCCAATTGGACGCCCCTACGCGAGTATAAATCCAGACGTAGTGCGAGGCTTTAGCCTCGCTTATAAGCGACCCTAAAGGGTCGCACTACAATTTCCAATCAGAAAAAGGAGGAGATTTTGGCAGGCCCAAATCCTCAGTCAAAAAAAGGAAGATACTTTATTACCACTCCCATATATTATGTGAATGACAAGCCACATATCGGTCATTCATATACCACTATTGCCGCAGATATACTTTCCAGGTTTCACCGGATCAGAGGGGATGAGACCTTCTTTTTGACCGGAACAGATGAGCACGGCAGCAAGGTGGCGGAAGCGGCTGAGAAGGTAGGGATTTCACCCCAGGAGTTTTGTGATAGAAATAGTCAGCTCTATAAGGATACCTGGAAAAAGCTAAATATATCTAACGATTACTTTGTGCGAACCACGGACAAAAGACATGAAAGGTCGGTAGAAAAGCTTTTAGAGAGACTATATCAGGTCAAGGATGAAAAAGGTCAAAAGGTAATCTACCCGGGAGAATATACCGGCCTATACTGTGTCGGTTGCGAGAAATTCATCACTGAAAAAGATTTAGTAAACGGGCTGTGTCCAAGCCATTTAAAACCTCCGCAAAAGGTAACTGAAAAGAACTATTTTTTCAGGCTTTCCTCCTACCTGTCCCTGCTCGAAAAGCTTATAATAGAAGATGAAATCAGGATTCTACCAGAAGAGAAGAAAAAAGAAACCTTAGGGCTTTTTAAACAAGGGTTGGAGGATTTCTCCATTTCCCGCGAAAAGGTTACCTGGGGGATTACTCTTCCCTTCGACAGTTCCCAGAAGACCTATGTCTGGGTAGATGCTCTGCAGAATTATATTTCCGCTATCGGGTATGGGGATAATCCGGATGAATTCAAGAAATGGTGGATTGAAGGTTTTGTGATTCACCTGATGGCAAAGGACATCCTGAAATTCCACAATATTTACTGGCCCGCTATGCTTTTAGCTTTAGGGGAAAAGCCGCCTGATTTGATTTTTAATCACGGGTTTTTCACGGTCAATGGACAGAAGATGGGGAAATCCTTGGGCAATGTGATCGACCCGCATTATCTGATTGAAAAATATGGTTCGGATGCGACCCGGTATCTTCTTCTGACCAATTTTCCTTTTGGCCAGGATGGGGACATCCAGGAGAAAAGATTTGAGGAGAAATATAATTCCGATTTAGCGAACGATTTCGGCAATTTAGCCAGCCGGGTTTTGAAGCTGGTAAAAGAGCATTTCCGCGGGGAGATTCCAGAACCTTCGGATTATTCTTCAGATGATAATGAACTGCGGGACTCAGCCGTGAATACAATCAAGGTGGTTTTTGACTCAATCGAGGAGTTGAATATCAACCAGGCTTTGGATGAAGTCTTGAAATTAGTCCGCTTCACCAACCGCTATGTTGACAAAACCGCTCCCTGGAATTTGGCAAAAGAGAAAGACAAATCCCGGTTGGGAACTGTGCTTTACGTTTCTGCTGAAACTTTGAGGATTATCAGTTTTCTTTTTTATCCTCCTCTGCCGGAGAAGTGCCAGAAATTAAGGGAGATTTTAGGTCTTTCTCAAAATGAAATTGTCCCGAATTTGGAAAGAGAAAAAGACTGGGGTTATCTGAAACCAGGGACTGAGATCGGGGAGATCGTTCCTCTGTTTCCACGGTTAAAAGAGATAAAACCAGTGGAAGTATCAAAAGAAAAGTCTGAAGTTTCAACTGCAAAAGAGGAGAAGATGGAAATAGCAATTGAAGATTTTGCTAAAATGGATATAAGGGTGGCAAAAGTAATCGATGCTCAAAAAGTAGAAGGTGCAAAAAAGCTTTTGAAGCTCAAAGTGGAGTTCGGAGGAGAAAACCGGGAAATAGTAGCGGGTATTGCGGAGTTCTATAAGCCGGAAGACTTAATCGGGAAAAAGATTATCCTGCTTGCCAATCTGAAACCTGCCAGGATAAAGGGAATAGAATCAAAAGGAATGCTCCTTGCCGCCTCAGATGAGGGAAATCTAACCATCCTGACCACAGATAGAGATATAAATACAGGGGCAAAGATTAGTTAAGTTTTTTCGAGACTTTACAGAACAAAAAGAGATGTTCGAAAGAACCTCTCTTTTTTGTTTTGTAGGCGGTGGGGTGGCACCCTCAAACTCGTTTGAGGTTGATCTAATTTACCTAAAAGGAATTGACATTCAATTTTATGAGGTTTATTATAATGGTGAGAAGAAATTCTTTGACATTAGGAAAGTACAATGATTGATACCCATGCTCACTTGGATTTTCCGCAGTTTGATGAAGATAGGGAAGAAGTAATCGAGCAGGCTTTTTCCTCTGGCCTGGAGGCAATTATAAATATCGGGGTGGACTTGGAGTCTTCTGAAAAGTCGATCAAGTTGGCAGAAAAATATAAGAATATTTATGCCGCTGTAGGTTTTCATCCGCATGATGCTTCTAAATTAAATCCGGAAGCTTTTAAGGAACTGGAAAAGCTTGCCTCTCATCCGAAAGTCGTGGCAATCGGTGAGATCGGGCTGGATTTTTACCGGAATTTATCGCCTGAAAATGTGCAGATAAAAGCTTTTAAAGAGCAGATTGAATTGGCTAAGAAATTGGAACTTCCGATTGTGGTTCATATCAGGAATGCTTACAAAAAAGCTTTAGAGATTCTCAAGAATGATTCCTCAGGTCTTAAAGGAGTTCTTCACTGCTTTTCAGGGGATGAGAATGAAGCTAAAGAAGCTCTGAAACTCGGTTTTTACCTTTCGTTCAACGGCACTTTGACCTACAAAAATTCCAGATCAGCAGAGCTGATTAAGAAAATTCCGTTAAGTTCCATTTTAGCTGAGACCGATTGTCCTTATCTGACGCCAGAACCGATGAGGGGTAAGAGAAATGAGCCGAAATTAGTCAGGCTGGTCATTGAAAAAGTGGTCCAGGCTTCAGGGTCACATTCTTTCAAAGAGATAGATGAAATTTTCACCCAGAATGCAAAAAAGCTTTTCAGATTAGATTCAAAATGAAATCCGATTCTTTACCCACACAAAAATGCTCCAAAATCTTTCCTAGAAAAAGATTCAGCCAGAATTTTTTGATCAATCTCAAAGCTGCAAAAAGGATTGTCGATTACTTAGAGTTAAAACAAAATGATGAAGTTCTGGAGATCGGTCCGGGAAAAGGGGTATTGACTCAGTTTCTTCTAGATAAAGCTAAGAAGGTTTATGGGGTGGAGCTAGATAGAAATCTCTGTGCATTTCTAAAAGAAAAATTCAAAGGCAATGAAAACTTCGAAATCTTAAATCAAGATATTTTGAAATTTGACCTGAGGAAAATAGCTCAAAAGGAAGGAAAACTAAAAGTAATCGGGAATATTCCTTACCAGATCACCAGTCCGATTCTGGAATATCTAATTCAGAACCGGGAATTTATCGATTTTGCCATTCTGACCGTGCAGAAGGAAGTTGCCAAGCGTATTTGCGCCAAACCGGGCACGCCTGACTGGTCACCGCTTTCCATCGGTATTCAGCTTTTCTCCAATCCTGAAATTTTATTCACCCTGCGACCAAATTCCTTTTTTCCTGCTCCGAAAGTCGAATCAGCCGTGATAAGGCTGGGGTTTCTATCCAAACCGAAAGTGGAGGTCGAGTTTCCGTTTTTTACGGATTTAGTCAAAGCAGTTTTTTCCCAGAGAAGGAAAACCATTCTGAACAACCTGAGCAGAAGTTTGGACTTGAATAAAGATGAAATTCAGGCTATCTTAAAAAAGGCAGATATAGATTCCAAAAGGAGGGGAGAGACTTTTGAACTAAAAGAGTTAGGGAAATTAGCTAAAACAATTTCGTCAATTAAATGAAAAAGTTTTGCTTAAGTTTTCTCATCCTCATTATTTGCCTGATTCAGCCTGCCTATGGCTCCAACCTGCACTTAGATTTCTCCCAGAATAACCAGACTTACAACTGGAACAACCGGCTGGAGTATATCTATAACCAGGATAAAAATTTCTACTGGGAGTTCCTGTTCAACTTTAATTCGCTTCTGATCAAGCAGGATATCCAGGACCGCTGGCAGGAGGATGGGGACTTAAGGGTAAAATTCGATTATCTGCTGAAAGAAGACTTCAAAGCCGGCGTCCTCGTCCAGCACAAATTAAGCTCCCTGGGATCGAGAAAGGTTACTTCTCAGGATTATCTTTTAACAGCAGAGAAGAATCTCTGGCAGAAGGTCAAAGTTTACCAGAACGTGGGGATAAGCTCAATTAACCGGAAATCTGAAATTACAAAAGGAGGAGAATCCGGGCTGAACTATGCTCTGGCATTGGGAATAGGACCTTTTAACTGGGAAAAAGCAGATCTGTTTTTAGATCTGAATCAAAGCCTGGTAAAATTGGAAAAGATACCCAGCCAGGAGAGGAATCTGAAAATCCGGCTGAATCGAAATCTATCAGACAAGGACTCCTTGAACTTTGAATACCAGGAAGGATGGTCAAAAAAGAGTTTCTTTTCCTCTGAGGGCACTCAAACCAGCACTCAAAGAAAAACCGAGAGAATCTTAAAACTGGATACTTCTAGAGGTTTGTTCTCAGGCTTCCTGCTCAAATTCGGCTATAATTATCAACTCAATAGTTATCATTACGTTTCCGAAGAAGACACCCTGTTCAACCCTCTTTATCTGAGAGATAATTCCCTCAGCTCAAGCGACTATACCCTGAGCTTGAGCAAGACCTTTTTCAGCCGAGCAAGTCTCGAAGGATTCTATAAATATATGTCCGGGAATGAAGACTATGGGCTGACCGAAAGAAATCAGGATATGAATAGCGGGGAACTGGGGGGAAGATACTCTGCAAAAATCAGCGATTCCGATTCAGGTTTTGTCTCAGCTTCCATGGGCGTGACCTCCTTTTACACTGCACCCGGCTCTTTTTTCAACGATCGGGACATCCTGACCAAAATACTATCCGTGGATTACCTGCATATCTTTAGCCGGTCATTCAGCCTGAAAATCAGAACCGGCTTTAAAAACTTTCATCAGATATATATCTCCAGCCAGAAATCAGCCAACAACAATTACAACGAGACCTATAACCTCTCGCCTTCCCTGAGCTGGAATATCAGCCAGAAACTCAGGTTTTATCAGGAATACCAGATCCAGGCTAATTATATCTCCTACGACTTTCAAAAGGCAACCGAGAGTAACCAGAACAAAATTTTCAGGCGGGCTTCTACATTCAGCCGGATAAATTACTCTGCCAGCGAAAATTTAGAAGGGGAGATAAATTATCTTTACCGGTATGAGGATTTTGGTCAGCTTCTGTGGAAAGATGAATGGGTGAGAAGACCGAGCTGGGAGCGGAAAACCCAGGGTTTCGGGCTTTTGGTCAGGCATAAACTTTTCAAAAGCCTGATTTTCTCCTCCGGATACAACTTCGAGATCAGAAAAGATTACAGCCTGCTTCTGGACCTCCCAACCGGAAACGAGAAAAAAGTCTTCACTTACAAATTCTATAGGAACCTTTTGAACTTTTCCTTAGATTATGTAACCAGTGATGTGAATTTCATCAGATTTCTCTGGACAATCAGGGCACAGAAGGAAACCGGAAGCAAAGAGGATTTGTCCAATTACGTAACAGTTACTCTGGGAAGGACTCTATAAAAAAAAGATGAAAAGGTTTTTCTTTATTTTAATGATAGGGATGCTGATCTTTTCGGGCTGCAAAAACCCGTTCAAGACCAGAAGCTCGGAGCCCCCTTCAGGTCCCAGGGGAACCTGGAACCCTCCCACTACTCCGGAGACGGTCATTGATAACCTATATAATGCTTATACCGAGAAGATAATCGATAACTACGTTATGTGTTTTTCCGATTCGTTTATCTTCTCCGCTCCTGAGGATTCCCAGGAGGCAGTTGGGCAGGGTCAGCCAGAGCGTTTCTGGAACTGGAACTTAGCTGTAGAAAGGAACGTTACCTTCGGATTATTCAATTTCTACAGCTCCGGTAACAAAAGATACGTGCTCATTTTAGATAAAAACCCGGACCAGCCGGATGTGAAGGGTGATACCAGCGCGATCCTTTACCGGAATTACCTGATTTATTTATATGATTACGATAAGTCGGAACCCCTGGTCGGAATTGCCAGAGGAAGCTCGACTTTCAAACTTCGACAGTCATCTTACGATTTCTGGATTATCTATTTCTGGGAAGATCGGCCGCTGGTGACTGGAGATTATGACTGGGCCCAATTCAAATCCCAGTTCAGGTAAAGAATATCACGCAGGGGTGGAGCTTGCCTCCACCCTAACGTCATGTGGATCGAGAGATGATTAAGAAAATTATATATATAATTCTATTCATACTTACGGGCTTATCCTGCTATAACCCCTTTTCACCTCCTGAAATAGGTCCGGGATTTATGGCGCCGGTTGCCTCCCAGACCGATCCGGACAGCGTTCTTAAAAATTTCAAATATTCTTATGAATACCGGGACATAATCACATACGAGAATTGTTTGGATCAAGGGTTTCGATTCTATTACCTGGATCAGGACCAGTATGGACAGTTGATAGAAAGCTGGATTCCCCGAGATGGTAAAAGTGGTGACCTTGACAGGACCGGAGGGATGTTCAAGGTTTTCGATGACATCCGCCTGGAGACCTGGGAGATCTTTCCGCTTCCTTCGGAATACGACTCTACCACTCACGAAGAACTCAGATTGAGACAGGTGAATTTCCACTTAAGCCTGACAGATATAGATGGGGATTATGAGTATGAACATTTAGAAGCAACCGGATTTGCGAAATTTAAATTCAGAAAATCAGAAGATGGTTTCTGGCGTATAGTTTATTGGCAGGATAATTCCATTCAAGGGCCATAAAAATAAAAGGAGAGCTTATGCCTAAGTTGAGTATCAATGTCGATCACGTGGCTACTTTACGAGAAGCAAGAAAATCCTTAGAGCCGGACCCGATTGCAGCAGCTATTGCGTCGGAATTAGCCGGAGCAGACGGGATTACTATTCACCTCAGAAGCGATCGGAGACATATCAAAGACAGGGATTTGAAAATTCTCCGGGAGGTGGTGAAGACCAGTCTGAATTTAGAAATGGCAGCAACCCAGGAGATGTTAGAAAAGGCCTTGGAGATAAAGCCGGATATGGCAACCTTGGTGCCTGAAAGGGAAGGAGAGATTACCACGGAAGGTGGGCTGAACGTGGTAGATAACTATGAAAAGCTGTCCCAGATTATTCCCAAGCTACAGATAAACGGAATGCTGGTCAGTCTCTTTGTGAACCCGGATATAGAATCCATAAAATCTGCAGCCAAGCTCAAAACCGATTTCGTGGAGATAAATACAGCAAAATATTCAGACGCAAAGAATTTAGGTGAGAAGATAGAAGAGCTGGAAAAAGTCGAGAGGATGGTGGAATTAGCCTACCGGCTAAGTTTAGGCATAAATGCCGGGCATGGGCTGAATTATAAAAACGTCGTGGAGATAGCCAGGATAAAACATATAGACGAATTCTCCATCGGGCATTCAATTGTCGCCAGGGCAGTCATAGTTGGGTTTGAAAGAGCAGTAAAAGAGATGCTGGAGTTAGTGAAGAATATCACTTAGACAACAACAGGATCAGTATGTCAGACATTCCTGTCTGACCCAATGAACAGACAAGAATGTCTGTTCTACCGGTTTTTAAATAAGTTACTCGTCGACCTGCAGGTTACTGCCAGTTTTTCATTATCGCTCCGAAGCATTCCAGACCGCTCCAGATAACGCCTCCATAACCGTGACCGGGACTTGTCCAGGCTCCGGCAAGATAAAGGTTCTTTACCGGTGTGTTATGAGGCAAACGTCTCTGGCCAGAATTGTCCACGGTCTGATCCCATCCGTATATGGCTCCACGATAATTGCCGGTATAACGGATATTTGTCAACGGTGTGCCGATTTCCTTAATCTCAATTGCTTTTGATAATCCAGGTAAAAGCTTTTTTTCTGCCCGGTCAATCAAAATGTCAGCCATTCGCTCCTTTTCCGCCCGGTAAGCTTCCTTATTTCCTTTCCAGTAATCGGCTTCGTATTTCTTCCAGTGTTCGAAACCCTGAAGCACCATAAGGTTTATGGTATTCTTCCCCTGAGGAGAAAATCCTTTATAGATGTTGTCATACAGGGAGAGACCAAACCCACCATTTCCCATATCTGCATTGAGAGCGGTTTGGTAGTCTGCTTCCGGATCATATCCTGCCTGATAAAATATCTCGGAATCGGGAATTCCGATCTCTCCGATCAGGTCTTTTTTTAATCCTAGGAATATTTGGAAACATGATAGACTGATACTTAGATGGCCCATTCTATCCAGATATTCTTTAAGATAGTCACTCTCTTCGAGCATTTTGTGAAAGGTATCATAGGCATTCGCATTTGAAACCACTACTTTTCCGAGATATTCCTTGCCATCTGCGGTTTGCACCCCATAGGCAGATTGATCTTTCACTAATATTTTTTCCACTCTACTTTTGAGCATCACCTTTCCACCCCGCTCCTGGATAAACCTGACAAAAGCATCACTTATCTTTTGAGACCTTCCCTTAGGATAAAAACCTCCTTCCTGCAGATAGCCTATGGCAGGCAGGGCATAATAAAAGCTGGAAAGCTTAGATGGTGGCAGTCCATAATATCCCCATTGGGAGGAAATAATGGCTTTGAGTTTGGGATTTTTTATATGACTATCCACCATCGTTCCCCAAGTGCTGCCTGAGCATTTGAAAAGATAAGGATATTCCACCGGGAACTTGCTCATATCCACTTGCCCCCTGGCAGCCGAAATCCTGTTGATATCCTTTTCCAAACCCTTCATATCATCAAACAGAGCCATGATCCCTTCCTTTTCTTCCGGGAAGTTACCTGTAAGGATGTCCAGATACCCGTTGAGGTCTTTTTGTGGAACGCGAAAGTCATAATCCGGGAATATCACCCGGTAAAGATTGGGATGGGGAACGAACTCCACCTCTTTGATTTCTGGAAAACCGGGGATAAGGTTGTGTATTCCGTCTCTTTCACCCACGGTCGTGGAGTGCAAGGAGACGTCGAACTCAAAACCGCCCGGACGTTTAAAGGTGGTAGCATATCCTCCCGGCTTATCCTGCTGCTCTAAAACCAGGGGCTTAAACCCCTGCCGGGCAAAACCACCAGCGCAGCTAAGTCCTCCAAGACCTGCTCCAATGATCACCGCATCGAACTGATTTTCGCCTAAGTTCGTATTTTCAGCTTCGGGCAATAGATTCCAGTTAAGCGCCATCACAGGAATTCCTGCCAACAGGGTCTTTATGAAATCCCTTCTTTCCAGGTTTTTACTGGGCATAATTTCTCCTTTTTCAAGTTTGTTCAGTTCCGTCAGGAGCTATTCCTGATGGAAATACTGTGTGTCAGGAGAAGAACTCCGGACACAACCATTAAATCACTTTGATTTTACGTTGATACCGCTCCTCAAGTTTCAGCCTTTTCCATCCGTCAAGAGCCACTCCTGACGGGCAAAAGGCTCGATAAATCGAGCAACTACAGTCTCACTGTTATCAGGAAAGGAGTTCCTGACACGACTATCAAATTGATACCCGCCTTGAGGGCAAGGCGGGGCTACTGATTCCTTTACCATGGGAGTGGCAACGCTACAGTAGGGGCACGGTCCGCCGCAGGGGATGCCCCTACCATTAATCCTTCTTTCCCACCACTGCTAAAACATAATTTTTGGTATCCAAGTATTTTTGGGCTACGTCTTTAACCTGCTCTTTGGTTATCGCCCTTATCTTCTCCAGATGTTTTTCATCGTAATCATAACCAGCACCCAAGAATTCGTTCACTCCCATATAATATGCCTGATTTATCCGGGATAATCTGTAGAAAAGTAGGTTTCCCCATAAGGAGTTTTTGGCAGTTTCTAATTCGTTGTCGCTCACAGGATTTTCCCTGATCTGATTAATCTCGTTCAAAATCCCGTCAAAAGCCTCTTTATAGTTCTTGGGTCTGGTTCCTATTGAGGCAATGAACCAGCCAAAATCCCTATCAAAATTGACTGAAGAGCCAACTGAATAGGCTAATCCTTTTTTCTCTCTCAGGTTCAATCCTAACCTACTAGAGAGGATTGAGTTTGCAACTTCTAAGGCTGGGGCATCAGGATTGTTGATTCCTGGAAGCAGGTCTCCCAAATATATATAAACTTGCTCTTTCTTCATCTCTTTGAAGACCTCTTCAGGTGAAGTTATGGCTTTGGGCAGAGGTATGGTCGGTGCAACAAAATCAACTGATGGAATGTCTCCAAAATTATTTTTTATCAAGGTCAAAGCTTTTTCCGAAGGAAGGCTGGTGACAACGGTTAAAATCATATTTTTGGGTGAATAAAATTTCTTGTGGAAATCTATCAGGTCAGTTTGGGTTATCGAGCTGACAGTGCCTTCATCGCCGAGCACGGTCTTTTCGTAAGGGTGGTCCTTGAAAAGCTCCGCATAAAAAAGATTGCTGCAGACCTTGGAGGTTGACTCATTCTCCCGTTTGATGATACTCAGGATTTCTGTTCTGGTTTTCTCTAGCCCATCCTGGGGGAATTTGGAATTTTTCACCAGGTCAGATAATAGCTCAACTCCCTGGTCTGCGAACTCGTCCAAAGTCTCAAAACGGATAAAGGAATACAATCGCGTAGTATAAATGTCATCATAGGGGACATTTGGATCGTCAGTCAGCTTCAATTGTGCCCCGATTGAGGCAAGCTGCTGGGCTATTGCCTCCGCACTTCTTTTGGTAGTTCCTTTATCTAACATGGCGTTGACGAAATTAACTATTCCGGTTTTACCTCCTGATTCTGAAGCGCTTCGGTTTTCGCCCAATATATTCAAAGCGAATACTTTTGAATCGGGATTGGAGCGGATTATGACTTCCAAGCCGTTGGGCAGTATCTCCTTTACATACTTAGATTGAGAGACAGAAGCAGTTGATTCTTTTTTCTCGACTTTTGGAACGACTGCTGTGGCTATATATTTTGGATCGGAGAGATATTTTTGAGCCACTTTCTGCATTTTTTCGGAAGTGACTTTTTCCAGATTCGGGATATACGATTCCAGAAAATCGTATCCGCAGTTGACCAGGATCGGGGCTATGGTCATTCCGTAGAGATATAATCTCTCCTCCTGATAATATAAGTCTGCCTTGGTAGAGGTTATGGTATTCTTGACTGTTACCGGGTCGATCTTTTTGCTGGTCAGGTTCTTAAGGGTCTGGGTTGTGATGGCAAGTATCTTCTCGATTTTTTGAGGTGAATCTGTCATCATAGCTAAGTTCAAGGTGGAAAACTCCTTCTGGGTTTCGAGTGAGGCGGACAGGTCAATTATCAAAGGTTCTTTTCCCTGGGTCAAAGCCTGGTAAAGGGGTGAGGTTTCGCCTGAGCTCAGGATTCTGGACAAAAGGTCAAAAGAGAAATAGTCTGGGTCCGAATAATGGGGTGCCTTGAAGGATAGGCTCAGGTAACAGTTTTTGGTATCAATCTCTTTGTATTTGACATCTTTGCCCCCTGGAGGTGTATAGATAATCTTTTCCAGAGGAGGAAGTGGCTTGACCGGAATGCTGCCAAAATACTTTTCAACTGACTTGAGCATCTTATCGGTTTCAAAATCTCCAATCAACAGAATCACCATATTATTGGGTTTGTAATAGGTCTGGTAATACTGGATGATATCCTCTTTTGGTATGGTGGAAATGATATTCTCGTATCCTAAGACGGGACGGGCATAAGGAGTGCCGGTATAGGCTTGAGAATCAAAAAACTTTTCCACCTGATAGTCCGGTGTATCCTCATCCTTTTTTATCTCCTCGATAACGATGTTTCTTTCCTTGGCCAGCTCCGAGTCCGGGAAGATAGAATTGAAAAGCATATCTGACTGGATATCCAGAGCATCCTCGATAAATTCCTTGGGCATTATGACCAGGTAACAGGTCAGCTCTTTTCTGGTAAAGGCGTTGAAAAAAGAGGAGCCTTTGCTTTTCATATCTTCGGATATCTGTTCCCTGGTTCTGCGCTTTGTCCCGTCAAATAACAGATGCTCCAAAAGATGAGTGACCCCGTTATTGTAATCTGTCTCATATTTGCTGCCGGCATTCACATAGATCATCGAGGAGATTACCGGGTTGGCGTGCTTCTCCTTCAAAATTACTTTCATACCGTTGGATAGGGCGAAAACCTGGGCTTTGTTTTCCTCAAATGCTTGTGGGTACAATTCCTGAGCGAAGAATAAGATAAAAACAATTCCAATCAAGAAAACTCTTCTGAGCATAGTTCCTCCCGTAAATGGTTTTGAAGAATTAAGTTTTTGGAAAAAGAAATGTCAAGAAGATTCATATCTAAAATTGAGGACAGAACCCGCCTCTGGTGGATTCTGCCCCTACATACTTGACGACCCTTATCCCGCCTGCTACGGGACAGGCAGGGTCGCACTACGAAAAAAAACAGTTTCTTCGCAGCGTCCTCACTCCTGTGAGGACGATAATTCTAAGACAAAAATGTAGGGGCACGGCGTGCCGTGCCCCTACAATCAAAACAAAAAGCCCACATTGGGGCAACGTGGGTTTACAGTCTAACAATTATAAAGATATGCTCATTCTTCCGGGGCGTGAAGCTTGTACTGCTTCATCTTAAATCTCAAGGAAGATTCAGGGATTTTCAGGGAATAGGCTGCGGATTTTTTCACCCAGTTGTTTTCGATCAAAGCTTTGAGTATATACTGCTTTTCCAAAACGGATAATCTCTCATACAAAGACAGGTTCTCTTTTCTAAGCTCATTCGGTAGAGGGAATTTATCAGAGAGAAGCTCCTCCAACATAAATTCGTCACTCTGGTTATAAGCCAGCAGCCTTTTGGTCTCGTTTTCCACTTCGCGTATGTTCCCGGGCCAGTCATATTCCGAATACAGATCCAGCATCAAGGGCTTCAAGGAAAGAGCTTTCTGGTCGCCGCTCGAATGTTTCCTTATGAAATGCTCCACCAGAAGAGCAATATCCTCCTTCCTTTCCCTTAGGGGCGGAAGCTTAAGATTAACGGTATTCAGCCGGAAATAGAGGTCTTTGCGGAAACGTCCTTGAGCTACCTCCTCATCCAAGTTCTTATTGGTTGAAGCAATAATCCGGATATCGATCTTTTTCTGCTTTATCTCGCCCAGCCGGGTGATTACTTTCTCCTCAATAACCCGGAGAAGTTTTATCTGAATCGTGGGGCTTAAATCGCCGATCTCGTCCAGGTAAAGAGTCCCGC
>DATKKH010000151.1:0-5982 GCA_035543035.1 Terriglobales bacterium | reverse complement strand
AGGCCGTGGGTTCGATCCCGGGCTTGGGCTCGATGAAACCAGCCACCTTGATTCCGAACGCCTTGCAGAAATAGGGCCAGGAGTTGTGATAGGTTATCATTTGGAGTCCCTTCAGAGGGGCTGAAGCATCCTGCCAATATGTAATCTTCGCATTTAGCCGATCTGTGAATGTCTTCAGCCCGGTCTCGTATGCCACTTTATTCGTAGGATCAGCTTCCGAAAGCGCGTTAGCTATGTTGTGTGCTATGATCAACGCATTGGCCGGGTCCAACCAATAATGGGGGTTCCCCTGGGGATGGACATCACCCAGTAAGGCGCTAACGGGTCCCGATGGCTTTTCCAGGACATCGATACCTTCGGAACAATCAGCGATTTTCAGCTTACCATTGCGGGAACCGTCGATGATCGGTTGAGCCCAGAAATCGAGTCCCAAGCCTATCTTAAGATAAAGATCCGCCCGTGATACCATAACCATGTAACTGGGCAGAACTTCGACGAAATGAGGGTCAGATCTTCCATCGACTATATATTTCACTGAGATAAGGTTCCCTCCAATGAACTCTGCAATCGATGCTAAATCAGATGAAGAAGCTACGACATTGAGTTTGGCATGGGCTGAACCTGCGGTCAAGCCTAAAGTGATTAACATTAAAGAAATTATCCTTTTCATTTTTCGTCTCCTGCTAAAATTGATGCGGTTTATGCGGTCCCAGAGACCACAACAATTGTATTTCCACGGTTTGGTAAGCGCTGCTCAGTCCAGTCCCCTCATCTTGACGTAAAAGAATTCCTATTCGATAGGTCTCCTCTGCCAGGGCAAAACCGCAGAAAACTCCGTAGCCTGTGAGATGGTCATTCTTATCAACTGGACTCTGACTGTAATCAAAAAAAACACCTGCATCGTATCGTCGCCGAAACTGATAATCCAAAGCCGCGAAAGCTCCGTATGAGGCGACATTCGCAGTCGGGGTTGCATTAAAGCTGTCAGGGCTGATCTTCCGGGAATTTATCAAGGCTTCAGCCACCAACACCAGCGAGCGATAAATATCGGGCTTCCACTTGTATTTGAAATCGAAATCACCCATTTTAGTCCAGAGTTTGTTGACAGGATCGTGCTGCGCATAGAGCCCTGAGATGCCAAACTCAATCTCCGAATGCGCGGCAAGCGGAGTAAAAAGGGAAATCCTCCCGTTGCCGGCAAGTGGTGGAGCGATATCCGCCTGGCTTAAGGGAAGCAGAAAACCTCCTTGCAGCAGGCTGACTGAGATATTGAGAGCACTTGCGCCAATCGGTACCAATGTGGTCAAATTTAGGCCCACACCCTTGAATCCATCCTCGCCAAAGAAACGCTTGAACATAAGAGGCCGTTCGATCCAGGACCATTGATGAGCGTGCTGAGTATTCAGCTTTCCGAAATCAACCAGGTATTGGCCCGCACGCACTTGAAGATTCCAGGGAAGGCCTCTTAAAAGTGTCGCATATGCCTCCTCGATATCTATCCCTGTTGAGGATATTCCCAGCGTGACATCTGCACGCGCATAAGGATTCAAATAGCTGCCTGCAGCAATCTCCAGCTCACGAAAATCAAATTGGGGTTTATCGGCACCTATATCGCCTGGTGCCTTGTTAAAGTTAAGCAGCCTGAAATCCCCTATGAAACTGATATCAGGATTGACCGTCGTCTGCGCCAGGCTCTTTTGCAGCGAAAAGATCGCAAATAAAATCACAGGCAGTAATAATATTATTCTTTTCACAAATTCCTCCTGTTAAGATCAAATTTGCACCCCTTGATGAAGCGGATTGATATAAGCAATCTTAACAAAGGGGTGGTGAGCGGGACGTTTTACGAAAGACCAGCAGTTTAGGACAAAATGCTGGACTTCCTGTTTGGGGTAAAAAGAGGTATAGTGTAAGAACTACCAGACTTACTGCAGCTACTGCAAATGAGATGGATAATATGGAATATGCCACACACATGAAGCAATCAGGATGGTTAAGTCCATCGCGGTGGTGATGAAACGAGCCGACCAGGCTGATACTCAGAAGTAAACCAATGATAAGAATACTTACGAGTTGCTTGAATCTTTTTACGCTGCAGGACATGAATATTATTCCTTCGGCCTTTAGCCTGAACTGTGTCGACCTTGTTTTAAATATACGTTGCTATCCCTTTGTTCCACAAGGATAATCATGCAGTATGTACATTCGGGAGGAAGAAAGAAATGGAGACCGTAGGGGCAGGTTTGAAACCTGCCCCACAAAAATCAAATCAAACGGCTGAGGACAAATCCGAACGAAAGCAGCAGACCCACGAAAAGATGAATCTTTATGGTGCTGGTATTAGCCGGAATCAGCTCGTAGATTTTGTCGTAATTAGCTTTGAGGACTCTTATAGCCCCGTAAGCTAAAGGCAAAGTCAGCAGGGCAATCAGAGCTAAAGGTGGCAGCAATCCTGAGACAACTGAGATGATTATAGAAAGATAAGTTCCGGCGATAATGAGATAATATCCATAGACTGCTTTTTTCTTACCCAATCTCACCACCCAGTGATTTTTATTCACAGTCTTGTCTGCTTCGTAATCCTGAAACTGGTTGATATATAAAATGCCGGTTATCATAAAGGCCACCGGAAGCGATGCCCAGAATGCTGACCAGTTCAGAAAATGAGCCTGCACGTAGAATGACCCCATAACTGCAAGAACCCCGAAATCTAATCCTATCATAAATTCACCTAATCCACGGTAAGCAAACATAATCGGGGTAGCGGTATAAAAAAAGGCAGTCAGGACTCCAAAAAGCCCGAAGAGAAGGATAATATTTCCAGGCGAAACATAATTTAGATATAGCCCGATTATCGAACCCAGGCAAAAGAAAATCAAAGCTGCCTTCAGGATTTGTTTCGCCGGGACAATACCTTCCTGAATCACCCGGCTGCCGCCAGAAAACGGTGTGAAGAAACGGTTAATGTCATCATCCGTGGTTTTATGGTCAAAATAATCATTGGCAAGATTGGCACCCGCATGAATAAAAAGAAATCCGAATAAGGTGAGGAAAAAATTCAGCCAGTGGAATTTCCCGGTCTGGCTGTAAGCCAAAGTGGAGCCTACAGCTACAGGCACCAAAGTCCCGGTAAAAAAAGGCGCCCGGACTGCTTTCACCCATTTCAACAAAAAGTCCTTCATTTATCTTGCTCTCCTTCTGAATTTGATCTCTCGTCAGCGTTTCTTTGAATCATCAGTTATATAATATCTATTATTTGCAGAGGCAAGAAAAAAATTGCAGTTCTCACTGTAGATAGTGGAACAGGCATCTTGCCTGTTCTTGGATCGAATCGCGTAGCGGAGGTTTCAGACCTCCGCGAGGTCTACTAAACTATCAGCCTTCTTTCTTGATGACTGGTTTAATCGTTAGAAGAGCAATCAAAGTCATTATCACGCCTGAAAGAAATATCAGCCCCAGGGAAAACACGATTTTGAACCAGAACCTCATCTCCCCCTGGGCTGTCATATAACCCATTCCCAAAACCCTTTCAATATAGGTTTGCAAAACCCCTGCCACACCAAAAGCCAATCCCATACCGGTCATCGCCATAACCATTATCCAGAAGCCTGCCCTGCCCAAGCTCTCTTTGAAGAATTCTATCCCTTTTAACCTGGGCATTGCATAGTAGAAAACCGTCAGATTTAAAAGAGCATAAGCTCCGAAAAAAGCCACATGGCCGTGAGCGGCTGTAACCTGACTGCCGTGCGTGTATTTATTGATCATGGGAAGAGTATGAACAAAACCAAAAAAACCTGCTCCAAACAGATGGAAAATCGCACAACCCACTGCATAGGTCCAGACAAGGGGATTCTTGATTACCAGTTGACGGTGTTTAACGTGTTTGAAAGTATCGATAAGCATTAAAACAATGGGAACTGGCTCCAGAGCGCTGAAAGCACCTCCTACCCAGAGCCAGTATTTGGGAGCGCCTACCCAGTAATAGTGATGCCCGACTCCTGCAATTCCTGTGAAAAGGAATAAACCCAATTCCACGTAGAGCCATTTTTCCACAACTTCCCGGTTGACACCGGTAATTTTCAACAGAACCCAGGCAATTATTGCAGCTGTAACCATCTCCCAGGCACCCTCAACCCACAGATGTATCACCCACCACCAGTAATACCAGTCCACGGACAGGTTATGGTAAAAAGGAATCCCGAAAAGATAAAGCCCAGCCAGGACCACAAGTCCTGCGAGAAGAGTCACCTGGATCACTGTCCAGTTTTTACCTTTTATCATGGTCATACCGACGTTGAAAAGGAAGATGAGTGCACCAATAACCACCCCAAAGTTCAGAGGAGGAGGAATCTCCAGCAAAGGTCTGCCTTTTGTCCAACCGAGCACGAAACCGGTCAAAGCCGTGACACCGACAGCCGTCAGAAGTCCCAGCTGCAGATAAGCTAATGCCGGGCTGTAGATCTCTCTTTTGGTTTCCTCGGGAAGAAGAAAATAGGTCCCTCCCATAAATCCCAATAGCATCCACAAAACCAGCAGATTGGTGTGAATTGCCCTGGCAGTTGCAAAAGAAAAAACATCTACTAACGCTTGTGGCAAACTGAAACCGTAATTGATCGCCAACCATAAACCGAACAGAACCTGCAGAAGGAAAAGGAATAAAGCCGTTATGAAGTATGGATAAGCCACTTTTTGCGTTTTGTATTCCATTTTTCACCCTCCTATTTCTGACTGGATAAAAATTCTGACAGTGTGTTTATTTCATCCGGCGAAAGATGCAGGTTCGGCATTTGAGCCTTGGGATTTACCTTTGCAGGATCAGTTATGTACTGCGCGATGAAATCCTTGGTCAGCTTGGAACCGATTCCTGTCAGAACTGGTCCAATGTTTCCACCTTCACCTTTCAGTGTGTGGCAGTTTATACATCCTTTAACCTTGAACAGCTCTTCACCAGAAGATGTGCTTGCAGAAGTCGACACTCCTGTCGAAGAAGTCTGATATTTTCTATCCTGAGGGGGCCAATAGTTGTTGTTGATCCCGCTTGCCCATTTGAAAAATGCTGTCAGATTATCGATCTCCTCAGGTTTCAGATGCAGATTGGGCATTTTACGAAAAGAGTTGGAAAAAGCCTGTTCAGGTTTCTCCACGGCAAATCTTATCCCAGCTTCGCCTATTCGAAGGTATACCCTGGTCATGTCCGGCCCGTAATATCCTCCAAATCCCAGCATAGTATGACAGTCATTGCAGTTGTATTTCTGCCAGACTCTTTTCCCTGCCAGGACCTGAGATGATATCTGGTCCGAATGAGTTAGCGCTCCAACTTCCCGGTGAAAATCTATGGTCAAAGCCAGAAGCACGAGCAGAGAAGCTAAAGTCCCCAGGATGAAAATCCAATAGGCAGTCTTTTTGGTCATACACCCTCCATTTTTGAACTTCTATTTTTCGAGGAGTCAAAAAGCAATAGTAAAACGTCTTTTTCTAAATTCTAATCCTTAATTCAACAAAATAAAACCAAGCCTGTCAAGATGTTTTTGAGATTTCTCTTTTTAGGCTGGAGAAAAAAAGATGAATCTACTTTTGAGTTTGTAGGGGTTCAAAATTTTGAACCCCTACAGAGGTCTGATATACCTATTGGTGGAACAGGCATCCTGCCTGTTCGCTCAGGCGAGACGCCTGAGCCACCAAGATTAACTTCTAAAAATACCCTCAAAACAAGTTTGAGGGTACTACCCGACCTCAGAGATTATTTTACTAATTATTTAGAACGAAATTGTATTCCAGCTTTCAAACACAGGTTACTGTTTGACAACAACAAACCTACAACTCCTACGTATTGACTGGGGTTCTCCAGGGTGGCCGACAATCGTTATCTGGCTTGCAGAAATACCATGCTCTGTCAAATAGTCCATGGCTCTTTTTGCTCGTTTCTCGCCTAACGCTTGGTCCCTGTCAACATATATCTGATACTTGAACTTCATATGCTCC
>DATKKH010000150.1:0-9949 GCA_035543035.1 Terriglobales bacterium | reverse complement strand
CCTCTGCACTGGAAAAAATGTTGACTTTGGAAGAGACCGGATTAAGGGAAAAGCTGGGGATTTGTCTCCAGAAAGGTATTGCTTTTCATAATGCGGATTTATCCTATGAGGAAAGAAAGGTAGTCGAGCATTTCTTTCTTGAAAACGAGACCAGGCTTATATTTGCCACCAGCACTCTTTCGATGGGGGTCAATCTTCCTGCCAGAACAGTATTCGTCGAGACTCTCAAGTACGAGAGCGGTGATTTTGCAGACAGGGGAGTTCTGGTTCCCCTAACCTGGAATGAATACGAGAATATGTCCGGCAGGGCTGGAAGATTCGGGCTGGAAAAAGATTTCGGCAGGTCGATTCTTCTTGCAGGCAGCCAGTTCCAGTTCGATTCGCTGTGGGATAAATACATCGATGGAGAAGAGGAAAAGCTTGTTCCGGTTCTGGATAAAATCGATTTAGAGGATATAGTTCTGGATTTGGTTTCCCCAGGTCTGGCTAAAGATATTTCGGTACTGAAAAGAATTTTGAGCTCCACTTATTCTGATTTATCCGAAGCAAAAAGAAACCTGGATGAAACAATTTCGAAATTAGTTGAAGAGCAGATATTGATCACAGATGAAAAAGATTGGCTATCCGTCACTACATTGGGAAAAGCCATAGCTTTGCAGGGAATCAAATGCAAGACTGGCATTCAAATCAAAAATATACTGGCGAACGGAATTAATCTTGAGCCAATCAACTGGTTTTATGAACTGCTGAAAACTGAGGATGGAGAGAGAATTTATACTCCTCTTTCCTTTTATGAGATAGATAGCAGATTTTATCAGAACAAACTCAAAGGCAGGTCAGACAGGATGGTCTTATTGAATGAAGAACTGGGGATTATGGTGGGGGATTCTTCTCAAGCTTCATTAAAACAACTTTCCAGGCTCAAACTGTCTCTTCTTTTCTGTGACTGGATTACTCCAATTCCGATTCTTGATTTGGAAAACGAATATGGCTTGAGAAGTGGTTTTATTTCTCAGACAGCTCAGGAGCTTGCCTGGCTTCTGGATTCTGCTTACACCATCGCCAAAGTGATGAACTCAGATATTAGTACCGCAAAGTTCCTGAAAATTCTGTCGATACAGGTTCAGTTTGGAATAAATCAGGAAATGATCGAATTATCTAAACTGAGAATAACAGGTCTGGGAAGGGATTGTCTCTGGCAATTATTTCAAACGGGGATAAGCTCAATAGAACAAATCCAGGAGATGAATTTAGAGGATTTAAAAAAGATAATACCAGATAATCTGGTCTGCAAGATTAAAGAAGAAATTAAACTGTTAGAGAGAGGTACTAAAGGTAGGGGCACGTTGCAATGTGCCCCTACAATTTCAACGCACCGAATTTCCAACAGGTATATTCTGTTCCTTGATGGTACTCTTATCAAAGGTAAGTATGTAATATTCATGAATAAAATTAAGATTTTGCTCAGCCACAAAAGCTTCAAATATTTATTCAAATTGGCTTGGGCAGCATTTAATAGAGAGGGAGGATGGATTCATAAACTTGATTTGGAAGAAGGAGAGAACCAGGGGAAATATATTTACCGTCTGAAAAAAGAGCTTTCTCTTACGGATGGAAAGCTTATAGAAAATAACCGCATAGGGTCTTACCGGCTGAACCTGAACAAAGATAAGATTCAATTGAATAAAAAATTACTGGAGAACTTCGAGGATTATGAGATAAGGGAATTGTCGAAGGAGATAGAATCGGTATTGCCGTCTCCTTAAGGAGACGGGAAAGAGCGAGGTAGGGGCAGGTTTGAAACCTGCCCCTACAAAACCATTTTATATTTGACATCATCCCGGAGTTTGTTTATTTTTGCTCAGATCTAATCACTCATTTATGCAGAAAAAACAGGTTTTAGTTCCGGCAATAATTCTGATAGGTATCATAGTCTTACTTTTTATAATTTCCTCGTTATTCAGGAAAAAGGAGATTTCTATCAGACAAATGTTTCAAAAGGATATAGTTGCTAACCTGAAAGAAGGTTATAGCGTCAAAGACACAATCTTCGAGAGATTGGATAACAAGGGTCAACAGATCGCGGCGATATTTCACTGGGAGTCAAAAGATAAAATGTGGCAACAGGATAGTCTTGTTGTTTACGACATGAAAGGAAAGAACTTAGCAGTGCTTTTTGACACAACCGATTGGGATCTGGAATTGGGCAATAATGTAAGCGGAGATAGTTTTAGGGTCGAGGATATAAATAAAGATGGACTAAAAGAATTTGTCGTTTCCCGTTCACAGGGAGGTAACTGCTGGAACTGTGTATCTCTCCTAGTTTTTCAGGTTAGAGACCATAAAGCAAATAAGTTCTTAAACAAATTACCCTGGTCGCAAGCAATTCATGAGATTAGAGATTTAAACGGAGATGGTATAAAGGAGCTTATAGTCCTAGACGCTGAATGGGAAGAGGCAGGACTTTGCCATGCTTGTTCTCCTCAAATTGACATAATCTATACTTGGAAGCAAGATGATTACAAGGAAGCATCAATTGGATTTCCTTATTACTATGATAATAAGATAAGAGAAGCGGAGAAAGAAATACAAGCAGAAATTAGAGAAAGAGATGCCTTAGATTCTTATATAGGTAGTTCAATGGCTATATTTTTTGATTATATACAAAAGGGTCAAAAAGAGAAGGGATGGAAGATTTTCAAAAATTACATGTCTCAAGAGAATATAGAGATAAATTTTAACCTTGATGAACACAATAAATATTACAAAGAATTTGCTAAGGAAGTTGTGAAGGATTTTTATGAAAGATTCATTAAACAGAAATGAAACCATATTGCAGGTCATTCCAGTCTATTAACTAAGTATATGCAAAAAAAACAAATTCTTATTCCGTCGATAATTTTAATAGGGGTCGTCGTTCTGCTTTTTATCATATCTTTGTTTTTCAGGAAAAGAGAGATTCCTATCAGAGAAATGTTTCAAAAGGAAATAGCAGCTAATCTGAAAGAAGGATATAGCATCAAAGACGTCATCTACGAAAGTCTGGATAATCAGAATAAGCAAATCATAGCTATCATCCACTTCGAGGAGAAGGATAAAATCGGCCAGCAGGATAGTCTGGTAGTCTATGAGTTGAAAGACGGGAAATTAGCTGATATCTACAACACTTCTGAATGGATTCTGGATTTGGGGAACAATCTAAACGGAGACGATGTCACCATCACGGACATAAATAAAGATGGCTTGAAGGAATTCGTAATAACCGGCTCAACCGGCGGAAACTGCTGGACCTGCTCTTACCTCCGGATTTTTCAGGTGAAGGGACATCGAGTTCTCGAACTTCTGAATGATCTTCCTGAAAACTACGTCATAAAGGGATTAAAAGACCTGGCTGATGATGGTTCGGAAGAGGTTCTGGTCGTAGATGCGCAGTGGGAATTTTATATGGACCTCTGTCATGCCTGCTCTCCTGGCGTAACTTTGGTTTATAAGTGGGAGAAAGATAAATATCGAGAGGATTCAAAAGATTTTCCATCTTATTATGATGAGAATATAAGTGAGCTGGAGCAAGAGATAAAGGATATGAGCCCGGATGAGCGGGGCACTGATTATTATATGGGCAGGGCTATCTCTATTTTCCTGAATTATCTGGAAAAAGGAGAGAAGGACAAGGGGTGGGAAGTTTTAAAGAATTATATGTCCGAAGAGAATTTCAAGGAAAAAGGTTTCAGGGATATGGCGAAAGCGGTTATGGAGGATTTGCGTAAGGGATTTTTTGGAGGACCGACAGCTTAAAGGAAATGATTTGTATTGCCGTCTCCTTAAGGAGACGGGGAATGGAAAGAGTTCGTAGCGTCCGACCTTAGTGTCGGACGTTTTGCTTTGGAGAAAGTAGCCCCACTTTGCCCACAAGGTGGGTGCAGTTTTTGTAGAGACGCATGGTATGCGTCTCTATTTTTTTAGTAGTGCGACCAATTCAAGGTCGCTTGATTGAAGTTAGGTTGGACTGCCCGACTTAAGTGTTTTTCTATTTTCCTCCGGAGGGCGACCATTTGGTGATGGTTAAACCGCTATTAGTCAAACCCAAAACATAAACGTTTCCCTGGGCATCTATTGTAAGTTCCTTTTTCGTATCGACTACCGTGGGTGTATGCGGAGAGGGAAGCTGATACCTCGGATATTTCCATTCAAACGTAGAAATAATTATACCATCTGGAGTTTGTTTCCTTATGGAATAGATGTTATTTTCCATATTGTAGGAGGTTAAATAGGCATTATTGAGGCTGTCCACATCCAAAAAAGAATAAGAACCAAGAGATTTGAATTCTGTAATTGATTTTCCCGAATTATCTACTGAAGACATCTCACCACCAATAATTTGGAAAAGCATGTTTTTATTCAGGATTAAACCGCTTGCACCAGCGGATCCTTTTCTCAAAGAAGCTTTCTGCTGTACTGGGGTAAACTCGGTAGTGGTAGTGCCGAACTGAAATACAGCTTGAGCCCTCTCGTTTGCTTTATAATACGATAAAAACAATCTACCAGACTTATCACAATAAAGCCGAGTAGAACCACCTCCATAGCTCATTCCTTCACCGTCTTTGTCCCCGAGTTCAAACATGTAAATAACCTTTAAAAGATTTCCGCTGGGATCAACTTTCCATACTGCCGCAGGTCCTAAATATAAAAGATATATATTGCCATTTGCATCTACAGCAATATCTTCAACCCATCCAGAACCCGCTGCAGGTAAAGAGGACACGAAACTACCGTTTTGGGTAAACCTTTGGATACGATTATTAAAAGTGTCAACGATATAAATATCACCATTTGGTGCAACTGTGAAGGTGCTTGGTCCTTGGATTGGGCCTTGATCAACAGCGTTTGGCTCGCGTGTATATGGGTCAAAAATACCGAATTCACCAGGTGAAGATAACTCCTTATCCATATACAAATTTTTCTGCCCCCAAGGAGCACTTAATATAACAGTCGAGGTGTAGGTTTGTTGCTGTGCTTGTTGTGCTGCAAATCCATGATTGCCGAGAATGGAAGATATTACCAAAAATAAACCGATGTTTTTTGAAGTTTTCATGATGAACCTCACCGTCGAATAACCAGTTAACACCGTTATTTGTCAAGTATTTTTTTTGTGAAAGGGAGTCATTATAGGAATCAGTGTTTTTCGTAAAGAACGCAGTTGACAAAACGTATTTATTTGTTATTTTTGTAACTTTGCAGAAGTAACTCATTCATAAGAAAATAAGGAGGATGGTTTGAAAGAGTATAAAACCGAACAGTTGAGAAATCTGGGGGTGGTGGCGCATGGAGGTGCGGGTAAGACCTCCCTGGTGGAGGGAATTCTTTTTTCCGCAGGAGTAACCAGCCGTCTGGGCAAAGTGGACGACGGGAATACGGTATCGGATTACAATGAAGATGAGATCAGCCGCAAGATCTCGATTTCAGCTTCCCTGGCTCATATTGAATGGAAGGACTGCAAGATTAATTTGGTCGATATGCCAGGCTATGCGGATTTCATGGGTGAAGTAGTCGGCGGCTTAAGAGTGACCGAGACTGCACTGATTTTGCTTTCTGCTTTTTCCGGAGTAGAGGTCGGAACCGAGCAGGTCTGGTCCATAGCAGAAAAATACGGACTTTCCAGAGTTTTCTTCATTAATAAATTAGATAAAGAGCACGCTGATTTCGAAAAAGTCGTCAAGGAAGTTCAAAAGAGGTTTGGACATCAAGCCATTCCATTGCAGATACCTATAGGAGAAGGTCTGAGTTTAAAGGGAATTGTCGATTTAGTAAAAATGAAAGCCTATCTGTTCGAAGGGACAGATGCCAAAGAGGATAAAGTCCCAACTGATTTAGAGGATAAAGTAAAAAAAGCCAGAGAGAAATTGGTCGAAGCTGTAGCTGAAGCTGACGACTCTCTTTTAGAAAAATATTTCGAAAAGGGAAGCCTGACCGAAGAGGAATTCAAAACCGGGCTGAAAAAGGGAATCATCCAGCACAAGCTTTTCCCGATCTTCTGCGGAGCTGCTACTAACTGCTGGGGTTTAAAGCTGTTTTTAGACCATACTGCAGATTTCTTTCCCTCACCGGCAGATTTTGGAACAGTCAAAGGGAAAGAGCCGAACTCGGGCAAAGAGAAAGTTTTTAAGGTCTCTTCTGACAGCCCTCTTTCAGCACTGGTTTTCAAGACCGTGTCCGAGCCTCACGTGGGTGAGCTGGTTTTCTTCAAAGTTTTTTCCGGCAAGCTCAAAACCGGGGATGATGTGTTCAATACGGTCACTAACGGGGCTGAAAGAATCGGTCAGATTTATGCCATGAACGGGAGAGAGAGGAAGGATACAGGAATCGTCATAGCCGGCGACCTTGGGGCAGTCGTCAAGCTGAAAAACACCCATACCGGCGATACGCTCTGCGACAAAAAGGACCCGATTGTCCTTCCAGCCATAGATTTCCCCAGGCCGGTGATCAATCTTGCCATCAAAGCCAAGAACAAAGGGGACGAGGAAAAAATCGCCAACGGATTTTCCAAGCTGCACGAGGAAGACCCGACTTTCATTATGGAAGTGGATCCTGACATCAAGCAGACCATCGTTTACGGACAGGGAGAGCTGCATCTGGAAGTTATCGTTGACCGGCTGAAGAGAAAATTCGGGGTAGAAGTAGAAATCGAAAAACCCAGGATACCTTACCGGGAAACAATCAAAGCCAAAGCCGAAGCCCAGGGAAAGTACAAAAGGCAGTCTGGAGGCAGAGGTCAGTATGGTGACTGCTGGCTCAGATTAGAACCGTTAGCCAAGGGAGAGGGTTTCCAGTTCGTGGATGAAATCGTAGGCGGGGCTATTCCGGGGAAATATATCCCGGCAGTGGAAAAAGGAGTGGTCGAAGCCATGAGCGAAGGTGTGGTAGCAGGTTATAAGATGGTGGATATGAAGGTATCTGTTTTTGACGGGACTTACCATACGGTCGATTCTTCTGATATGGCTTTCAAAATCGCCGGCTCAATGGGTTTTAGAAAAGCTGCCTCAGAAGCAAAAGCGGTTTTGCTTGAGCCGATATATATTGTCGAGGTGATAGTGCCGGATGAGTTTATGGGTGACGTGATGGGTGATTTGTCCTCCCGCCGGGGGAGAATTCTCGGTATGGAAAGCGATGGCAGTTTCCAGAAGATAAAAGCTCAGGTTCCTCTGGCCGAGTTATATAAATACTCCACTACTCTTCGCTCCCTTACCCAGGGCAGAGGAATTCATACACGTGCTTTTTCCCATTACGAAGAAGTCCCACGCGAGATCGCGGAAAAGATAATCAAGGAGTCTCAGGAAGCGAAGGAAAAGGAACAGAAATAGACTAAAGGCTACAGTCTAAAGTCTAAAGGCAGGAGAAAGAAAACGTAGCGTCCGACCTTTGTGTCGGACGTTTTTTATTCAAAGGTCAAAGGCATGAGGATTCAAGGGGTCAAGTGATAAGGAAAAGCAGGTTGCCTGCAGCTTTAGCAGGGAGCAAAACACTAAGAAAAAAGTAGCGTCGAAGCTTGTCTCCGACGTTCTTTTTTCTTCACAAGAAAATGCTTGACAGATGTTAATAAAGTGCATAATATGATTTAACTCCGAAACCTTTCAGGGAAAGGAGGTGTAACCTCACCAATAGCTATTTGTTTTCTTCCCTCAAACCATTCACCTTCTCAAAAGGCGGTATATATGAGAAAATCGCTTCTCTGCGTTTTCATCGTTGTTACTACCTTATTTCTTATCTCCCACGCTGATGCTTTCAATGGTAAACGAAAGGGCTTCATTATAGGGGGTGGGCTTGGAGCAGGATTTTCTACGTTTAAAGAAACTTTAACCATCCCTGATTTTTTTGGATCAGGAACGGAAGAATTAGAATCAGAGCGGGAGAACAAGTTTGCACTCGCGACAAATTTTAAAATCGGGTATGCACCTTCCAATCTTCTCGAAATATTCTTCACGGTGAAAGATTCCTGGTTCGGAAGCACGGTTTACTTTGCAGGGGAAAGCTCTACTAAAGATGTCATTATGGCCAGCGGCTTCTGGGGTCCGGGGGTAACTTATTATTTCAATCCGGAAGCGCCTTCTTACTTCATCACCGGAGGGTTTGGAGTATCAACCCTTTCCCTTCCATTTGAATCTCATTCCGAGATCAAGCTTGGCCCTGGGGTGTATGCCGGGGCAGGCTATGAGTTCAGAGACCATTTTTACTTAGAACTGGATTTAGGATATGGAAAACCCAGCTCTCTGGCACTATTCGGGATTGGAGAGAGTACTAGTATGCTGTCTGTAGCTCTTACTATCAACGCCTTGGCATACTAAAATAAAGCATCATCAATAAAACCATAAGTAATCAACGATTGAATTTATTTGGGGTGCAGGTTTTTCGAGTCTGCACCCCGACTTTTTTCATCTAACTGATTATAAGATAGTCTGGCTTGCTCAGCTTACCTATATGGAAGAAATTGATTTTGTCAGGCAATTCCGCCCGTAGTATGTCAGCCGACCGACCTTCTTTCTCAAAAAAAGCTTGACAATAAATCTCTTGAAACTAAATTGTAATGGATTCTTCAGTGCAAAACGATGATTCACACAAAAAGGAGGCTGTTTTAATAGTTGATTATCACAAGCTGACAGTTTGCAGTTTAGTTTTTTAGAAAGGGGCAAAAATGAGAAAAATTACCTTCCCTCTAATAGTCTTTCTAAATGTCCTGATGCTTTCATCAACCGCTTTTCCCTGGGACGGGCAGAGAAAAGGGTTTATCCTTGGACTCGGTGCCGGACCGGGAATAACTTCCTTTCAACAGGACATCGCCTTCTGGGATTTTGATCGGGGCTGGATTCCAGTAAAGATCGATCGACAGAGCAAACCGACAGTGATGACCGATTTCAAGATTGGTTATGCTCCCAACAATAGTTGGGAAGTTTATTATTCCAGTAAGGTCTCCTGGTTCAGATCCAAGGATGTTTTCCACCACGAGGTGAGCGTAGCCGATGGCTTGCATTCTGTGGGAGCAAGCTATTATTTCCAACCACAAGCGCCTTCTGCTTTCGTCTCCTCCGGGATCGGGATTGGTATGTGGGTTTTGCCTTTTGAATCGCATCCGCCGCATACCTGGTTGGGACTGGGTTTATTTACCGGAGCCGGGTATGAGCTTGCCCCGCATATGGAAGTTGAGCTGGATTTTCTCTGGGTAAATCCGGGACGGTTCACCCAGGGAATAGATGAGGGCGCAAACTCTTTTGCACTCAAGCTAACTTTCAACGTTGTGGGCTATTAAGGAGTAAAGGATTCAAGGATTCGAGGGGTCAAGGGTTCGAGGAAAAAGAAGCAAGTAGCCTGTAGCTGGCAGCAGGGAGCAAAAGAACTAAAAAAAGTTCAACTGTTAAATAGTTCAAAGTTCAAGAGAAGAAAAAGGATTAAAAGATTAAGGTTCAAAAGAAGAAGAATCAAAAATGAGAAAAATTGTTTTCTTCCTTTTACTGGGTTTTATCCTGGTTTATTTGACCTCGATTGCTAGTGCCCGGGACGGCAGAAGAAGGGGTGGTATCTTGGGTTTTGGTATTGGGACTGGGATTACCTCTTTTACCCATAAAGCAAAGAATGTCTGCAGTGGGAGTTGGTGAGCACCGAGCACTCAAACGTCCCGTGAAGACGTTTTAGCGCTGATGACTGATTTTAAGATAGGTTATGCACCTTCTGATTTTCTTGAACTCCATTTCACCAACAAAGTTTCCTGGTTTGGACTGAAGTACTCTCCAGGCAACGTAGATATCGTTGCCAATGGACTGTCAGCTCTGGGGATAACTTATTACTTTAGACCAGAAGCACCTTCTTTTTTCGTAACGAGCGGTCTTGGTCTGTCAAACTGGAGTATGCCTTTTGAATCAGGCTCCCAAAGCTTGACTGGCTTTGGTTTCTTCGCAGGAAC
>DATKKH010000149.1:0-27965 GCA_035543035.1 Terriglobales bacterium | reverse complement strand
CGAAGAGAACGTTATACACATACATAAAAAATGTATTCCCCAGGAAAATATAAGCGAAAAGATCGAAGGATGTCTTCCCGCGGGTGATTACCAGATACATAAAAACCAGGATCAGGGATGAGGCGATAGGTCGGATGATTGAATAAATGGCAAAAAGGAACGGGTCTGCCCAGTTGGACTCCATTGCCCAACCCAATTTCCCGGCCAGACCGGTAGTTCTGAGATTTTCTTTTAGTCTATCGAAAACCATAAATTTCCTCTTGTTCAAGATTTGTAGGGGAAGGCTTTAGCCTTCAATCGTTCAGAGTAGGGACAGAACACTGTTCTGTCCCTACAATATCGGCGACCCTGAAAGGGTCGCACTACAGTTATATTGTAGGGGCATATTGCAATACGCCCCTACAAATTCTTCTGCGACGGATGGCTAAACCTTTTTACTTTTTCCTCGCTACGAAAATCATAAAGGGGCTATCTTCCTTAAATTGCGTTTTGTCATAATTTCCAAATACCTCGACAGTCTCGAAACCATTAGTGGCAAGTATTCTCTCGAATTCGTCCTCAAAAAAATATCTCATCTTCAAATCGATGGTTTTGCGGAAAAGCTCCCCGCTTACTCTAGTGCTGTCAACAAAAATCCTCACCTTGATAAGCTGTTTGGGCTTATCAAAAAACTGGTAGGAGAAAATCTCGGTGGTATCCCCTGGCTGGGGATAATCTTCCAGAACATCCCCTTCGCTTCTCAAAACCCCTTCTGCTCTGGACAGGTCCGCCTTGAACATACTGATGACCAGCCGTCCTTCAGAAGAAAGATGATTATGCGCCGAACGCAGGCAACTGTTCTGCTCTTCTGGCGAGAGAAGAACCAGGAAGGAATTGAATGGAACAAAGATGAAATTGAACTCCTTTTTCAGATGAAAATTTCTCATATCGCCCTGAAGCAGAGTTACTCTCTTTTTCACTTCTTCAGGTTCTTTCCTTAATTTCTCCCAGGCTTTGCCCAGCATTTTCTCTGAGATATCCAGCCCGGTGATTTCAATCCCTTCACGGGCAATTGGAAAGAGGATTCTGCCGGTTCCGCAGCAAAGCTCTAACACCGGCGAGCCGCATCTTCTGGCATATTCCAGCCACAAGGGGATGTCAGAGATAAAATCCTCGTTCCATTTATCATAAAAGTCCGCATAAGCATCGAATTCGCTTTTCATAATTGCAACCTCCTGGAAATCTTTTGTAGCGTCCTCACTCCTGTCCTACGGATCCGCTTCAGGATGAGAACGATCTACCGCTGCCATAGGAATGGAAACGTTACGGACTTTCCTGGGTAAGGGCAGGTTTGAAACCTGCCCCTACGGTTTATCTATTGCCATCTCAAAGTCAATCTGCCTTCTTTTTTACCCATATTCTCCATATAGATTAAAGCATAATGCGCTGCGATGAGGAACAGGACCGAAAGCACAGCCAACCCGTAGATTTCCAGATCGACGCTCAATAATCCCAGCTCTTTTCCCCCTTTAAAAGCCAGCTGCCTCATACCATCCAGTCCTAAAGTTAGGGGAACAAAGGAAGCCAGAAGGCCGATTGTCATTCCCAGGCTCTTTATGGGAAAAAAGAACCCGGACAGAAGATAAATCGGCTCCTGGAAAAGGTTGGTGGTATGCCAGGCTTCCCTTCCGAAAAGCATGAACAGGGACGAGAACATCATACCTAATCCATAAAGTGCTATCTGGGTCAGGAAAAATATCAGGGCCAGCTTACCCAGGCTGATCACCGCGAAGTTCACCTTGAAAATCATGCTGCCTATTATGAAAACAAAAATTGCCCTGGTGGAGGCCATATAAAATCCGCCAGTTGCCATTCCCAGAAGGATTGCCATTCTGGAAATCGGAGCGACCAGATAAAGCTGCAGGTTCCCCATCTCCTTTTCCCAATAAAACTGGGCAGCCATTGACCATAGGACATTAATCCAGTAAGCAGTCATCGCCCCTCCCAAAATCACAAAGCCGGTATACTCCTCCGGGGCTTTCAGAGCTTTGTAGACATAGACGAAAGCAGCAGTTGAAAGCAACGGCAATACCGCTTCTGACACAAGCCAGCTCGGCTCACGGTGCGCACCAACTAATCTGACGTAAGCCCGGCCATAGATCGCCTTGAGATTTGTTTTAATCTCGGTTTTCATCTTCTAAACCTCTTCCGCATAAGGAGACAAATACATCCTCTAAGCTCGGCTCTGCTTTGGACAGGCTCAAAATCTTTGAGCCGTTATTCCCTATAGCCTCAGTCACCGCGGAAATGTATGAGTCGTTCTCCAGAATGAATTTCAAATCGGTCCTGTCTGTGCTGGGCCTGTGCTCATAAGCAAACTTTCTGACCCCTGGTATCTGGTTAAAGCGATCCAGATTTTCCAGCATCAAATTGACTTCGATATGAAAAACAGAGTCCTGTTTTAGAGACGTTTTCAGATTGGAAGGTGAGTCACAGGCTAGCACCCTTCCGTTATTGATAATCGCCACCCGGTCACAAAGCTCGTCTGCCTCAGCCATATAATGGGTGGTGAGAAGAACTGTTTTTTCCTTTTTTTCTTTTACCCAAGATTTAATCAGTTTCCTCACCTCTCTTGAGATCTGCACGTCCAAGCCTAAAGTCGGCTCGTCCAGGAACAGTATCTGCGGGTCGCACACGAATCCGCGGATGATGTTCATCTTCTGCCTCATCCCGGTGGAGAGCTTGGAAATCTTGAGTCGGGAATACTCCTCCATCCCCAAGAGTTTCAGTAGTTCGTCAATCCTCTGCAAGGCTACCTTGGTCTGCATTCCATAAAGCTGGGAGAACATCCACAGGTTTTCCCTGACAGTCAGGATACCATATCCCGAATGCTCGCCGCCGGAGACCATATTGATTTTTTTCCTGACCTTTTCCGGATATTTCGCCACGTCTATTCCGTCCACCAGACCAGTTCCCGAAGTAGGGAGCAGAAGCGTTGCCAGGATTTTTATCAAAGTAGTCTTACCAGCACCATTCGGGCCCAATACCCCGAAAAGCTCGCCCGGATTTATGGTCAGGTTTACCTTATCCAATGCCATTATAAGCTCAGGCTTTTTGGAATTGTTCTTCTTTTTACCTTTTTTGAAAGTCCGGGTTAAATCTAAAGTTTCTATGGCGTAACTCATATTAAAATCCTTTTCGTAAATTAAAAAACCGTGACCTACTCTGGATAAGCCACGGTTTCAGTTAACTCGATTTTTTGCCTATCTCATTTCAGCCTTTTACCCTCAAAAGTGGGCAGAGTATCCCCTGTGCAAAAATTTGTATTAATTCTGATTCTCACTCTGTCCACCTCCGGCAAAAGACTATAGTTAAAACTTAATAAAACAGCTAAATCTATTTTGTCAAGGAAAATTTTTGATTTTTTGAGCTAAGTGCTACTTTCATCAAATTGTAGGGGCAATTCATGAATTGCCCCTACGCTGAATCCTTATAATGCATCAGTCACTTGACAACTGTTATTTCTCTGAAGGCTTAGGAAGTTTGAAATAGTTTTCGCCCTTTTCTTTTACTTGTTTGAAGATGCCAAGGACATTCTGGTCGTAAGGGCAACACAGAATAGATGTATAAGTGGCCTCTTTCTCCACAAGTGCTAATATGAATTTACCTGCTCCCGGTATCTTACCAGCGCCTTCATCATTTGGTTGCATAGCGACGGCTTGACCCATAAATGAGGAATCACCTTTTTCATCCAATCCCACAAATATTTTTGCCCAGTAATAGGTTTGAGATGATTCATTATTTATCTTGATGATGGAATCGGTAAGCGAACCTTTTATAAGGCTGTCTACTTTAACCGTGCAGATATTCATTAGTTTAGTCATATGATTTATCCAACCATCTGCACCCGGCGTGTCATTTTGTTCGGTTACGATAGTCGTGCAGGAGAAAACACTCCCCAGGATGATAAGATCAGCATTTTTATACTTTGCGGCTGGGTCCACAAGCTCGCTGGCAAATATTCCAGAAGAGAATATCAGAAAGAGACCCGTGAGTATACATATACTGGATAAAATGAATCTTTTTGATAACATATGAGCCTAAAAAACAATTTGATGTACGGCTATAGCTTTATACGTTCGTAACAGGCATGAAAAAATATCTGTAATCTATTCTATGTATAATCAAATAGCTTCTTTTGTCAAGGAAAGTTTTTGATTTTCTTGTAGTGCGACCCTTTCAGGGTCGCAAAAAATTGTAGGAACAAAACAATGTTCTGTCCTCTAAAGTAAGCAGGGGCACGGCATGCCGTGCCTCTACGGTAACACAGATTCCTCATCGGTATCCCCACTTTGCCTACAAGGTGGGGATATTGTAAACTAAACTTGAGGCAATTTGGGTTTACCGATTTAGTAATGTTAATAAACAGGCGTCAGGAGGTAACTCCTGACGCCGCTTTGGTCATATCCAAAAAGAAAAAGGAAGAGCTTTTTAAAAAAACTCTTCCTCTTGGCTCCTTCTTCTTTAATCTTACCGCACTTTTTCAGCCATTCTCTGAAAGTTCAATTGTTCCTGCCTTCTTTTCTCGATTAAGGCATTCATTACCACGCCTTCTTTGATCCAGTTGGCTGCGGTCTCGTATGAGATCAGTTTTCTCTCGTACATGTAATAAATCGAATTATCCATACTTTGCATCTGGT
Source organism: Terriglobales bacterium (assembly GCA_035543035.1). Lineage (GTDB taxonomy): Bacteria > Zixibacteria > MSB-5A5 > MSB-5A5 > RBG-16-43-9 > RBG-16-43-9. Next base: position 23,286 of record DATKKH010000149.1, on the reverse strand, counting down.
CCTGAGCACCGGTCTGGATTAAGGAAGCTAACTGTTCGATCTTCATCTGTCTTATAGTCCCCTTTACCGCAGGTGTCCCGATCAAAATCTCAGTAACCGGCACTAGCCCCTGGCTATCTTTCCTGGGAAGAAGCTTCTGGCAGATGACCCCCTTTAAACAGGAGGAAAGCTGTAAAGCTGCACCCTGCCTCTGGTCGTGCGGAAAAATCCCCAGGATACGGTTGACGGTCTGAGGTGCATCACTAGTATGCAAGGTGGTAAAAACCAGGTGTCCGGTTTCTGCTGCGGTCAATGCAGTGACCATAGTCTCTAAATCCCTGACCTCCCCGATGAAAATTACGTTGGGGTCCTGTCTTAACACGTGCTTTAAACCATGTTTGAAGGAATGGGTATCGATGCCGATCTCTCTTTGTTTGATTAAAGACTTTTTACTCTGGTGCACGAATTCAATTGGATCTTCCAGAGTGATAATTATTTTTCTGAATTCCTTATTTATCAGTTCGATCATTGCGGCTATGGTGGTGCTTTTCCCGACTCCTGCAGGACCAGAAACAACCACTAAACCATCATTCAGTCTGGCCAGCTCTTCTACCACATGAGGCAGTCCCAGCTCGGCAATGCTTTTGTCCGGTGGCTTGATCAGACGAAAGGCTGACTCCACGTTACCCTGCTGGAAATGCACGTTCACCCTCCATCTCCCCAGGTCAGGAACCGAGTAGGCAAAGTTTGATTCTTTCATCTTCTCGAAACCGCTGATCTGCTGTGGGGTCATAACCGAATAGATCAATCTTTTGGCCTCATCCGGAGACAGAGACTTATTACCCCAGTTTTTTAGTTCCCGGTCGACCCTCAAAGTAGGAGGATGGTTAGCAGTCAGGTGCAGGTCCGATGCCTGCTCTTTTACCATCTGTTCTAACATGGGATAAATATCAATACATTCGATCTGCTTCTTTAAAGCCGACTGGGCTTCCGGTTCAAGCTGGGTAAAAGACACCCCGATACTATATTGCTCCGTGTCCCATTGGGAGATGTACGCTACCTTACCTATGATGTTCAGAGGTTGAGCCGCTCTGGACAGGTGCAGTTTGATCTCAAGGCTCGAGCCGATGCCTAAAGGAAAGGGTGAGAGAAACTGCATGCCGGAAGCAGAAATGTCCTTGGTTCTGGAATTGGTAAAAGCGGCACTATTGGTCGAGTCCAACACCCTGAAATCGAAGTCGAAATGGGTCCTGATCCTTCTGGAATTTCTTTTTTCGCTATTCATAATAACTCCTCTAAAAGTTGTCTATTTCAGATTATCGGAAGAATTTATCAATTATAAACCTGCTTAACCCTTATTCTGATTTAATTCTCTCAACTCGAACTGTGACCGGAGCTTAAGTTCTGATAAAATTAGGGAGCAAGCTTATCCTGATCCCCTTCTAACAGGAGAGAGTCGGGAGATTCACTCCATTGAAAAATTTATTTTAATCTGTATTTTGTTTTCGTCTAACTTCTTACGTCTCCCTTCTACTTTGATGTTCAGAAAGGAAGCGCATTTTCTATCCCCGGTTGGAAATTTCGAAGGAAATCCTCAACCAGAACAAGTGCTTCTTTTTCCGAAACCTCGTTCAAAGGAAGATTTATGCGGATGAAAGCAGCATCTGTGGGTGCTCTTTTTAAAGAGTTGATTACCAGATCCAGCTTTAAACCTAGCTCGGAGGTCACTAGCCCGCTTCTGGTCTGAAACCAGTAATACATAACCTCCTGGGATTTACTGTCCGAGATCAAAAGCCGGTTAACCAGCAGGCTGGCTCCGGAAGAACCCTGGATTCTGGTTTTCTCCCTGGTCAGAATCTTCCACCCGCTTCCCGGGAGGCAATTCTTTGGGGAGTGAATCTGGGAGCCGTATTTCTGGCTCTTGAAATATGAGATGAATAGATAAAGCTCCTTCCCCTCACGGTTAGCATATCTTCTTAAGGTTGAGGCATCAGCTTTTATCAGCTCATAGGTCTGATCAGTGAAAAAATACTCCTGTCCACTCCAGTTCCCTGATTGCATTGGGATGAGGGCAAAACCGGGCAACCTTGTGGATTCCATACGTGAGTAGCGCAGCAGATTCACCAGGATGAGAGTTATGACCAGAAGCCCGATAGTTATCCAGAATTCTTTTTTTCTCAAATTCATTGTATATATCTTGATAAAAGAATATAAGGAAGAGGAGTCAAAAGTCAATCCTTAAAGAATGAACTGAGACAAATCCAGGTTATACTTCTGGGGATCTAGGCATCTCAGGATCGACCTGGCAGCACCTGGCTCGGACCCAAAAGTCAGGTCCTGGCTTAAGTCGAGAATCTCTGGTGTTTCTCTGGTCCCCTCCTGATCTGCAATCACTTTTACTTTTGGAAAAGATGGGTTCTCCGGATTGTTCTTTATGACGATACCGATTTGTCCATCATTTAAAAGGACCAACGAGCCAACCGGGTAAACCCCTAAAAGATTGATGAAAAGCTTGAGCAGTGCAGGATCGTAGACCTTCTCACGGACGTAGAACATCTTTCTCAAAGCCTCGTCCGGCGGAAGGGGAACCTTGGCATATACTCTGCCCGAGGTCATAGCATCGTAAGAATCGACCAGACTGACGATGCGCGAGAAAAGATTCAATTCCCTTTTTTCTTTAAGCCTGGGATAGCCTGAGAGGTCCAGGTTCAGGTGGTGCTCGAAACTGACCAGCATTGCCCGGATGGAAAAAGGATCCAGCTTCAGACTTGCCAGAAGATTCTTAACACCCATTACGGGGTGCGCCCGCATTTTCACCCATTCGGATTCATCAAACTCAGAGGGTTTGTTCAAAAGCTCCAGGGGTAGTTTGACCTTCCCGATGTCGTGGAACAGGGAGGCAAGACCTAATTCGCACAGCTCCCTTTTGCTCAAGCCTAATCTCAAGCCCAAAAGCAAAGAGAGGATACAGACATTAGTGGAATGCAGGTAGGTATACTCGTCATAACTCTTTAAAGCCGAAAGCTCCAGAAAGATCTCCTCATTCTGCAGGATCTGGTCAACCAGGGATTGAACCGTCCTTTTGACTTTGACCAGATTCATCCCCTTGCCCGACTGGGTCCGCTGGCTAAACTCCCTGACCACGGAGATAGCTTTGAAGAAGGTTCTCTTGGCTGTCTGCCTCTGATCTAGAGATATCAGTTCAGCTCCGGAGGCCGGGTTTTCCCTTTCCTTTTCCAGATGAATGTGTCCCAGATTCTGCTCAAAGATTTTCTTCTCAATCGCCTCAAACGGTTCCTCTTCGTTCTGATCGGCATGTGCCAGAATGTAGATCAGGTTTTGAAGTTCGGGCTGAGAAATACCTGACTCCAAAGTGAGTTTATAAATCTTTAGTTTCTGGGTAAATTCCTGGATGAACCTGTTGGCAACATAGTTTTCAAAATCAAGCCTGAGCCGGGCCTGGTTCAAAAACAGATAACCTTCTTTGGAGCTGAAAGAAAGGTCCCCTTCATGACTGATAATCTCGGAAACCGCCTGCATGAGTGGAGCAATCTGTTTCTGGAAGGCATCGTTATTCGGCTCATATAAGGCTGCAGTCCTTAGGGATGCATAGAATAGGTTGACCAGCCACTTTCCTTTTTCCAGAAGGTAAAGATAGTTTTCCTTGTTTTGCTTTCTTTCCTGACTGGTTACCTGCTCGGCTAATTTATTCAAGCTTCTGACTCCTTTTCTGTTTCGACAGGTCTGCTGTCAGCGGTTTTTTGAAGAGTATGTGACTTTCCTATCAGCAGATTAGCCTGTTGTCTGATTTTTCTGCTTCTGCTTGAGCTTAATACCTTTAAAGCCTCAAGGCTTAAAGAAGTATTGACGCTAGCTAACGCCTTTAAAGCTAGGTAAGAGCTTTCTTTTTGCTTCTCTCTTTTGAACCAAGCTCTTTTCAAAATCAGTTTTTTAAGCAGTTCAACTGCCTTATCTTTTCCAATGCGGGCTAAACTTTCCAACAGGATTTTCTTTTCCTCCTGGCTTTTATCCCTGAAATCTTTTCTGCTCACCAGATTTGAGATAAATTCAAAAGCTCCCTGACTGGACCTTTCACTTAAAAACCTGGCAGCCCTTACCCTCAGCTTTTCCTCAGAATCTTCCAGGATACCCAATAGAATCGAGGTTACCTCCTCCCCTTTGATTCGGGAGAGCGCTTCTAGTGTCTGTTTTCTCACTCGCAGATCCTCATGTCCAATAGTCTTCTTGAGAAAGGGTATGGCCTGAGGTGAGCCGATTCGGCCTAATACGCCGACGATATTCCTGACCACGTACCATCTGCGGTCATAGACCCCTTTGCTCAAAAGCTCAATGCTTTTCTCTCCCCAGTTCTCCAGCACGGTGCAGACCATTGAACGAGCGGCAAAATTCTCTAGCTCGCCCAACATATCCACCAGATGAGGTATGGTATTGCGGCTCAACAGGGAAAGATACTTTCTGGCAGAAAAAAGATCCAGCTTGGGATTCTGGTTCAGAATCTGGGTTAGAATTTTTATCCTCTCTTTATCTCCTGCCCGGTTCAGGGCTTCCCTTATCCTTTCGGCTCTGCGGGTCTGTCCACCCTCGGATTCTGTCTCTTCCAAATTCTTGAGCAGGACCAGGACTTCAGAGGCCAGACAGAAATCTTGCTGGCTAACCAATGAATCCAGGAGTTTTTCCAAAAGCAAGATTGTATCCGCGAAATCAGAGAACTCCTTATCCCCGGATAAAACCTCCTTCAGAATCAAGAACAATTCTTTCAAAGGTTCGAAGCTTTTATCTTTTTCCAGCAAGAATTTCAGCTCGTTTAACTCCTGCTGGGGAACCAGGTCTAAATCGCGCAAGAACCTCTCCACCTGGATCCTGGCTGGAAGCTCCATTTCGATACCTCTGCTCTCCTTAAGGTCAATTTCCGAGTAGTATAGCTGTTTAAGGTCTTTGCTGCCTGCAGGCAGGGGGAGATCGTTTATATCCTCGGTCAAAAATTCATCCACCGCGGAGAACTTGATGTGAGGCAGGTCTTTTTCCCAGAAAAGAGTGACCAGATCATCCTCCGGCAAGGAGGATTTCAGACAACTGGTAATAGCCTCCAGAAAGGAGAAAAGTTCTTCCTGTTCGATCTCTTTGTGAAAGCTCAACTCTCTTATCCCGTCCCGGTACAGGGCAAAAGCAACCCCCTCGTCTTTTTTCTCTTCCTTTAGAATAAGCTTGTCCTGAAAAAGGAGACCGGACTGGTCGACCCCAAGCTTGAGTTCCTCATTTTCCTCTAAAAATTCCGTCAGTTTTTTGAAAAGATTATTCCTGAACTCTCTGGGTATGGGATTGTCCGGAGGATATATACAGTTAATTTTGATGGCTTTGACCAGGAAATTCACCGCTTCCTGAACTCTTTTGATCAGCTCACTTGACTGGTCCTGAAGCTCTTCTACGTCGGATATCAAATCCGGAGTCTCCTCAAACATATTTCACCCCTTGAGGGAGTTTTCCTCACAAGGTTATTCCTTTCTTATTGATTATCGTCAAGATAATGAGATGGGTTAAGAGGAATAGGATAAACTTTTTTAATAAAGAAGGCAGATTTACAAATAGAAGTTAATTGATAAGGTTTTAATCCTAAACTGTGTGGATGACGATCTTTCTGTTTTTGCGCTGGAACCCTGGAGTCCTCGAATCCTTGAATCCTGTTTAGATGTGATCTAACATCCCGTCAGCAATTTGGTTAGCTTCTTCCCAATATTTTTCTGGCACCCACAGGCTGATTTCCACGGGAGAGGTGGTCGAGTAGCTGCCTAACATTATGCCGATATCATCCCCCTTGATAACCGAGTCGATACCAGAATTTCTCAGAGATTCCTTGAGCATCTCGGCATACAATCTGCTGGGAAGGTTGCGCAGAAGTTTATAGTTTACGGGCTCGAACGTTGCTTGAGGCTCCTCGGGAAGTTTATCGACCAGCGGGATATTGCAATCACTACATTTTTGCACCCCGGGATTATATTCGGTTTTGCAATTTGGGCAATAAGGCATAAATCTCCTTTTTAATTATCGACTCGATGTATTCACTTGCGATGTAGCGGTGGTTTGAGACCTTCATATCAGGAAGTCTTAAACCCTCGCTACTGCTTTTCTAACAAAACCGCCAGCTTTCTTTAACCTTTTTTCCGCTTCTTTCTTATCTACGTTTAAAAGTATCATAACCAGAGCGATTTTTACATTTCCTCCTGAAAAGCGAAGATATTTTTCTGCCTGCTTATAATCAATACCGGTCACCTGCATTATTATCCTTTTTGACCTTTCTTTCAGTTTCTGGCTTTTTGCCTGCAGGTCAATCATCAGGTTCTCGTAAACCTTTCCTATTTTGAGCATTGCCGTAGTGGAAAGCATGTTCAGAATCAGCTTCTGGGATGTTCCAGCTTTCATACGTGTCGAGCCGGTAACGACTTCAGGACCTAAGACCGGAGAGATTATCACGTCCGGCTTAACTTTAAGCCCTTTAATCGGATTGCAAAAGATAAAAATCGTCTTTGCCCCGACTTTTTTTGCATAGGCCAAGGCACCTAAGACGTAAGGAGTTCTCTTGGATGCAGCGATCCCGACGACGACATCGCCCTTTTTTAAATCAGCTCTTTTTAAATCCATTTCTCCGTTTTTGAGATTGTCTTCTACCCCTTCTCTTGAGCGAATCAGGCTTCTGAACCCCCCGGCTATTATTCCCTTTATCATCTTAGGGTCGGTTCCGAATGTAGGCGGACATTCTGCCGCATCTAAAACCCCTAACCTTCCGCTGGTCCCTGCACCAATATAGAAAAGCTTGTTCCCTTTCTTGAAAGCTCTGACGATTAACTCGACGCCTCTGGCAATCTGAGGAATTTGTTTTTCGACTGCCAACGGAACTTTTTGGTCCTCTGCATTGATCAGCTTCAAAATCTGCAAAGTAGATTTTGAATCGATATCAAAAGTAGCAGGATTTCTTGATTCGGTAACTAAATTTTTGATCTCTTCGAAAACTTTTCTGGACAAAAAGGAAACTCCATTTCCTTAAAGAGTGGCCACATATATAACAACTTTCTGAGCAATCACTCCTGCGCCAATTGTCCCCTGAGCACCCGAAATATTATTGGCAGGAAGACCAGCAGGTAGATTAAAAGGAATCCCAGGATACGTAGGGAAACTCTTGTTATAAGCTATAACATATATCCAATAGTATCCAAGAACCAGAGTTCCCATTCCTGAGGTATAGAAGGCCTGGTTGGGAATGGGGTTAGGCGAGGCATCATCGGTTGCATTGTATAACTCAGCTCCGGAGATTGTATCACCCTTGACAACACTGACTATATATCCATTTGAATTACCTGAAGCAGTCCAGTTTGTAAGAATTGGCAAGTTGATTGTTCTAAAAGTATCTCGGGTAGGAGTAACATTAACGCTAAAGGTGTCCGGCATAGTAAAATTAAAAGTAATGGTAACTGTATCCGTTGGGCTGATGATTGAGTCGGTATAAGCTGTATTCATATGGAAAGTTGTGTCCGAAAATTCCATATAATATAAACCGGAGCCAACGTTAGGGATACTCTTATTACCTACCTTTACTGTTGCGTCATCGTAGAGAGTATCATTTCTCGAAACCGTAAAAACAGCAATATCTTTTGAAAGATTCAAATCCTTGACTACTGCACCATATATGGTAAAAGTGGGCTTTTCAACAATCGGACCTATCGATTTTTTCTTGCAGGCAAAGCCTAACAATAGAATCGCAATCCAGAGGAATATAATTGATTTTTTCATCTTAACCCCTCCTTCGGATCCGTTCCCCGGACCCAAATTTCTTTAGTATTTTTCATTTTTTCCAGAGCTTCTTTTAGTTTCTGCTCAGGGGCCGTCAAAGAGAACCTCAGATAACCTTCACCTACAGAGCCCAGACCCGAGCCAGGAGTGGTCAAAACCCCGGTTTTCTTCAGAAGCTCTAAACTGAATCTCCTTGAGTTTCTCCTTCTAGGAATTTTAGCCCAGACGAAAATCCCCCCTTTGGGCAAGTCAGTATCAAATCCCAAGGATTTCAAGCCCGGGACTAAAACATCCCTTCTATTCTCATATGTTCGACAGATTTCCTTTGTAACTTGAGAAGGAAGTGAAAGCGCAGTTATGGCTGCTCTTTGAATTACGTGAAAAACGCCGGAATCAAAATTTGTCTTTAAATCTCTCAATACCCGGATAAGCTTTTTATTCCCCACTACAAAACCCAGTCTCCAGCCAGACATAGAATAAGTCTTTGAAAACGAATGAAACTCTAAACTATTTTCCTTTGCCCCTGGGAACTCCATTAGACTGAAAGACTTCTGTCCATCGAAAGTAATCTCAGAATAAGCCATATCATTACACAGGATTATCTTATTTTTTCTGGCAATTTTGACTGCTTTTTCCAAAAATTCTTTCGGAGCTAAGGCTCCTGTCGGATTGTTGGGATAATTTAGATACAGAAGTCTAGCCCTATCCAGAATTCTTTTATTAATCTTACCCAGATCGGGCAGCCAGTTATTCTCTCTAATAAGAGGGACTTCATGTACCTTTCCTCCAGAGAGGATGACGCTTCTCTTGTAAACAGGGTAGGCAGGATTAGGAACTATGGCAAAATCGTTTTGATTTAGAAAAGCAAGAGGCAGATGAGACAGCCCTTCCTTCGAGCCGATCAAGACCAAAATCTCTTCTTTCGGAGCAAGCCTGATATTGAACCTATGAGAAAACCAATCGCTGATTGCATCTTTTAGCTCAATTATCCCCTCATAGACTGGATGACGGTGATTGTCAGGATTATCTGCTTCTCTTTTTAAGGATTCGATTATTTCTCTCGGGGGAGGTAGGTCTGGATTACCAGAGGAAAGATCAATCACCTCAATCCCGGAACTACTGGCTTTTCTCTTAGCCTCAGCCATTTCAGCAAAGACGTATTTATCAAGGTTTTTAATTCTGGAAGCAATCATATTTTCTAAGTCGAATCTTTTCCTCATATCAGTGTCGGTAAAGTGCTCTCAATTTAGCAGGAATTGAATCTAAATCAAGACTTTTTTCAGATCCATATTCTGGATCGCATTCCTCAGATTTTCGGTTTCCGGATCTGTGAAAGGAAGGTTAGTCGATCTGTAACCCTGATGATGAAGAACTCTAAAAAACCCGGAAAATTAAGAAGCAATGCTCTTGTATACTGGTAAGACAGAATTTGAACAAAAAGTCGAAAAAAACTTGACTTTAGGATTAAATTTATTATGGTATGATTAGTATCTGATTTGTCATCGAAGAGCAAAACGATCTTCTGGGGTAGGGGTCGTTCTTTTTATTTCATGGATAGCCAACAGAGAATTTAATCGATGAATTCGAGAGCAATTGTTTTTGCCCTGGTGCTTGTCATTGCAGCTGTCAATTATCAGGAAGCATCGGCTCAGAAATGGGGGGAAGTAAGCAGCGAAGAGATTGCTATGACCTCTCTTCCCGAGGAACCGGCGGCAGATGTTGCTGTCTTGTTTGATAAAGGAAGCTATACCTTTCCCTCCTACGAAGAAGTGTTGCTGAACAGACATACTAGAATAAAAATTTTCACGGCTCGGGGATTAGAATATGCTAAGATCTCCATCCCCTTCGCTCATGGCGACAAGATAAAAGGACTCGAGGGCCAGGTTTATTGCAGATCGGGGAATAAATTTAAGCTGGACAAAAGTCAAGTCTTTACCAAGAAGGGAACGAACTGGGATGAGGTGGTGTTTACCCTGCCCGGGGTAGAGGAAGGGTGCGTATTCGAGTACCGGTATCAAAAATGGAGCACCAACCGATATTATCTGGGAAACTGGAACTTTCAGAACGATCTTTTCACCAGGCTTTCTGAGGTTACCCTGGAGCTATTGCCTAACATGACGTATTCTTACTCCTTCCACCCTGCCGAGGCGGGAGCAATGCCGAACACCTCGAAAAGTGACGCTTACTGCTGGACTTTTAAGAATATTCCTGCGATGAAAAAAGAACCTTTCATCATTTGCGTTGATGATTACCGTCTGGGGGTCTATTTCGAAGCTGTTCCTTACAGAGACATCGATTCCTACCATCCCAAGGCGATTGATACCTGGCAGGAGATAGGAGAGATGGTCAGTGCATGGTATGAGCCTTACCTGAAAGCAATCCCGCTGGTGCAGGACAAATGTTTGGAGCTGACCAAAGGCCTAAGCTCAGATTCGGCAAAAGCAGTGAAAATCTACGATTACGTTTGCAATGAAATACTATGGGATGAACAAAGGGGTGCCTTTGACCTGGATAAGGGGGATCTTGAGCCGGTGCTTAAGCGCAAGCAGGGAAATGGAGCTGAGAAAAACCTTTTGCTTTTAAGCTTGTTGAAGGCTGCTGGGATAGAAGCTTACCCGGTGTTGATAGGCACGCGTGATTACTGCAACGTGCTACAGAAACCCAGCCTTATCCCTTTCAACCATCTGATAGGATATGTCAAGATCGGCAAGAAAGATTTTTTTGTTGATGCCCTGGAGAAGTCTTTTCCCCTGGGAGCTCTTCCCCCGGATGATCTGGTCAGCTCCGGGCTCTTGCTCAGCCGGGGCACCAGCTATCTGGCAGACATTCGAGCGTTGAGAATCGAAAGCCAGGAGCATTTTGTCACCGAAGCTGAGCTTCTGCCAGACGGCACCTTAAGATGCATCAGCCAAGTAGTCTACCTGGGTTATAACAATGCTTCCGCCAGAAAGAAGATCCTGAACCTGGGCAAAGAGGATTTTCTCAAAAAGGACCTGCTGCAGCAGATCTCCATGCCATCAGTGGACTCTGTTAATTATGTTTCCCTTGATAGCGCTCGCCTGCCTCTGGAGATGGAGATAAACTGGTCTGCTTCCAGCTATGCACAGATCGTAGGGGATAAAATATACATCAACCCGACTTTCTTTTTACGCCTGGGGTCGAATCCTTTTAAGAACGAAACACGTTCTTTCCCGGTCGACTTCTCTTATCCTTATTCGGAGATAGAGGATACAAAATTAGAAATCCCCGAGGGATTCGAGCTGGATCCGCTTCCGGCAGCCGTGTATCGCGAAATCCCCGGGGTTAAGTTCAGCAAAGGATTTACCTCTGAGGGCAGGGTCGTAAGATGCTATCGTAAGTTGACGATCAGCCAGCTGGTATTCCCGGTATCCCAATACCAGAAGTTGCGGAATTTTTTCCAGGATGTAGCGGACGCTGACCAGCTGATGGTGGTTCTCAAAAAAAGCCAGAGTTAAACGAGAAAACGAACATCCCGGAGTCAGTTGATAAAAGTGATAAGACAGCACCAGACAGTGCATTCAAGCTTTTGGAATCCCGTGAACAAAAGCTCCGTCCTATTCAAAGGGGGACTTTTCTGCCTTTTGTGGCTTCTCAGCACAATTAGTCCTTTCAGGTCTTTTGCTCAGCAATCAAATCTAGAAAATGAGGCTATAGACCGGGGTGCGATCTGCGAACTGGACGAGCAGGAGTTTTCGGTTCAGGGCAAGAACAAAACCGTCCTCTCCGTTCACCGGATCTTTCGCATTTACAATGAACGGGGCAAAGAATATGGGAAAGTTTTTGCACCGTTGAACGAGTTTATGGAAGTTGCCCGGATGGAGGCACAGGTAAGGAGTGCGGACGGCACTATCATCAGAAAGCTGGGGAAAGAGGATATCCAGGAAGAATCGGTTTTCCCGGATTACGTTCTGTATGAAAAGACCCGGCTAAGACATTTCGACTTAAGCACAACGGCATTTCCGTACACTTTGGAGTACTCCTATGAGATAAGATTCAACTCTCTTTTTTTCTGGCCGGAGTGGCATCCCCAGATGGAAATACCAGTCAAACGCTCAGTTTACAGGCTGATACTTCCGCCGGACCTCTTTTTTAATATGCGCAAGCGTAATCTTGAGATAACCCCTATCGAGAACCGCTCCAAAGGCAAACTCCAGCTGATTTTTGAACTTTCGGACCTGCCGCCTTTTAAAGAGGAAAAAGATATGCCTCCTGAAGAAGACTACAAAATATCGGTCGTATTTGCGCCGGAGGAATTCGAATTGATGGGTTACCCGGGTTCCAATGCCGACTGGAGCCTTTTTGGAAAATGGTATTCTTCCCTGGCTTCAGGAAAATATTTTCTCTCTCCAGAGCAAAGGGGGATTATCCAGTCCCTGGTTGAGCAGTATCCATCGGAGCTGGAAAAAACCAGGCAGCTTTACCGCTTTCTGCAAACCAAAACTCACTACGTGGCAATACACCTGGGGATGGGCGGATACATGCCCCGTGACGCAGAATCTGTTCTAACCACAGGGTATGGAGACTGCAAGGACCTGTCAACCTTATTCATAGCCATGGCTGATGCGGTCGGCATCAGGGCATATCCAGCCCTGTTGCGGACTAAGGACGAGGGTTCTGTACTGACTGATTTTCCCTCCAATCAGTTTAACCATCTGATAGTATTCGTTCCCCTGGAAAAAGATACTCTGTGGTTGGACTGTACCAGTAATTATTGTCCCTTTGGCAAACTTCCCTGGACAGACCAGGGGTGCGATGCCCTGGTTATAAGGGGGGTAGATGCGGTCATTATCAGGACACCCGCCAGCCGGGCAGAAGATAACAGAGTTGTCAGCTCGATTGATGCGAAGCTGGCACTGGATGGGAGCGTGGAGATTAAGGGACAGATCTCGGCAACTGGGAACCCGGAGGTGCTTCAGCGAGATTTTCTGAACTCGAGAACTACAACCGAGAACAAAGAATGGCTGGGAAGGAAGCTCAGCACCTATTCACCAAATTTTACCTTGACCAGTTCAAATTTCGATAATGTCTCGAATCTGGATGCTCCTTTCCTCATTTGCTTCGGCGCAAAGCTGATTAAATACGCTACCAAGACCAGAAATGAGCTGTTGGTGAATCTCAATCTACTGACCCGGTTAGACGCTGACGAAATCCCGAACGAAAAAGAGAGGAAATATCCTGTGGACAACGTATACCCGTTCGAAGATCAGAGCCAGGTTGTGCTGGAGTTTCCTGAAAGTCTGACCATAAAGGCAGTTCCTCAAGATAAGGATATAACATCACCCTACGGCTCTTTCAAGACGCATTACACCGTGAGCGAAAACCAGTTAACCTATCAGCGGGTTCAGATCATAACCCAGGAACTGGTCCAGCCTGAAAATTTCCAGGACTTCAAGGCGTTTCTCAACCAAATATATGGTGCGGATCGTTCGTTTGTGGTCTTCAACGTGGGGAACTGATGTGAAGGATGATACAAAAAGATACCAGACGCAAGGGACGGGTTCCGCAAGAAAAAATACAAGAGACAGAATATCGTTTTGTCCTTCTTGAACCACTTATTTCTCTAACTTGCTCACTCCGCCACCCCAGGTTCCAAACCATATGTCCCCCGAAAGATCCATTGCAATAGCCAAAACTAAATAACAGGGAATCCCGCTGTTCATACAATGATATTCAGTCCATTCACCCCCTTTGTATTTAATAACCCCATCTGGATGCACCCCAATCCAGACATCTCCTGAAAAATCAGCTGTAATGGTATAAACGTAGTTAGATGGCAGTATGCTGTTCGAGGTATCGTAAGTCACCCAGCTGGAGTCATTGAATTTACTAACTCCCCCACCAAAAGTTCCAAACCATTTGTTGCCCGCGGTATCGATTGCAATCGACGTTACCCAGTTCACCGCAAGCCCGCTGTTTAAGCTATTATAGGTAGTCCAGCCGATTCCGTCCAATTTGCAAACACCTCCAGTATAAGTTCCAAACCATTTATTATCAAAAGCATCAACTGCAATACAAAAAATGGCATTGTCAGAAAGCCCGCTGTTTGAGGTATTGTAAGTAATCCAGTTTGAGCCATCGTACATGCTGACGCCATTCATCGTTCCGAACCATTTATTATTTGAAGAATCAATTGCTATAGCCATCACTTTATTGGATATAAGCCCGCTGTTAGATGTGTCAAAAGTTGTCCAGACTGAGTCATCAAATTTGCTAACACCATCCGAGGTCCCGAACCAGATGTTGTAATCAGCATCCATAGCAACTGTGCTTATAGTATCATTTGCAAGCCCGCTGTTTGAAATATCAAAAGTGGTCCAATTACTCCCATCGAATCTGCTTACCCCGGAATAGGTTCCGAACCATTTGTTACCAGAATGGTCTATGGCTATGGCTGTTACACAGTTATTTGCCAGACCGCTATTTGAGGTATTATAGGTATTCCATCTCGATGGAATCTCCGCTGGCTCGCTCTCGGTTGATTTCTTCTTACAAGATAAGAACACTAAGCTACCAAGCATTATTAAAACTATAAATGAATAAAGCCACTTTTTTAACATTCTCAAACCTCTCTTGATTTCTAGGGACTCTACCCTTGGTGAACAAAAAACGATTTTCTCTTATGACAAAATTAATGTAAGTCTATCTTCTGTCAAAATCAAGATGAATTTTTAATAACAAACGCCCGACACGAATGTCGGGCGATACGAAAAAAAAGATAGGTATTATCGATAATGGATAATGACAGGACAATGTCCTGTCCCTACAAAAGACTATTCCGTCACTTCCTTGCTTATCCTCCCCAAAGTCGCCTGGGCGGCGGCCAACCGGGCAATCGGGACTCTGAATGGCGAGCAGCTTACGTAGTTCAGATTTAATCTATGACATAAAAGAATTGAATCCGGGTCTCCTCCGTGTTCTCCGCAGATGCCGACTTTTAAATCAGGCCTGGCACCTCTACCTTTTTTGACGCCTAATTCCATTAGCTGCCCGACTCCATTAACGTCAATGGATACAAACGGGTCTTTGAGCAGGATTTTATGCTCCAGATAATATTTGGTGAATTTCCCCGAGTCATCCCTGGAGAAACCATAAACTGTCTGGGTTAAATCATTTGTCCCGAAGGAAAAGAACTCTGCCTCTGAGGCGATCTCGTCTGCAGTCAGGCAGGCTCTGGGAATCTCGACCATCGTGCCTACGAGATACTTGAGGTTCACCTTATATTTTTTCATAGTCTCATCAGCCACAGTTATGACAATTTCCCTCTGGTTCTTGAACTCGTTAATATTGCCCACCAGAGGAATCATCACCTCAGGCACAACTACCTTTCCGGACCTGGCTAATTCACAAGCGGCCTCAAAAATTGCCCTTGCCTGCATCCGGGTTATCTCAGGATACAGGATTCCCAGCCTGCACCCTCTTAAGCCTAACATCGGATTGAACTCGTGCAGCTCCTCTATCCGTGCCAGGAGCCTTTCTTTTTCCTTGAGCTTTTCCTCATCCTCTCCTTTGGTTTTCATCACAGCTATCTCGACCATCAGATCTTCCCGGTTGGGCAAAAACTCGTGCAAAGGAGGATCCAAAGTGCGAATGGTTACCGGGTAACCTTTCATCGTCTCGAACAATCCCTTGAAGTCGCTTTTCTGGAAAGGCAGAAGCTTATCTAAAGCAACTTCCCTTTCCTCTCTGGTTTTTGCCAGGATCATCTCCTGAACGATCGGAAGCCGGTCCTTGGCAAAAAACATATGTTCGGTTCTGCACAGGCCGATGCCTTCTGCTCCGAATTTCATAGCCTGGATTGCATCTCTGGGAATGTCAGCATTGGTTCTCACTTTAAGTCTTCTGACCTGATCAGCCCATTCCATAAACTCGCCGAATTCTCCTGAAAGCTCGGGATCGATCGTAGGAACCTCGCCTAAAATCACTTCACCGGTGGAACCATTCAGGGAGATTATGTCCCTTTCCCTGACCACTGTTCCGCCAACTGTGAAGACCTTTCTCTGCTCGTTGACCTTGATATCCTCGCACCCTGCTACACAGCACTTTCCCATTCCACGGGCTACTACTGCGGCATGAGAGGTCATCCCTCCGCGCGCAGTGAGGATTCCCTGAGCAGCTGCCATTCCGTGGATATCATCCGGGCTGGTCTCCTGCCGGACCAGAACGACTTTTTCTCCTGCCTGGGCTAATTTCACCGCATCATCTGCAGTGAAAACTACTTTACCGGAGGCTGCACCGGGCGAAGCAGCTAATCCTTTGGCTATGACGTTTACCTGAGCCTTGGGATCGATCCTCTTGTGAAGGAGTTGATCCAAATGGGCCGGCTCAATCCTCATCAAGGCTTCTTCTTTGGTGATTAATTTTTCCTTTACCAGATCCACGGCAATCTTGACTGCAGCCGGTGCAGTTCTCTTTCCAGTCCGGGTCTGGAGCATATAAAGCTTGCCTTCCTGGACTGTGAACTCGAAATCTTGGATGTCCCGGAAATGCTTTTCCAGTTTCGAAGTAATCCCTTTCAACTGTTTATAGACAGATGGCATCTCTTTTTCAAGCTGATGAATCGGCTTGGGAGTCCTGACCCCTGCGACCACGTCTTCGCCCTGGGCATTAGTCAAGTATTCACCATAAAATTTATTCTCTCCAGTAGAGGGATTGCGGGTAAAACCAACTCCGGTGCAGGAGCTTTCACCCATATTTCCAAAGACCATAGTCTGGATGTTGACTGCGGTTCCTAAGTCTCCAGGGATATTATTTAGGCGACGATAGGTTATGGCCCTGGGAGTATTCCAGGACTTGAAAACCGCTTCAATTGCCATTTCCAACTGTTTATACGGGTCCTGGGGAAACTCATCCCCGGTTTTGTGTTTTATCTTATTTTTGTACTTCGAGATTATCTCTTTTAAATCCTCGACAGTCAGGGAGGTATCCAATTTTATGTCTTTAGCCTCTTTTTTCCTCTGGATTATCTCCTCGAACTCAGGTTTATCCAGCCCCATCACCACATTCCCGAACATTTGGACAAACCGGCGATAGGAGTCATATGCGAATCTTTCATTGGTGGTTTTCTTGATAAGCCCCTGGACAGTTTTATCATTCAGTCCTAAGTTGAGAATTGTGTCCATCATTCCCGGCATTGAGAATTTAGCCCCGGAGCGTACTGAAAGAAGAAGTGGATGAGCAGGATCCCCAAATTTCGCACCATAAATTTTCTCCAGCTTAGATATATTCTCCTTCAGTTCCTTGTGCAGGTCTTTGGGAAGCTTCATGTCGTTCTTGTAAAACAGGTTACACATCTGGGTAGTAATGGTAAAACCGGGCGGGACCGGGACACCGATATTGGTCATCTCAGCCAGACCTGATCCTTTTCCTCCCAAAAGGTCTCTTAATTGCCTGCTTCCCTCTGCCTTACCTCCTCCGAAGAAATAGATATACTTTTCAACTTTGGATTCGACTGGAGCCTTTGCCATTTTCTTTAAAGGCTTCTGTTTCTTTGTTACTTTTTTCACTTTCTTGGGCATTTCTTACCTCCAAATTAGTTTTTTATACAGTGTTTCAAATAAGATTTTGTAATTTATTAAAAAGCCCCAAAAAATCAAGTAAATTCTAAAAGAATCGAAAAAATGATGGTAACCGAAGAGAGCTCAACTAAAGGTGTACCTCTTAACTCTTTGGAAAGTTGGGAGTTACGATGACATCGTAAAAAAAATATATTTTGCGAAATGATTCACGAAATCTTAAATCTCGTAGAATATACTTTCTTGGGAAAATCTCCTTTTGCATATTCGATCTCCCTTTTTTTCTTCACTATAGCTTCTTCTGCATATGCCTCTATCACTTCGCCTATAAACAGATTTTTATCTCCCGCTTTTACTTCTTGTTTGAGAATACATTCCATCTGAGCAAAACATTCATCGATAATAGGAGCTCTTACTTTGCGTGCTGGTCGTGGGGTTAAACCTGCTTCTTTGAATTTATCCACTTGATGGCCAGAGTGGAAACCGCAATAATATATTTTTGGTTTTAGATCCTGTGAGGGAACGTTTACGATAAATTCCTTAGTGCTCTCAATTAACTCGGATGAATAAGCCCCCTTTCCTATGGCACAAGCTATAAGCGGGGGCTTCTTCGATACCGGCATGCAAAAGCTCACCGCAATTATATTTGATTTTCCTTTTATATCGCCACAGGTTATTAGAAAATGTCTCATGGGCCACATAAACTCTAAATATTCAACCTCGATCTTCATTTTGTTTCACCTTCCTTGTTCATCTCGTTATCGCTACCGGCATCAGGACTCTGGCATCTGAGAACAATGCCCGATAGGGCAATAGCTGAAGCATGTAGCTTATTGATTCAGTTGAGACGACTCTTTAGCAAATTTATTTCTCCTTATGGAAGATTTCGCACGACTCATTTTTTCGAACTGAATCTTATATCCTCATAAATGTATGGTATAGATGGATCAAGTTGTGATACACTTCTTTAGTTTATAGAAAACCCTCCAAAAATCAAGTAAATTCTAAGAAGAATCAAAAGAGAAGTAAAATATTAGTGGCAGTAAAAAAAACATCCTTAGGGGAGTGCGGATGCTACGAAAGGCTTTACTCAACTTTCTGGATTGCTCTGATAATCTCGTATTCTGAGGTGGCGGACATAAGCTCTTCTTCAAAGCTATCCGAATGGAAAAGCTCGGCAATCGATTTGAATACTTTTAAGTAGAGGGAGTCATCATAGGGAGGTGCTCCCATTACGAAGAAAAGATGGACTGGCTTACCATCTATAGAATCGAAATCATATCCTTCTTTAGACCGGGCAAAACCGATCACGAACTCCCTTACCTGCATAGTCCTGACGTGTGGTATGGCAATCCCCTTACCTATGCCGGTGGAAGCTTTTTTCTCCCGGTTTTCAAGGTCTATCAAAAGCTTGTGTTTATTACAGACTTTACCTGACTTATCCAAAAGCTCGACCAGTTCTTGCAGTACGGCCTCCTTGACCATCCAGAGCTTCTTCTGAGGATGAAGACCATTCTCCGGATCGAACTCGACTTTGCTCTCCAGCTTTAACTTGATAAGCTCAGGCTTAAAAAATCTTGATAAATTCACTTCAAAATCTCCTCTTATCCCAGCCTTATTCCACACATCTTTTTTATCGGCAACAAATCGAAAACCTTTTCAGGCAGAAAAATAAGTCAGTGGAAAGAATGCGCAGATATGTTTTATTTCACTTATTATACGAAACTTGGAGAAAAATTAAAGCACTGGAAGTTTGTAGGGGCAATTTCCAATTGGATCCAAATGGACATGAATTACCCCTACAGATCAAAACAACCCTAACTGCTCAGTATCCTTCTTCAGCTCTACCTTCTCAGCTTCTTCAAAGATTTTTATTTTGCCATAGACCCCATCATGTCCCGGGATGATGCTCAGCTTACCCTCTCGCATTCTTTTTAAGCCCTCGACTATTTTCGGAGGAGCAGATGGTGAAAGCTCCTCTGGAGAAAGATCCAGAAGAATCCTGAATTCGCTTCCGAAGTTCTGGATCATCCTTTTATATTCTTCTTGTACTCCTTTGGTATCAGGGGCCTGGCCAAGAGCTTCAGCAATTATTTCCTGCAGAGGGATCAGGTTTTTAAAAGGTATGGAATTAGGCGGGACAAACCCGTCTGGCCTGTCTGCCAAATCCTCTACCCGGTGCATTACCCCAATGGTGATTTTCCGGTGACAGACCGGACACAGCCCTTTGTTTTTCTTGGTCTCCGCTGGTGAGTACAAAATCCCGCAGTTCCTGTGCCCGTCAAAATGATATTTCCCCTCTTCCGGGAAAAACTCCACAGTATATATAAACCTGCTTTTGTCTTTGGTCTTGATCACTTCAGCGATCTCTTTGTAGTCCAATTCACAGTCAAACACGTTGGCTTCTCTTCCTAACTTGGATGGAGAATGGGCATCCGAGTTGGAGACTAAAGTGATCTTATCCAGCTTGGATAATCTCCAGTTCATCTGCGGGTCAGATGAAAGCCCGGTTTCTATGGAGTAGATATATTTGGAATATTCTCCAAAGCATTCTTCAATCGAATCGAAACCGGAATTTGCCCCGAAAATGGAGAACCAGGGAGTCCAGGCGTGTGCAGGTATGATCAGACATTCCTGTGAAATTCCCAAAATGAGTCTTGCCAGATCCTTGGCAGAGAAAGTAAATATCGGCCTGCCATCTGCTTCTAATTTCCCTAAATTGGCTAATTTTTTGTTGATCTTATCTACCACCTCAAAGGATGGGGCAAAGATGATGTTATGAATTTTTCTTAGCTTGTCTGCTTGATGATAAATATTACTAAGCTCCACTGTGAGAATGAACCTGACAGGACTTTTTTTATTTTTTAACTGAAAAAGCCCATTCCCCAGAGGCTCTAACTTCTCTTTCAAATCGGAGAGATAGGTCGGATGGGTGAAATCTCCAGTTCCTAAAAGAGTAATTCCCTTTATCTCTGCCCATTTAGAAAGAGACTCGATCTCCATTTCCGGAGAAGTCGCACGGCTGAATTTGGAATGAATGTGAAAATCAGCAATGAAGCGCATATAAGTCAATACAAAAGAAGATTTTTTGAAATTATACCACCTGTTTTCTTCTTTGTCAACTGAAATGTAGTTGGATTTTCTTTTTAAGGACAGAACACTGTTCTGTCCCTACAACAAAAACATAATTAGATTTGACATAAATATTCGGGGAGGTTATTTTGATTCAAAACAGTTCAACTACAGGAGGAAAAGATGAAGAAGAGAGCTTCGTTTTTCATTATGATTTTATTATTCTGTTTAATCTCCACAAACTTTGCAGGTGAAAAAGAAGACCCGTTTGATAAGGCACTGAAGGCGGTGGGCTTGACCAAAGAGACTCTGAAATTTGATGATTATGACATGTCCAATTTCGGAGGGGATGAGTTTGTGCTCCCACTGTTCACTTTATATCACCAGAACTTTTTCAAGATACCCTATTACACCTACAATTTCAAAAACTACTTAGCTTCGAATGCCCGTTCTTTGAATAATTTGATCGGGTTTGCTTCCTTGAGAATTGACGAAGGGGTGCGCAGAGGTTTTGTAGGAAACCCTATGGAGGAGAATCTGAAGAAGGTCAAAAGCAAGGATGCGTTATATGAATCAATCGACTCCCTTTTTATCAAAATGGGCAAAAAGATTTCATCGAGCGAAATCAAGAAATTAAAAAAGATGACTCAGGAAGTCCCAGAGGAGATTTCTCAGAAAGTTGCTCTTTTGATTTATGCCTCGCTGGATGCTCTGAAGTGGAGAAATTCAGCTTTTGAAAAAGCGGAGAAAAAATTCGATATGGAAAAGCTGTTTGACCAGGCTTCACGGCTTTTAAGCTCGGATAAGGAACTGGTAACCCCTGAGTTTTACGATTTTCTGCATTATGTTGACTACAAATACCTTTACACCGGGGCTGAGGACTTGGCTGCTGCAGTTGACTTCGTAAAAGATAGTCTCAATAATTTTTCGTCTGATAAAAAATTTGGTTTCTCATACGACACTCCTTTAGGCAGGATAATAATCTCAAACGGGACGGATGATAATTATCCTGAAGCTGATTATTTTATAATCCTGGATATAAGTGGAGATGATTCCTACGAGAGCGGAGGCGCAAACCGTTCTTACTCTTATCCTGTTTCTATTCTGATAGACAAATCTGGTGATGATAAATACCTTTCGACCAGCAAGACCAAGCCATCTTTTGGAGCTGGGGTTTTCGGATATGGGTTCCTGGTGGATATGGGAGGAAAAGATGAATATAAGGCAGTCAATCTCTCTCAGGGTGCAGGATGTTTTGGAGTCGGGGTCTTAATGGATTATGAAGGAGATGATACCTATGAATCCAACACCACTTCCCAGGGTTCAGGCCAGTTCGGCATCGGGATACTCACAGACTTAGAGGGAAATGACACCTACAACACTTTTCTGTGTTCGCAAGGATTCGGATATACCAAGGGGATCGGGATACTACTGGACTCAAAGGGAAATGATAAGTATGTTGCCAACGACACTCAGATAGATTTTCCTTCAGCCCAGACCAAAGAGCATAATGATTCAAATTCACAAGGTATGGGCTATGGTAGAAGAGCAGATTACTTAGATGGTCATTCTTGGGCAGGAGGCATAGGAATGCTGGTGGATATGGAAGGGGATGACCAGTATTCAGCCGGTCTTTTTGCCCAGGGGTGTGCTTTCTGGTATGCACTGGGGATTTTGTGGGATGAAAACGGAAATGATACTTATAACGGGGTCTGGTATGTCCAGGGAAGCGGTGCACACTTCGGTTGTGGGGTTTTGTATGATGCCCGTGGGAATGACCATTATACCGCTACTATGAATATGGCCATGGGAGCAGGACACGATTTCAGCCTAGGGGTTTTGATCGACGAATCAGGAGATGATATTTATGATGCTCCTAATTTGAGCTTAGGCGGAGGGAACGACAATGGAATTGGGATTTTCTGGGATAAAGCGGGCAGCGATACCTACAACGTTACAGCTCCAACGACTTTGGGCAGGGCAAATATCACCTCCAGAGGAACCATCCGGGATTATATGCTCTGCCTGGGCTTGTTCCTCGACACCGGAGGAAAGGACACCTACTCCAAGCCTTTCGCCAAAGACAACACCCACTGGACCCAGAAGGGACTGAACACGGAAAAACCTCTGGAGGCGGAGAAGGGTGTGGGTTTGGATGGGGAATTCAAATAAGGAGATAACTCATTTGTTTTTGATTGCTGTACAATCTATTTTTTATGATATATAATAAATATATAATAGGAATACAAATGGCAGGGAGGTTAGAATGTCTCACAAAAAAAGCATATCCGTAATTGTCCTGTTAAGTTTTCTTCTTATTCCTCAGTGCACTGTGAATCCTAAAGAAGCTCACCCCACAGGACCTTTCGAAATCAAGATATCCTCAGACAAAGAAGAATATCTCACTCGGGAAGATGTATTTGTCAGGTATGAAGTGAAGAACATGACCGACTCTACAATCTGGCTTGCTCTAAGCGATGTTAATGAATCTTTTAGTATTCTGGACGACTCAGGGAGAGAACGTGTCAATAATGCTGTGTCTATATTGTACACTTTCCGGCCAGACACCTTAAAACCGAGACAAACCTTGCATGGGGGTCAAGAGATTGCAAATCGTTTTCAAATCAGCGAGCCTGGCGAATATACCTGCTACGTACATTTCGGCGGAAGCAATTCCAATGTCCTAAGAATCCTTGTTAAAGCCCCATCCGGAGACGAGAAAAAAGCTTTGAATATGCTCTTGGAGGCTGATAAACTCGCCTGGTCCAAGGATAAGAAGCACGGGGGTCTAGATTCAGAAAAAGCCGAACTTGGCTTTCTCGAATATCAGGAATTGGGGGATAAATACCCGAACAATGTTTATGCGCCTCAGGCGCTTGCTTCCGCTCTCTGGTGCTAC
>DATKKH010000148.1:0-8047 GCA_035543035.1 Terriglobales bacterium | reverse complement strand
GAACCCCTACCAATCAGATCACCAGCAGCTTTCAGCGTGTCCATCGGGCCCCCTGACCCGAAGGAGAAATCCTGGATGTGGGGCGTGAAACCCGACGCCGCAAATAGATTAAATTACCAGCAACTCAGCTATCTTCTCTTTGAGTTCTGCCAAATTGGAGGATTTTATCAGGTAGGCATCCGCGATCCAGGAGGAAAAATCAGACTTAAAAGTCTCGTACGCAGAATTCAAAACCACTGGGAGGTTTTTATTGAACCCCTTTATCTGCTTGAGCACCTCTAAACCGTGGAGTTTCTTTATCTTTATATCCAGAACCACTAAATCCGGGAGATTCTTTTTGGTCAGAAGGACTGCCTCTTGACCATCCATCGTTGTCATTACCTCATACCCCTCATCCTGAAGCTCTTCCTGGTAAAGCTCCAGAAGATGAGGCTCGTCTTCTACTAACAATATTTTGTACATAGGAACCTTCTTCCTTTAAGAAAGTCCTGGAAATTGATAATCAGTAGCGTCGCCACTCCCGTGGCAAAGAAAAATGTTATCACAGGAATAAGGACGCCAGGTCGATTAGCTCTCCCTCAGAAACGGTAAATAAACTATAAACTTTGACCCTTTCTCCGCTTCGCTCTTTACCTCGATGTACCCCTGGTGGTCTGCGATGATCTTCTTGCAGACCGATAAACCCAGGCCCGAGCCTTTAGGCTTGGTGGTAAAAAAGGGAATCCAGAGCTTTTGCAGATTCTCTTCCTTTATCCCTGAGCCTGTATCCTCGACTTCGAAAATGGCGAATTCCTCGTTTCTTTGAGTTTTGATAGTCAAAGCCCCTCCCTCAGGCATAGCCTCGACTGCATTTTCTATAAGATTGAAAAGAACTTGCTTTATTCTTTTAGGGTCAAAATTCAAAATAGGGGGTTCAGGGGAGAATTTTGTCTTTAACCAGATCCCGTTATATCTAAGCTTGCCCTTGAAGACTTCAATAGCCTCCTTGATCAGAAGATTCAGATCCTTTTTCTCATAGTTTAACTTGGTGGCTTTAGAATAATCTAATATTTCAGAGGTTATGCTCTCCAGACGTTCAGTCTCTTTTACGATTATTTCTAACTCGTGAGGCCCCAGTTTTCCTTGTTCTGCCTTTCTTAAAGCCCGACGAGCATAACCGCCCATGGTCACCAGGGGAGTCTTTATCTCATGGGCTACGGTAGTGGCTAACTTCCCTATATCCACCCATCTTTCAGCTTGCAAAAGATAGTTTTGATTTTCTCTTAAAATCTGGGAGGCAAGCTCTAATTCCTTTATTTTTTGCTTGAGCTCTTCATGCAAAATGATATTTTCGATCTGGGAAGCTGCCTGGTTGGCAAAAGTCTCCAGGCCTACCTGGTCGTCCTCGAAGATTTTATTGCCAGTGATGAGATTGTCCACTGCCAGAACCCCTATAGCTTTGTTTTCCGAGAATATCGGGACGAGCAAAAACCCCTTGGTGCTGAGAATTTTCAAAACCTCATCCGGCTTTAGATTTGAGACCTCTTCCTCTTTCAGATTAAAGCTTTTTTTCTCTAACATGCTTTTCACTAAGACATTATCCTTATCCTCCAGAGAGAAGGAAAGAGTCTTTATCCTGCTGGTTAACTCGTTCTCCTGCTCGTCCGAGTCAAGCACATTCTCCAGCATCTGGTCAAAAGTAACTTTTTCCCTTTTTATGTAAGACCAGATTTTGAAGGCTTCTTCCTGGTCTTTTGGACCTAATCCCATCTTTCCTTCCAGGGTTTGAGTCTTGGGATTAACCAGAAAGATGAAAGCCCGGTTAAAACCGAATGCCTCTCCAGCTGTGACTCCGGTCAATATTATCCTTAAGGTCTTATCCAGTTCCTGGGATTTGAGTAAGGCATCCGATACTTTTTTTAAAAGGGAAAGCTCCTCCAATTTCTTGTTCAGGTCCTGGTTTATCCTCTCCAGATAATTATCGAAGGTTTTCACTTGGCCGAGCAGAATTTTTAAAGACTCTTCTGCGATCCGGTCGGCGCTTCTCCTTCCGGCAAACCTGGAGGAAAGCTTCTGGAAAAAGCTGCATTCCAGGCAGTTCCCCAGTCTTTCATCCGGGGGAAAGCAGACTTCGAGCTTCTCCCCTGAAGCTAATAGGTTAAGCCAGCATTTCCCCTGCTCTTTTCTATCCGGTGAAAAACAAGAAAGAGGAACATCAAAAAAATCTGATTTCATTTCCCCCTCACAAAATTGATTTATATTTTACTATAAAGTCTTTACAATCATTTGTCAAGACTTTTATGTTGACATCTCTGAGATTTATTTTAATTTTACGTTTATGAGGAAATCCGAGTTCCAGAAAATTCAAAAAATAGTCAAGATTGCTTTAGATGAAGACATCGGTTCAGGAGACGTTACTTCCGAATTGACCATTCCGGAGCGACAAAGGGGTAAAGGGTTTATCTTAGCCAAAGAGAAAGGGATAATTGCGGGCCTGGAAGTGGTGAAATCTGTTTTCCATGAGATTGATCCCCGAATAACGTTCAAACCTTTAGGATGTGACGGAGATGAGGTAAAGCAAGGTCAAAAAGTTGTATCGATTCAGGGGAAGGTAAAAAGCATCCTGGCTGGAGAAAGAACCGCCCTGAATTATCTGCAGAGGCTTTCGGGAATTGCCACCTTGACGAATGAATTTGTGCGAAAAACCAAAGGAACTTCGGCGAAGATCCTGGATACCCGCAAGACCATACCTGGATTGAGGTTTTTGGAAAAGTATGCGGTGAAAAAGGGTGGGGGAGAAAACCATCGCCAGGGGCTTTATGATATGATACTGATCAAGGATAACCACATTCAGGCAGCCGGCAGCATCTCTGCAACAATCAGGAAAGCTCAGAGAAACAGAAGAGGACTTAAAATCGAAGTCGAAACTAAGAATTTAAAGGAGATTAAAGAAGCTCTGAATTTCAAAATCGATCGGATTATGCTGGATAATTTCAAGCTTGCGGATTTGAAAAAAGCAGTAAGGCTTATACGTTCAAAAAACAAAAAAGTGGAGATTGAAGCCTCGGGCAGGGTTAATCTGAAAAATGTCAGAAAAATAGCCTTGAGTGGTATAGATTATATCTCTATCGGAGCATTAACTCATTCAGCAAAGGCTCTGGACTTCAGTCTTCTGCTGAAATGAGGATGTAATAGAGGTCTTTAGGCCTCCATAAGTATAAAGTAGCCAAATGAATGTGGAAGGCTAAAACCTTCTGCAACCAACTATCATCCAGAAATAAGATGATCTCAGAAAATATTCTTACCCTTCTGAAAAGAGAAATGAACTCGGGCGGTCTAAGCACCAGTCTTCTTTCCTCGTCTTTGAATCTACCAACCTCTTCAGTTTATGAAGGGATTGCAGAATTAAAAAAACTTGGATACAAAATCGAGACCGAGAAGGGGAAAATTTATCGCTTGACCTCAGTACCTGATAGCCTTATCCCTTTGGAGATTCACGATAATCTCAAGACCAAAATTTTTGGGAAAAGAATCCTTTCTTACCGGACTTTGAAATCGACCAATGACTTAGCTTACAGGTTGGCTGAAGAGAAAGCTCCAGAGGGAACTTTGATAGTGGCTGAAAAGCAGACAGCAGGAAAAGGAAGATTAGGTAGAAAATGGCTTTCTCCTCCGGAAAAAGGAATCTGGATGAGTTTGATCTTAAGACCAAAAATCCCGCCAGCCAAAGCACCCGGACTTTCCTTATGCACCGGCTTAGCTCTGGTCCAGACTATAAGAGAAAAGACCGGACTGAAAGCAGACCTGAAATGGCCCAATGACTGCCTGATAGAAGGAAAAAAATTTGCCGGCATTCTTTTGGAGCTCTCAGCAGAACTGGATAAAGTAAATTTCGTCATAATCGGTGTGGGAGTAAACGTAAACCAGGTCCAGAACGATTTCCCCAGGAACCTGATAGGCAAAGCGACCTCCATCTTGATTGAATCCGGCAACAAATATTCCAGAGTTGAGCTTCTCAAAACCTTTCTGGAGAAGATGGAGAAAATCTATCTGAACTTCAAAACTTTTGGACTGAGATTTTATCTGGGGGAGATAAAAAGTTCTTCTTCAATGCTGGGAAGTAAGGTGAAGCTCTTATACGGAAAGGAGAAGATCAAAGGAATCGTTAAAGACATTGATGAGAATGGCTCCTTAATTTTCGAAACACGGGGACGCCTGAGAATCATAAGCTCCGGCGAGGTGACTCTGATTTAAAAGAAGAAAAAACGGGAGGGGACAAGCCCCTCCCCTACGAAAGATCCAGAAATCTTTCAGGAGGAAACATGCTTATTTGTATAGACATAGGTAATACCAACACAGTGGTGGGAATCTTCATAAAAAACACTTTGCGGAACTATTTTCGCGTCTCCTCCAATCATTTCTTGACAGTGGATGAGTGCGGCATTTTGATCCGACAGCTGA
The DNA here is from genome assembly GCA_035543035.1 of Terriglobales bacterium. GTDB lineage: Bacteria > Zixibacteria > MSB-5A5 > MSB-5A5 > RBG-16-43-9 > RBG-16-43-9. The sequence continues at coordinate 3,607 of DATKKH010000148.1, read as the reverse complement.
TTGGAGAGGTCAAAACCGAGAAGATCGAAGGGGTAGTAATCGCCTCGGTTGTGCCAGCCCTGACCACTGTTTATGAAGAGATGAGCAGGAATTATCTGCATACTGATCCGGTGATAGTCTCATCCAAACTTCCTCTGGGCATAAAGATACTTTACGATAATCCCGAGCAGGTAGGAGCAGACAGAATCGCCAACGCAGTAGCTGCTTTTGAAATCTACGGTGGCTCGGTTATCGTGGTCGATTTAGGCACGGCCACAACTTTCGATGTGATCTCTGAAAAGGGTGAATATCTTGGAGGAGTCATATCTCCGGGAATCGAGACCTCTTCTGCCAACCTTTTTCAGAAAGCCGCTCTTCTTTCCAGGGTGGAGCTTAAGAAACCGAAAAAAGTCATCGGAACAAACACCCAGGATAGTCTTAAATCCGGAATAATTTATGGAGCAGTGGGACAGATAGACGAGATCGTCAAAAGGATTGAAAAAGAGCTGAAACATATTCCCAAAGTCATAGGAACGGGTGGCTTAGCTGAGATGATTTATAAGGAATCAGGCTCCATTCAAAAAATCGACCCCACCTTAACCCTGAAGGGGCTGAAGATTATTTTTGACAGGGTAATAAAATCAAATAAAGCAAAGAAAATCTGAGTATTATCAGACTTAAGAATTTGACCAGCATGAAGATAACTCGGATAAATTTTTCTTAAAATTTTACTTGCTTTTTTAAAGCCTGGTTTATATATTCTGCCAATCCTTAGCAAACTAAAAGATGGAGTGCTAAAAAAGTCGCATATTTTATTTAGAGACAAAAAGATAGAAGATTTAGATCTATTTACGTTCCGTCAGATCCTGGACCTGATGGAACAACAGACAGGCCATTAATCGACTATAAAAAACTAAAGTTATAAACCATTAAACCTTCTTAACTACAAAAAAAGGAGAAAAATTTATGAAGGTTAAGCCATTGGGTGACAGAGTGTTGATCAAGCCCCTGGAGGCTAAAGACGTAAAAAAGGGCGGAATCATCATTCCGGATACTGCCAAGGAAAAACCCCAGGAGGGGGAGATAATCGAGGTTGGTACTGGTAGGGTGACCGAAGAGGGAAAACAGTTGACCATGGAGGTCAAAAAAGGGGACAAGGTTTTATACGGTAAATACTCCGGCACAGAAGTAACCATTGATGATGTGGAATACCTGATAATGAGAGAAAGCGACATCTTGGCGATAATAGGTTAAGTTCAAAACTATTAAAATAAGAAAATCAGGAGGTTATGAGTATGGCAAAGATTTTGGAATTCAATAGCACTGCCAGGGAAAAGCTAAAAAAGGGTGTTGACAAATTAGCAGATGCAGTAAAAGTGACCTTAGGTCCCAAGGGAAGAAATGTCGTTCTGGACAAGAAGTTCGGCTCACCTACTGTGACCAAGGATGGGGTCACAGTTGCCAAAGAGATAGATTTAGAGGACCCGTTTGAGAATATGGGCGCCCAGATGGTAAAAGAGGTTGCTTCCAAGACCTCGGACGTGGCAGGAGACGGGACCACCACTGCTACGGTTTTAGCCCAGGCGATCTATAGAGAAGGGTTGAAAAACGTAACTGCTGGTGCCAACCCCATGGCTCTAAAGAGAGGAATAGAGAAGTCAGTTCAGGTTGTGGTCGAGGAGATCAAAAAGCTTTCCAGGCCTTTACCAGGGAAAACCGAGATTGCTCAGGTGGGAACCATCTCTGCCAATAATGACAAGGCAATTGGCGACTTGATTGCAGATGCTATGGAGAAAGTGGGAAAAGACGGCGTCATCACTGTGGAGGAAGCAAAAACCACTGCCACCACTCTGGAAGTCGTGGAGGGTATGCAGTTTGACCGCGGATTTCTCTCTCCTTATTTCATCACCAATCCTGACAGCATGGAAGCCCTGTTAGATGAGCCTTTGATCCTGATTTATGACAAGAAGATCTCCGGTATGAAAGACCTTCTGCCAATCTTGGAAAAAGTTGCCCAGCTGGGTAAGCAGCTTCTCATTATCGCAGAGGAAGTCGAAGGTGAAGCACTGGCCACCTTAGTGGTCAACAAGCTCAGGGGAACTTTAAAGGTTTGCGCAGTCAAAGCTCCAGGATTTGGAGACAGAAGAAAAGCGATGTTAGAGGATATCGCCGTCCTGACCGGCGGAAAAGTCATTGCTGAGGAGCTCGGATTCAAATTGGAAAACGCTGTCGTATCCGACCTGGGAAAAGCCAAAAGGGTGACTATAGATAAGGACAACACCACCATAGTCGAGGGCGGAGGAAAAAGCGCGGATATCAAAGCCAGGGTAAACTCCATCCGCAAGCAGATCGACGAGACCACCTCGGATTACGACAAGGAGAAGCTGCAGGAAAGATTGGCTAAATTAGCTGGCGGAGTGGCAGTGATCAACGTAGGTGCCGCAACCGAGACCGAGATGAAGGAGAAAAAGGCAAGAGTGGAAGATGCCCTGCACGCCACCAGAGCCGCAGTGGAAGAGGGAATAATTCCTGGAGGAGGAGTTGCACTTTTGAGAGCGCTTCCCGCCCTGGAAAAGATGAAATTGGAGGGGGACGAGGCTATCGGAGTCTTAATCATAAAGAAGGCCATTGAGGAACCGATTAGACTCATAGTTGAGAACTCCGGGGTTGAAGGTGCCGTTGTGGTTAACCGGGTCAAAGAGGAAAAAGGTGCTTTCGGTTACAATGCCGACACCGGTAACTTCGAGGATCTGATGGCATCCGGGGTAATCGACCCCACCAAAGTTGCCCGGATTGCCTTGGAGAATGCCGCATCTATCGCCTCCCTTTTAATCACCACTGAGTGCGTGGTAGCGGAAAAACCCGAAGAGAAAAAACCGCCCATGATGCCACCTGGCGGCGGTGGATATGGAGATATGTACTAAACGAGACGGATGACTAATACTGAATAACTGATTAACTGAAGGGGCAGACCTGCGTGTCTGCCCCTTTTTATTTCCCTCTCCTCTTAGGAGAGGGTCAGGTTGAAAATCTCACCTACGGCGGAGTGAGGTCATTTTCGTAGTGCGACTCTTTTAGATCGCAAAAGAGTAGAGACGCATGGCCATGCTTCTCTATTACTTAAACCCTAAAAAAAGCTTTTCCCCTTTGTCATTTGTCATCCGAAATCCGTCATTTCGTTCAAAAAGTGATTGACTATTCTTCCTCAATTTCATTATGATTAAACTAAAGAGTCTTTGATTTCGTTTAATTTTAGTGGTAGCGTCGCCATTTCTATAGCGACGAACTAATCGTCCTCACGGGAGTGAGGATGCTACAAAAATATGGACCTTTTCGAAAAACAAAAAGAAAAAAAGAGAGTCGAGGAGACTCCTTTAGCTGACCGGATGAGGCCCAGGAATTTTGAGGAGTTTGTGGGGCAGAAGCATATCCTGTCTGAAGGGAGTGTTCTGAGAAAGGCAATCGAGAAAGTAGAGCTTCAATCCTTGATCTTCTGGGGACCTCCCGGAACCGGGAAAACAACCTTAGCCTTCATCATCGCCAATTCCACCGGGGCGGATTTCAATGCCTTTTCTGCTGTTACCTCAGGCATAAAGGAGATCAAGGAGATAATCACTGCTGCCACCAG
>DATKKH010000147.1:0-4045 GCA_035543035.1 Terriglobales bacterium | reverse complement strand
AGATTGTTAAGTTCGGTGAGAGTTTCCTCGTATTTCTTCTGATCGTAAAATTCACCCGGTTTGAATTTAACCGCCTTCCGGAGTTTTTCCTCCGGATAGATGGTATTCCCGTGGAAACTAACCTCACCGAATTTATATCTTTCTCCTTCGGAGAGCGCTATTCGGACAAACATATCCTTACCAGAGGGATCAAACCAGAACGAATCGGACAGTATCTCAGCATCCAGATACCCGTTTTTCTTATAGAAATCCGTGATCCGCCCTTTATCTTCCTGGTATTTATCGGAATTGAACTCGCCGCTTCTGAGCAGGCTGGCCTGCTTGGTTTTCATCTGTTTTCTGACTTTCCCCTCGGTGTAAGCCTTGTTTCCCTGGATGTAGATTTTCCTTATCTTGACTTTCTGCCCTTCGTTGATTTTATAGTCCAAAACCACTTCTTCTTCCTTGGGGCCGGGCTTGAGCTCTGACTGCACGGTGGTCGCTGCGTAACCTTTATCCCGGTATAAGCCCTGAATAACGTTAATCCCTTCCTTAACCTGCTGGGGACTTATCTGCATCCCAGCTTTAAGGCCCAGTTTCTGTTCAATTTCCTGGGTCTTAAATTTCTTGTTCCCGGCTATCTCTAACTGGGCAAGTTTGGGATATTCCTGGACACCGATGGTGAGAGCTACACCCCCTTCTGTTTGGGTGGCGGTGATGGTTACGTCAGAGAAAAGACCCAAGCCGTAAATCCTTCTGATTGCCCTCTGAATGCTGTTTTGGTCAAGATTGAAGCCTGGAGTAAACCCTGAAGCCAAAAGGATAAGAGACTTATCTGCGGATTTGTTTCCCTGAACCTCGACCCGGGACACGGTTAAAATCTGGGCATAAGAAGAGGAGTAAATCCAAAGGATTAAAAGCAGGAACAGAATAAATTTTTTGGATGTCATTATTTTAAGATTTTGACTTTTTGGGAGCATTTATCTTTTTGATCATTATCTGGGTATAATCTTGCCTGTGCCCTCTTTTTCTTCTGTACTTCACCCTCCTTTTGAATTTATAAACCAGGATTTTCTCCCCTTTACCTGTTGACAAAACCTGTGCCTCGATTTTGGCGTCCTCCAGATAAGGCTTTCCCACTAAAGGCTCTTTTTCGTCTCTGGATATCAGAAGCACTTTATCGAAGACAACTTCTCTACCCTGCTCTGCTGGTATTTTTGGAATGTTCAGCTTTTCCCCTTCCTGGACCTTGAACTGCAAACCTCCGGTCTCCATTATAGCATACATTTAGCTTCCTCCGATTTGTGATATTTAAATTCAAATTCCAAATTTAATACGAAGGCTAATATATCAGTATTTTACCCTTAGTCAAGCAGATTTGTTTCAATCATTTCACTCGGGAATTATTCAGGAATAAAAAAAGATGCATGTCTTTACTATTCTTATTCTCCGGTTTTAAAATGTGAATGAAGTTTTCAGATTCCAGTGCTTTCTATACGATAGCTTAATTGCTCTCAAAAGAGCTTGAATTGGTTAATCTTCTTGTGGAAAATAAAACGCCCGATCCGTCGCCAGAGCGAAGCGGGCATTATAAAATTCAATCCTCACCTCTCTAAAAAAGATAATTGCAGCAATGCAGCAATGATAATTTTACGGAGCATTCACCCTGTAAATAAACCCCCAGATCCTAGAATCATAAGGATCAGAGCTGGTTCCATCCAGGCTGGAGTGTTTTATCACATCAATTGCCGCATGTCTTATGGCAACATTGACCGAATCCATCATGCCATTCCCGACCATCCAGGTGCCGGTAAAAGACCCGTCCCCGTTATCGTGAAAAGATCGGCGGTGAGGCTTGCAGTTGTAATAATGGCAGGGAAGCGAGTGTAAAAAAACTGAATCTGTATTATCCCCAAGATCTCTGGTGAAGACAGTTAAAGTTACTGAATCACCTGCAGTGAATGTCAGGATATTACCCCTGGAAGTGGTATCGGTTATATCCGATTCAGTCAGAATCAGGTTTTTCCCGGGAGCGACTACTTTGACAGAATCTATAATCCGGGTATCAGTCGGAAACGAATGAATTAATTGACCCGAAACCGCTATCAATCTCCATCCACGATACGCAGTTTCAATCCCTTCTCTTTCCTCGAAATAAGCATGCTTGACAGCCACGTCTGTTATTAGCTTGGTCATGCTTTGCGAACTTTCTTCTGCTAAAACAAAAAGTTGTCCATAAAGCGTATCGATCACGGTTGCATAGGCGTAGGGATAGAGATGAGTCGAATCTGCCTTATAAACATTTGCATATATATTCCTGTTCACGCGATTGATTTTTCGCCACCAGAATTTGATGGTATCTACAACTGCCAATTTTGGATAACTTGTAGAATCCGAACTTATTATATTCTGAGGAAACGAGTATGAGTCCGAACTTATCAATCTGTTAATGGCTTCTTGATCCAAATTATCAGTCGGGCTGGTCGATTTTTTGCATCCTGAGTAAAAAAAGAAGATCAGAACCAAGGTCACCCCTCCGATAATCAATCTTTCTATGATCCCTTTCATTTCTTCCCTCCTTCAGACCTAAAATCTTTTTTACTTTTTTTATTTACCCCTCCTTCCTTTAATATTGTCTTTGTAATATATTGACCCCCCAACCTCAAAAAGGTTTAATCTGTATTACCTACGATAAGAAATCGGAAATTAAAAAGAGAAAATGCCAACTCTTTTTAAATATGAAGAACGGCCTCGATGAGGGAACAGATAAAAGTTACCCCTTTGCCCCAATCTGTCAAGTATTTTTTGTCTAAATCTTAGATTTTACAAATCTGCAAACTAAGACGTAGCTGGAGGCGTCTCTTTTTTCTCCTTGACAACCAGATTCGTGAGCAGGGCGATGAAAAATCCATATACCCCGCCCAGAATCAAAGTCCCCCAGAAAATCGCTGTTCCTTTCATGGCTCCGGATGCAAAAGCCATAGGTATAGAGATTATCAAGCCGATTAGAATTCCGTGAGCCAGGTAGTTTATTTTCCAGGCCGAAATCCCGATGACAAAACCTATGAGCGTTCGACTTAAAATAATTGACCAGGCCATACTGCCTGGCAAAGGCCCGCTTGAGCTGGCCAATCTCCAGCAAACAAGTCCAGCGATAAAACCGAGAATAGTTGCCACTAAAATTTTAGTTCCTTTCATCTTCTCCTCCTTTGAGAGAATTTGGAGTAAAAAGCCTCAAGGTCTTGAGATTTCAACATTCTCCCCTGACCTTGCTTATGATGGGATGCTTCAATTAAATTCTGTAATGATATCTGCCATTTAAGCCGCTGGAGACGCAGATACCTCCTCTCTGATAATAATATGAGAAATTATCTCGATCAAAGCCCCGAAGACCATACCTGAGACCCAGTATTTTACAAATCCACCCATGGGAAGTGCAGGCAATGCCGCCGGGAAATAGACGATCGCTCCCATGATTATACCATGCAGGACATAGTTGAATTTGAAACCCGATATCCCGATGATAAACCCTAAGATTCCTCCCTCGAAGATTATCGACCAGTAAATTCCAGCAGTCAGACCGGGCATCCCCTTGTTCATAAGATAGGCGATGATGCCAAAGATCAACCCCAAAACGGTGGTAACGAAGACTCTGGTTCCACTCATTTCCCCTCCTTGAGCTAAAGGGTTAAAAGATTTTTCTCTTAGTAAAAAAGGCGAGAAGCTTTTTGATTGCCAGTATTTAGCAAATCTGAAAGGCGTTTGTCAAGGAAAAAAATGAGCAGTGGAGGTATCGTTGCCATAACTGAAGAAAAAACGTCCGACACAAAGGTCGGACGCTACGAAATTCCCTCTCCTAAGGAGAAGGTTAGGGTGAGGTCATTGATTCCCGTATCTTAGATTCTCGGCTTTAATCCTGCTTCAAGCTCCAACAGATATTTTTTCCGCCAGAGCTTGCCGCCATAACCTCGCAGGTTGCCATTAGCTTCGATCACCCGATGGCAGGGAATAACGATGGAAAGATAATTAGCCCCATTTGCTTTGCCTACTGCTCTTTGAGCACCTG
>DATKKH010000146.1:0-6463 GCA_035543035.1 Terriglobales bacterium | reverse complement strand
GTAGGTCTACGACACACATGCTGCCACATAGATTACCACATATCGCAAGTATTTCAGTACCGTCTGGCGATAAATCTGGAAAAGAAAATAATCTTCCGGAAGTGATTCTCTTTTCGGTTTCGCCATCCATACTCTCAATCCAGATATCTCCTGCTCCGGTTCCGCCGTTTGGGACTACATAAGCCCGCATCTGTTTTTGGATTAGAGCTGGTTTTAGACTCCCAGACTTTATTACTTTGAAAGTTCTCTTCTCGCTCGTTTTATAAGGAGGTGGCTGCTCAAAATAATTTTCGTAATATCCGACAGTGCCGTCAGGTAAGCGAACAGGCTGGGTTATTCTTGGAACCTCACCCTTGCGGGGCCTGTTTTCAGCTATAAGTTCCACTATACCATCAAGACTTAGTTTCTTTATTCTGGTTATTGGTCTTTCTAAAACTCCTTCGATTCTCTGTTGCTCTTGCTCCCAGAAAATGAATGCCGTATTGCTTAGCCAAAAAAAACCTTCTGGTTTCAAGCGAGCGATTTTCTGAGTCATACCTTTACCGCTTGCATTCATAACACTCAGCCATCCATCTTCCGAAATAAAAGCTATCTTGGTTCCATCTGGTGACCATGTGGGAGAACTTCCTTTGCCAATTAAAATAGTCTCAAAATGTGGTTTGCTTTCTATGGGTTCTTGTCTTTTGCTTGCGGCTGCATATACCAGAGATGAAAGTAAAGCCAATCCTATAAAAGTTAAAACAAGCGTCTTTCTCTTCATCTTCCCCTCCTTAAGGAATGTTTGGATTATACATTTTATTATATAATCATATGTTCAAAATTGTCAAGTACTTTATTATATGCTGAAAAAAAATGTAGATTGGTCAAGAAAATCCCCGATAGAATCTTCATATCATGCTACAAATAATGAACAGAATCCTGACATTTTCCTGCGCCCTAAAAAACTCCCCAATTCTTCTTGACAAACCTTAATTTAGTTCTATTTTATAGTCTACCATAATTTGTGGTATTTATTTTTTGTGTCTTTTACATTAGATTTTGTATTCAAGAATGGTGAGATTGGTAGTGGGATTAGGCAATCCGGGTAGAAATTATCAGAAGACCAGACACAACTTAGGCTACCGGGTAGTTGACCTTTTAGCAGAAAGACACAGGAAAAAGTTCAAAGGCGGAAAAGGAGAGTATCTTTATTGCCAGCTCGAAGTTGAGGGAAATGAAGTCTGCCTATTAAAGCCTTTGACCTTTATGAACTTAAGCGGTCAGGCGGTATTTGACTCCCTGAGATTTTTCAACTTGACTCCGCCTGAGCTTTTTGTTATATGTGATGACGTCAAACTCCCTTTAGGCAGTTTGCGCATAAGGGAAATAGGAAGCGATGGAGGACACAAGGGCTTAAGGTCGATTATTTACCAGCTGGGAACTGAGGAATTTTCCCGGCTGAGACTGGGTATAGGTCCTTTTCCTGAAGGGGCGGATTTAGATGATTTTGTCTTGGAGAAATTTAAAAAAGAAGAGGAAAAAAGCGTAGAAGAATTAATTCAAAAAGGGATGCAGGCAGTAGAAAGTTCGATAGTTTTGGGCATAAGAGAAAGCATGAACAGGTTCAATAAGAATTCTGACACAAGCATAAGAGAAGGACTTTAAGGAGGTGAGATTTGAGAAAATACGAGACAGCATTTATCCTGGTTCCGGGCCTGGATGAGGCAACCCTGGAAAAAGAGATTAAAAAGGTAGAAGAGCTGATCGAGAACAACAAAGGCAAGATCATTCAGACCGACCGCTGGGGTTTAAGGAAACTTACTTACCGCATCAAGAAAAAGCTGGAAGGATATTACGTCATAACCCATTTTGAGGGTCCTACGGCTATCATCCGTGAGCTTGACCGTTATTACAAGCTGGACGAGAACGTGCTGAGATTTTTGAACGTGGTCAAGGTGGAAAAAAAGCCTTCGGAAAAAGAGCTTTCCTCAGCCGAAGGCGCTAGAGAGAAGACGAAAATCTAAGCTTTTGGACCGGAGAACAGAGGAGGATGTCAGATGTCTAATACCAGGCTTCCCCATCTCAACAGGATTTTGATCGTGGGGAATTTAACCCGGGACCCGGAACTGCGCTACACTTCGACTGGAGTGCCAGTGGCTAATTTCAAGATCGCCTCCAACAAGAAATACAAGGACGATGCGGGCAACAGCAAGGAGGATGTCTGCTTCATAGGAATTGTTGCCTGGCAGAAGTTAGCTGAGAGCTGTAATAAATTTTTGAAAAAGGGCAGTGCGGTTTTAGTAGAAGGGGAGCTGAGGAGCAGATTCAAAGATAACGAGGACGGCAGTAAAAGGAATTTAATCGAGATCCGGGCTTTTCAGGTTCAGTTTCTGGACAAGAAAACCGAGACCGTGCCGGTGGAGGAAAACATCCTTTCCGATTTCAAGTTTTCAGGAGAGGATAACCTGTCCGGGCTGGGAAGCTCTCTGGATAACCTGTAACAGGAGGAAAAACGAAAAGTATGTTTGACGATTTGGAAAGAAAAAGAAAAAAGACCTGTCGCTTTTGTGAGGATGAGTCGAGAATAATCGACTACAAGGATGAAAGGCTGTTAAGAAGATTTATCACCGATCGGGGGAAGATAATCCCCAGACGCATTACCGGGAACTGTGCCCGGCACCAGAGGGAGATGACCATGGCGATTAAACGTGCCCGGCATATTGCCCTTCTTCCTTTCACCACTGAGATCTACAGATAAAGGCTGGAAAAAATGAAGATAATTTTGAAAGAGGATTTGGAGAATTTAGGAAAATGCGGAGAGGTAATCCAGGTGAAGGATGGCTATGCCCGGAACTACCTCTTCCCCAGGAACTTGGCCATCCAGGCAACCAAGGGGAATTTGAGCTCGATTGAGGAGATCACCAGGCAGAAAAAGTTCCGGGACGAGAAAAAGAAAAAAGGGGAGGAAAAGCTCAAATCTGACCTGGAGAAAATCTCCATCACCGCAGAGGTAAAAGTCGGGGAGGAAGACCGGGTCTTCGGCTCGGTCACCTCTCAGGACATAGCCGTGCTTTTGAAAGAGCAGGGGTTTGAAATCGACAAAAGAAGAATTGATCTGGAAGAGCCGATCAAAGCCCTGGGCGTTTATACTGTGCCGGTTAAAATCCACGGAGATATTGTAGCAAATTTAAAGCTCTGGGTAGTCAAGAAAGGCGAAGCAGAGGTCTAAGAAAATACTCTGAGGATAGTTTTATTTGAGACGTAGGGACAGCCCTTCCCTCGACTTTGCTCAGGACGGTGAGAGTGTCGAACCGTGTGGCTATCCGCTTAGGTTCGGACTGGGACAAACCCTGTCCCTGCACAAAATTTCTCCAGGAGTGAGTTTATATGAAAGAAGTAAAGATCAACGGGTTAGCCCTGGATGTAACCACTAACTCGCCGGTTATCATCCTGGCTCCTTTGGATTCAGAGGAGCTTCTCCTGCCTATCTGGATAGGGCATTTCGAAGCCTGGGCTATCGGGATGGAGCTTTCCGGGCTTTCCTCTAACCGGCCTTTGACCCATGATCTGCTGAAATCCTCTATCGAGTCTTTAGGCGGCAAAATTCTTAAAGTCGAGGTAACCAAGCTGGTTAACCAGACCTTTTATGCCATAATCTTTGTGGAGATGGACGGCTCGATAAAAGAGATAGACGCCCGGCCGTCAGATTCCATTGCCCTGGCTTTAAAGGCAAAGGTCAAAATCTACGTGGCAGACGAGCTTTTCCAGATGAAAAAAGGGGACGGAAAAACTCCAGGGGTAACAGATGCGGAGTCTCTGAGGGAAAGACTGAAAAGGATTAATCCGGAAGATTTTGGCAGATATTCCCTTTAAGTTGTTTATTTTATCCTCACAGGATTCTTCTTTATGAAATCGACTCAGCTAAAACTCGAATCTTTAAAGAACTCCCTTAAAAAAATGAAAAGGGTTCTGATCGCTTTTTCCGGCGGAGTTGATTCTTCTTTCCTGTTGAAAGTTGCTCTGGATGCTCTGGGACGGGAAAATGTCCTGGCTGTTACGGCAGATTCTGAAACCTATCCTCGCACAGAGCTTAAGGAGGCTTCCGCCATCGCAAAAGGTTTGGGTTTGGATGGAAGACACAGGATTATTCATACCTCCGAGTTTAAAATTAAGGAATTTTTGGAAAATCCAACTGACAGGTGCTATTATTGTAAATATGAGCTTTTTTCCAGATTAAAAAAAATAGCTCATCAAAATAAAATCGATTATGTGCTGGACGGGTCAAATTATTCGGACCGGGATGATTTCAGGCCCGGCAGAAAAGCCATAAATAAGCTGAAAGTAAGAAGTCCTCTCCTGGACGCAGAACTTACCAAAGATGAGATCAGGACAATTTCCAAGAAGCTCAAGCTCCCTACCTGGAATAAGCCAGCTTATGCCTGTTTATCCTCCAGGATACCTTATGGAGAGAATATCACGCTGGAAAAGCTGAGCCGGATCGAAAAAGCGGAAAAATTTCTATGGAGCTTAGGTTTCAGCCAGTTGAGAGTCAGGCATCACGACAAAATCGCCCGGATTGAGCTGGATCCTCGGGAATTCAGCAGATTTGCTGATGAAAAACTGAGACAAAAGGTTTATCAAAAACTAAAAGATTTAGGGTTTACCTACGTTACTCTCGACCTTCTGGGGTATCGCACCGGAAGCATGAATGAGGTCCTAAACAGGAAATAATGCTTTGGAAGAAAAAGAGAAGAAAGTCGCCCTGAAGATATTTTTCGAGGGCAAATGGAAAGAAATAAGCTATGAGGAGCTTTGTCTATCCAATAACTTAGCCCAGGAAGCCCTGGTTACTCTATTGGTGAAAAAGAAACTAATCGAGCCTAAAGAATTGATGGAGATGATTGCCAAGATACGCAAGGAAAGATACAAAACTCCAGAGGATAAAAAAGAATAACGCGTAGGGGTGGAGCTTGCCTCCACCCTCTGTCTTTGACTTAGCTATTGGAGTAAAGGAATAGATGGAAGCACAGGTTTTAAAATGGATTGACCATCCTTTAAAGAAAAGCGGGAAAAACCTTTTGATAGTGGTTCTTTTCCTCGTAATTGGACCAACCGTAGTCTATTTCTCGACCAGAAGCGTTTTCTTTCTCATCCTTTCAATAATTTTTCTGTTAGGTTCTCTCTCCACTTTCTTTTTACCCACGACCTATGAGCTGACTGAGAATGGAATCAAGGTGATATTCTTTTTCAATACCCGACAGATGGAATGGGGAAAATACCGCAGTTATTATGTGGACAAAAACGGGGTCTTGCTTTCCCCTTTTGAAAAACCATCCAGGCTGGAGAATTTCCGCGGAATATATTTGAGATTTAACCAGAATAAAGAAGAAGTGGTGAATTTCATTCAGCAGAGGATAAAAAGCTAAATGCCTTGAATAGTTCCGTCAGGAGCTACTCTTGACGGAAACTTAGAGTGTCGGGACTAGGTCCCGACACAACAAAAAGTTGTCGATTTCATTCAGCAGAGGATAAAAAGCTAATGCCTTTCAGACATATCTTCTCCTCCCAACCTAAAGGAGCAAAGGAAGAAAAAGGGCTTACTCCTGAACAGCAGGAGATTCTGGATAAGATTGCCAAAAAGGTAGTGCTGTGGAAGATGTCCGTTCCAGCAATTCTTTTTCTGGAGTCTGTCAAGCCCTTGAATTACATCGGCTCCCAGATGCTGGTTTTTTTCGAGCCTTTTGTACAGACCCTTTTCTCCTGGAAAGAGTATGACGAGTTCAGGAAAATGATGGAAGATAGAGGGAGTGTTGAAAGGCTCTTGCAGACAATAGAGAAATTCGATGCGGAGGCTTTAACTAAGGAAAAAGAAGATAAGAAAAAAAGGAAAGAGGAAAGAAAAATAAAGGGTAGAAGAAATTTGTGGCAGGTAATTAGCGGGAGAGGATAGAATAACGTAGCGTTGCCACTCTGTGGCAACGAAGGACGTCCTCACCGGAGTGAGGACGCCACAAATCGGACAAAAAGATTGTCGAGCGATCCTTTAGTCTGTTGCGTCAGGAGCTACTCCTGACGCTAGGAGAAAGTGTCGGGACCAGGTCCCGACACAACATTGCATAAAGGAGTTCTATGAAAGATTTAAAACCAGAAGATATCAATGTAATCGTAGCTACGGATTGCGGAAGCACCACTACTAAAGCCATTTTGATCGAGAAAAGAGGAGATGAATATCGTTTGATCGTCAGAGGTGAAGCTCCGACCACAGTTGAGGCTCCTTTTGAGGACGTGACTATGGGGGTGTTAAATTCAGTGGCTGAGGTGGAGGAGCTTTCTGGCAGGAAGATTTTGGATGAGAATGGACAGATAATCTCCCCTGCCAAAAGTAACGTGGGAACCGATATTTATGTCTCCACCTCCAGCGCAGGCGGTGGTCTGCAGATGATGGTTGCAGGTGTAGTCAGGAGCATGACAGCAGAAAGTGCGG
>DATKKH010000145.1:0-7426 GCA_035543035.1 Terriglobales bacterium | reverse complement strand
TCCTTTGAGTCCGCTCACCAATCCTTTGATCTGCCCTGAATTCAAAAAAGGATAAAAACTGGTCGCCATAACCGCAGTTGTCAGAACCGCCAGGTCTTTATTATACCTTGCCACTGCATAATTTATCCAGGAAAAGGGTATATCCCCATCAGTCACGGAAATTATCATAGAGATATTCTTATAATCTTTCATATTCCTGGTCAATTCTAAATCAGTAGTGGATGTTCCATAATAATCCTCAGGAAAAACCTTTTGAAAATCCTCTCCTAAAGCTAAAATAGTCGCAGTAACCTGAGGCCTGAAACCCAAGAAGACGTAATCCTTGCCATAGGCCTTATTATATTTCACAGCATTTTCCTTCAAAACCTTTTCACCCAAAGCAGTCCCCTCGGCTAAAAGTGAAATCCCGACGATTCTTAGATTTCTAGAAAAGCAGTGCATTAAAATCGCATTAGCCAGAGGCTGAACCTCTGGAAAGGATGAGGCTTCGAAATCAAATGAGACCAAGATCGCTGAGCTATCCGGCAGGCTCTCCATCCTCTCAAAAAGGTTGTTGACTTCAGGAGTTACTTTATTTGGCAGACCTAATTTGAAAATCAGAGGCAGGAATACCGCCAACGCCATCAGGATAAAGATTACTTTTCGGTCAAGATTCAGTTTCATATTTTTTTGGTGGAACAGGTATCTTGCCTGTTTTATATTGTAGTTGCTCGATTCATCGAGCAAGTCCAGGTCCAATAAATTGGGCAACTACAATTTTTGAGGACAGAACACTGGTCTGTCCCTACAGTTTTTTTGCTACCAGCCACAAGCTCCTTGCTCCCAGCTTTTTTCAGCCTTTCCCCAAATAAGTCCTCTCAATCCCTACTATTATTCTTAAAGAGGTAGCGATAGATCCGAGTCCTATGCCGATCAAAATTCCTCTTCTTGCCGCCATAGAGGGGATATTTAAGACCCAGGTTGCAGCTTCGGGAATTTTTGCGTGAAGCAGTTCTCCTAATGGAACCCGTCCCAATATGACCAGAACTCCTGCAATCAACAGAACTACCGACTGAAAATTTCTTGCTCTGAAACCACGGTATGCGGCTGACGCCACAAAAAAGGCTAATAATGAAAACATAGTCGACTGCATCGGAACCTGAAGATTATCGAATACCCAGAGGAAGGGTGAGCCTTTCTGAATACCTTTCCAGAAACCTAAAACTACCATAACCACAAGTCCAACTACGGCGATTAGATTGTATACCCAGTCTTTTTGCCTCTTGGAGATTTTCTCAAGATGCAAGAGAATAAAACTCAAAGCTCCAACCAGAAGGGCAAAAACAAAGATGATCTGCATCCAGTCAAGGACATTTTGATAGCCCCTGGTAAATAGAGGATGAGGCACAAAAAACTGCACCAGCATAAATATGCCGAACACAAAACAGACGACAATTGGAATCTGCCTTCTCATCTTCTATTTTCCCAAAAGATCAATCAGATGACCAAAACCCAGGGTCGAGAGTATCCCTCCAGCAATTATCAGCAGGCCAATGATTAGCTTCAGAAAATCCTGGCCTTTGATGCTACCCAAAACCATTGGGTCTTTAGTTAGATATCCGCTGGCTGCGAAAAACTCCTCTCCGATCAAGGTATAATCGCATGCCACTATGAAAAAGGAAAGCTGGATAGTCGAATCTGTCCCTGCAATCTGCAAGGCTCCGATAGAATTTCCGGTCTCTGCTAAAATGAGAGATTCCGCCTCAAAAGTCCCCAAAAAAAGATTGGTTGCCGGTTTTTCTCTGAGCATTATGCCGTCCACTGCTGCTACGTATCCAAACTGGCTCTGGGTCACAAAGTAAATATTCTCCGGCTTAAAGCTCTCAGGATGTCCCGCTCTGGCAAAACTTTCTTTTACTACTTCCTGGGCAACAGTTGTAACCATCGGATCATAATTCGGGATAATCAGGGGAGTGTTATATTCGGCTATTTTCTCAGCTACACTCCCCAGGATATTCATCGAGGCCATTGTTGCTACCCTTTCCATCTTTCCCAAGCCGGAAGAAAACAAGATCGGCTTCCCCATCTCAGTAGCGCGGCCGACTGCCTCATCCATCGCCTCCAAGCCGGGAATTGAGCGGATTTTCAGGCTGCCCTTTTTCTTACTGTAAAAGATGAGGCCGAAAACCAGGAGGATGGTTATGAGTATTCCGACTAAAAGTCCGGTTTTCTGCGGATCAAACCATCTGGTTTCTTCTGCTGCAAGAGCCGTGCGAGTCAAACTGACGAAAAGAGGGAGCAGAAAAATAAGAGGGCAGAATTTCCCTTTCAAATTCATCCTCCTTGATAAGTTTTGCAAAAACAAAGTAGGGAATAAAAGTTTCTTGTCAAGGAAAAATGTATTTGAATGTATTGACCATTTCAAAACTGCTTCCAGCCATATATTGGATGCATTCAATAATTGAGATTAGTTCTTGACAAACCCTTTTCCAAACTTTTATTACCAGAAAAGGAGTTGATTTGAAAAAAATAATTTTCATTGGTATTGTTCTCTTTTCAATTTTCTTTACTTTGTCCTGCTCTCAGCAAAAAAAAAATGGAGTGGTATTAGACTTCTGGCAGTTTTGGACTGATCCGCAGGTCAAGCCAACTCTATTGGAAATTATCAATGAATTTGAAAAAGAAAATCCTGGCATAAAGATTAAATTGACTGATCTGACCTGGTCAGAAGGACACGATAAGATCGTAGTTGCTTTTGCCTCCGGCACAACACCGGATGTTTTGGAATTGGGCTCGGACTGGGTGCCTGAGTTTTCTTCTCAGGATGTTCTTTTGGATGTTAGTGCAGAGGCAGAGAAAATCAAGAATGATTTCCTGATGTGGGAACCTGCCACCTATCAAGGAAAAATGTTTGGATTCCCCTGGGTTTTAGATACTAGAGTTCTGTTTTATAATAAAGACTTGATGAAAAAAGTCGGCTTAGACCCTGAAAAACCTCCCTTAACCTGGGATGAGCTTCTGTACTATTGCACGAAAGTCAACCAACTCAAACCCCAGGCTTACGGTTTTGGAGCTAACTCGGCTGAAAGGCACAGATTATATAAGAAGTTCCTTCCTTTTTTCTGGGGAAATGGTGGGAAAATCTTATCAGACGACCAGAAAACCTCAGAGATAAACTCTACAGCAGGCAAAGAGGCTTTAGAGTTCTATAAAAAGCTGACCGAGCAGGGGACGATTGATAATCAGAGAATGTTGGATGAAAGTTTCAAGCAGGGAATGATTGGCTTTTTGATCTCAGGCGGTTGGCTCCTGAACGACATTCAGAAAAATCTGCAAGATTTGAATTTTGGAGTCTGCCTCATACCCAAGCCTGAAAAAGGGAGTTTTTCTTCATTTGTGGGAGGGGAATTTCTGGTTATAAGTAAAAAATGCAAAAATCCGGAAGCCGCCTTTAAATTTGTCAACTATCTGATTCAAAAGGAAAATTCGCTTAAGCTCTGTAAATCGATCGGTTCAGCCATACCTTCTGCCAAAGGATCAGACCAGAACCCCTATTATCAAAATAATAAATCGCTTTTGGTCTTTCAGGAACAGTTGAAATATGCCCAGACCTCGCCTTCCACGCCGAAGTGGGTTTATATCGAGGAAATAATCGAAAAGGCAGTCGAGCAGGTAATGTATGACAAGAAAACCCCGTCTCAGGCAATGGATGAAGCGAAAGTTGAGATAGATAAGATATTGAAATGAAAAGACCTCACAGCTGATTAAAATGATTAAGCAGATATTAGGGAGAACTCTTATCTATCTTCATTAGCTTAATCCGCTCAGTCTGCTGTGAAACAGAGATTTCCGTAGCGCGAGCCTGCTTGCCCCGTCGCAGGCGGGATTCGGGTCGCAAAAAAATATCGGACAGGACAGTGTCCTGTCCCTACAAATACAATCTAAACGGCAGGGACAGAACATCGTACTATCCTTGCGAGGCTAAAAGTCTTAAGACCTTGACGGCCTCGCACTGCGAAAAGATTCTTAACCCATGCCCAAGCCTAAAACCACCTTTGTATTCCTTCTTCCCTGGATAATAATTTTGCTTCTGTTCTGGCTTTTCCCTTTAGTTTATTCTTTTTTCTTGAGCTTTACACGATATTCAGTCCTTTCCGCTAAGGCAGACTGGATTGGACTTTCTAACTATATCAGACTTTTGCAGGACCCGGATTTCTGGACAGCTTTAAAGAATACCTCATTTTTTGTCGTGGGGACAATCCCCTTCACGACTGTTCTGGCATTGGTTCTAGCAATCTTGGTAAACCAGAAAATACCTCTGAAGGGATTATTCAGGGCTGGATATTTTATTCCGTCAGTGACTTCATTAGTCGTAATAGCCCTGGTCTTCACCCACCTTTATGCCAGAGAAGGGTATTTCAATCTCCTTTTCCAATTATTGAACCTGCCTTCGCCTGAGAAGGGATTCCTTTTTTCAGAGAAAACCGCTTTGCTCTCGATTATGTTGATGGATGTATGGGTTTCTATTGGATATTATATGCTGCTCTTCCTGGCTGCTTTGCAAGCGGTGCCATTGGAGCTTTATGAAATATCCGATACCTTTGGAGCAAGCTTCTGGCAGAAGTTCAGATTCGTCACCCTGCCTCACTTGAAACCGATGTTCCTTTTCGTAATCCTGATAAACACCATCAAATCTTTTCAGATATTCATCGAGGTTTTCGTGATGACCAAAGGGGGCCCTTTGAACTCGACTTTGACTATGGTCTATCTGGTTTACGAACAGGGGCTGCATAAATTCGATTTCGGTTATGCCTCAGCCATAGCTTATTGCTTATTTTTCATCATAATGATATTCTCGCTGGTGCAGATGAAAGCTTTTGGGCTAGGAAGGGGAATTGAGGATTAAGATGAGTCATTGCGAGGAGGTCATTTGATCGACGAAGCAATCCGCGCTTTGACAAAGTAAACAGATTGCTTCGCCCAGATGGGCTCGCAATGACCTGGAGTTAACAATGAGGACGAATCAGAAAATCACACATCGGGTTTTATTTTTGATCCTGCTATTTATTTTAGCCGGGATGCTCTTCCCGATGTACTGGATGGTCAAGACTTCCTTGACCA
This sequence comes from Terriglobales bacterium, assembly GCA_035543035.1. Classification (GTDB taxonomy): domain Bacteria; phylum Zixibacteria; class MSB-5A5; order MSB-5A5; family RBG-16-43-9; genus RBG-16-43-9. Next base: position 2,326 of record DATKKH010000145.1, on the reverse strand, counting down.
GAGAGACCGGCTACGTTTTGAACTTCTCGGACCTTTTACCCAAGAGTCTCAGCCTGAAAAATTATCAGGACGTCTGGTCTTCTGCTCCCTTTTTGAGATTTTTCCTGAATAGTCTGATTGTAGCAGTCCTCGTAACTCTGGGAAATATTATTTTCTGCCTGATGGTAGGTTATGCCTTTGCCCGCAGGGATTTCGTATTGAAAAATGTCCTTTTCTTATCGGTAATTTTAGTTCTGATGATCCCTGCTCATATAATCATAGTGCCTTTGTTCATTCTTATAAAAAAGTTAGGCTGGTATGATACCTACTTAGCGTTGATAATCCCCTGGCTGGTTAATCCCCTGGGGATATTTTTGATGAGACAGTATATCCAGAACTTACCTAAGGAATTAGAGGATGCTGCAAGGATAGATGGGGCAGGAGATTTCAGGATATTATTCAGAATTGTGATGCCTCTTTGCAAGCCCGCTTTGGCAGTGCTGGCCATTCAGGTTTTTCTGGTCAACTGGAATTCTTTTCTATTTCCGTTTATCTTGACTTCATCCGAGAAGATGCGCACCCTACCGGTGGCTTTAGCCTTGTATCAGGGTTACCAGACCATCGATTGGCCACACTTGATGGCTGCATCGACCATTTGTGCCCTTCCGGTCATAATCTTATTCTTGTTCTTCCAGAGACAGATAATTTCAGGTCTAACTGCAGGTGCGTTAAAACAATAAAATTTCACAGAAAAAGGAAAATGGGAGAAGGAAAAGGTAGACATGTAGGTCAAACATGTTCCTCGTGGAACTGCTTGACGAAACTGATTATAGGAAATAGTCAACCAGTTTTGCCTTTGTCAAAGCATGGTTGACCTACTTATAGTTATTCTGTTCTTTTTTCATCCTTGCTATTATACCTTGTAATACATCATCTCTCGTTAAAATTTTTATCTCTCTTGATATTTTCTCCAGAAACCGAATCTGTTCCGGATTACTTTTTTCAGAAGCCAGGTCGTCGCAAAGAACCAGACTATCCCGATAATCAGTGTAATCGGAATGATCCAGTATCCAAGCACCTCATGCATACCCTGCCGATCTATTGCGCCCATTATGAATCCAAAGTTCTGAGGTATACCATCTCTCAGGAAAAAACCCACTTGTTCCTGGAAAATCGGTTTCATGATTCCAATAAAAACAAAACTGAGTGATATCGAATAGGAGACAAAGAAGAAAAGGGAATAGAAAAAACCGACCAGAGTGTTACATCCCCAGCGTATAAGTCCTTTAAAAATCATCCCAGCATGTCTTCGCTCAATACCCCTGCTCAGAAGATAATCAGTCACGAATTCGGAGCCATATTCCTCTGGTTTGCCAAGTTTGATCAGAGCATTCATCAGTGCTTCTTTATCACCTTCAGCTTGAGAAGACTGAGACAGTTTTTCCTGGATATGCCCTTTTATCTCCAGAACTATTTCGTCTCTCTCCTTTTCTGGAAGAGGCCTCAAAACATCTTTTAGCTTCTGGAGATAATCATCCAGTAATTTCTTAGTTTCTGGACTTGATTCTGTCATTTTTCACCTGCCTTCCTCAATCAATCTGGATAAGGTGTTCGAAAAAGTGCTCCAGTATTCGATCATCTGTTCTACCAGTTTCTTACCTTCTTTGCTTAACGAATAATACTTCCTCGGGTGACCGGATTCTGATTCCACCCACTCAGAGATTACAAGACCTTCTCTTTTCAGCCTGTTCATCAAAGGATATAAGGTTCCCTCAGTTACCATTAGACCACTATTCTTCTCCAAGATTTCCAGAATTTCGAGACCGTATCTTCTCTTGTTTCTGAGAAGAACCAAAATCCCCATCTCTAAAGTCCCCTTTCGGGTCTGGGCAATCCATTTTGAAAGTTCCATAAATTACCTCGAATACAATGTAATACAAGGTATTATTTTTGTCAAGTACTTTTTTTAATTTTTTTGAGATTTTTGGGAAGTGCTTATCAGTTCATTGGATAACTATACTCGACTCATATCAGTCAGGCTATACCCAGAAAAAGATAGAGGGCAGGCACAGGGGCCAGCCCACGAAAATATTCACAGATTAGAGTGGGGATAGGCGGGGTCAGGGGTCATCTTCCTTCTTCCATCCTCCTTTGTTTTTTAGCAGGTAAGATGAAAAAGTCCGATCACCTTTTCCTTGGGAGAAAGCTCGTTGTAATTCTTAACCGCCTTTTTGGTATCCTCGACAATCAGCCGAATACCTTTGGAGAGGATGTAATCCTCGGTCTCAGGCAGGACTTTGAGAACTGAATTGAAGCCTGTTCCCACTATTATGGTATCCGGTTTTTC
>DATKKH010000144.1:0-8338 GCA_035543035.1 Terriglobales bacterium | reverse complement strand
ATGGAGAACCACAAGAACAGGCCCGAAGTATCCTCAGCCCTGCAGGATAAGCCCGGAAAGAGCATCCGTTATAGTTACACCATTAAAGAAGAGATGTTATATATAGGTTTTCCCATCAAATATCGAGGAGAAATCACAGGTGTCGCTCGTTTAGCTCTTCCGTTGACTGAGCTGAGACATCAGCAGAATAGGATATTGAATATTGTGCTTTTAGGACTGGCCATTGCCTTCATATTATCATTGGTTTTGAGCTTCGGGTTTGCAAACCGGGTTTCCAAGCCTCTGCGTCAGATGATGCAGATTGGCAAGTCTTTGTCCGGAGGAGATTTTACCTGGAAAATCAAGACAAGAACCAGAGATGAAATTGGAGAACTGGGAGGAATCCTGAACCGCATGTCGGATGAGCTTTCGCAGAAGATCGCTCAGCTAAGCCAGGAAAAATCCCAGCTCGATTCGGTCCTCTCCAGCATGCTGGAAGGGGTTCTGGCTGTTAATTCCTCTGGAAAAGTCCTTCTGGTCAACAAGGCTCTGGCACAGATACTCAGCCTTGAGACGGCTTTTCAAGAGAGACCTTACTATGAAGCAATTCGGAACCCTGAACTCAATCAGTTCATTCAGGAGGTTCTTGCCAATCCAGGGGAGAAAGAAAAAGAGGTCTCTTTTTTTCATCCGGAAGAAAGAGATTTCATGGTCCAGTCCTCTCTGGTGGGGCAAGGGGAAAAAGGCTCCATCTACATACTTTTTGTTTTTCACGACATCACCGAACTGAAGAAAACCGAGCGGGTTCGGAAAGATTTCGTGGCCAACGTTTCGCATGAGTTGAGGACTCCCCTGACTTCGATCAAAGGATTTGTCGAAGCCCTGAGGGATGGTGCTATAAACGATCCGGAGAAATCTCTTCAATTTCTATCCATAATCTCCCAGCACACGGACCGGATGAACAAAATCGTGACCGACCTTCTTCAGCTTTCCAGAATCGAATCCAAGGATTTCATCCTTAAAATAGAGCCTTTTTTCGTAAAGGAGCTTTCAGATGAGGTATATTCTACTCTCAAAAGCTTATCTGAGGAAAAATCGCAGACTTTAAAGATCGATCTGCCTTCGCCTTCCCTGAAAGTCTCGGCAGACAGACACTGGATTACCCAGGCTTTGACCAATCTGGTGGACAATGCCATCAAATATACTCCGGAAAAAGGGAATATAAAGATCGAGGTAAGAGATAAAGGGGAATCTGTCGAGATCGTAGTAATCGACAACGGAATCGGAATACCCCAGAAGGATTTGCCCCGTATTTTCGAGAGGTTTTACCGGGTGGACAAGGGACGCTCCAGGGAATCAGGAGGAACAGGACTGGGGCTTTCCATAGTCAAGCATATAATCGAAGCCCATGGCGGAAATGTCGAAGTGAAAAGCCAGGAAGGAAAGGGTAGTGAGTTCAGTTTTACTTTGAGAAAAGCTTAGTAGAACTAGCATTCCAGCCTGTTCAATACTGTCAGACAAGAATGTCTGTCCTACCTAAAACAATTCTAAGATTATTCTCCTGCCTCAATTGGCACCACATCAAACTGAATTTTCTCTTTTCCGCGGATAATGGAGATTTTGACCTTTCTACCTACGGGCCACTCGGTGAGAAATTTATGCAGGTCATCCACTGTGGTCAATTTTTGTTCCCCGATCTGGATCAGAAGGTCGCCCGGCTCTATTCCGGCCTGCCCGCCGGGTCCATCCGGGTCGACTGATACTACCTCGATTCCCAGATCTCCTGGCAAATTGAAAAACCGTACCAGGCGGCGATCAAGCCTGCGGGTCCCGGCAACAATACCCAGATAGCTGCGCTGGACCTTGCCATGCAAAAGAAGCTGTGAGACTACCCGGTTGGCTGTATTCGAAGGGATCGAAAATCCTATTCCCTGAGCCATTGCGATGATGGCGGTATTTATCCCAACCATCTGACCGCGGGAGTTTACCAATGGTCCTCCGGAGTTACCAGGATTTAAAGGCGCAGTGTGCTGGATTATGTTTTCGATTAAGCGGCCTTCCTGGCTTCGCAGGGATCTGCCAAGCGCGCTGATTACTCCGGTGGAGACGGTCGAATCAAAGCCCAGAGGGTTACCTATAGCGATTACCACCTGTCCCACCTTTAGGGAATCTGAATTGCCAATAACCGCATAGGGAAGACCAGAAGCATCCACCTGAATCACAGCCAGGTCAGTCGGAGGGTCATTTCCGATCAAAGTGGCAGCTCTGCTTGTGCCATCCATGAACCGGACATTGACAGAAGAAAATCCGCTCACCACGTGACTATTGGTGAGGATATAACCATCCGGCGCGATAACCACTCCTGAGCCTGCTCCGGCGAAAGCCTGTTCCTGTCTGCGGTTACGCGTTTCCACGACAATGCTCACTACTGCAGGAGCCACATGCTCCACCACAATAGTAACCGCACGCGAGTAGGAATCCAGCAGTTCGACATCGTTAGTGATCTCTCCCTTTACCTCACAGGGTTTGCCCTTGTTCTTCTCTTTTCCTTGTTCATTCCCTGAGGATTTTTCTTGATTGAGTTCTTCTGTCATATTTGGTCTTTCGACTTGGTAGGTTAGACATTCTTGTCTGACCCCTCGTAGTGCGAGGCCTCCAAGGTCTTGAGACTTTTAGCCTCGCTTTGCGACCCTAAAAGGATCGCGCTACGATTGCAAAACAGGCGGGAATGTCCGTTCTACCGAATTTTTTTAATGTGGAAACATCCTGTTACGGTGCCCTCCTGATCGTCATGATGGTAAGATCATCAGTCTTAGGTGCTCCGGACAAAAAGCTCCTCTGATCTTTGAGACAGGCTTCAGTCAGCATCCGGGCAGAACTCCCTGGAAAACTTTTGACCAGATCGACCAGCCTTTTCTCGCCATATTCCGAATCTGCTTTATTCCGTGCCTCTGTGAGACCATCAGTATAAAGCAGCAGAGTATCGCCAACGGAGAGTCGAAGTTTATTCAGTGTATAGTCGCCACTGCAGAACATACCGAGCGGCAGCCCGGTTGGACCCAGATTTGAAATCTCGTTTTTCCTGACTAACAGAGGAGGAAAATGTCCGGCATTACAGATTTCTACCTCGCCGGATTGACTTATTTTTCCGCAGACTAAAGTGGCATAGTCAGTAGACATAGTGCTTTCACAGAAAAGCCGGTTAGCTCTCTCCATCATTTCAGTGATAGACAAACCTACTGACACTAGACTATGAAATATTGCATGCAGGTTTGCCATAAGCATAGAGGCAGCTACACCCTTGCCTGAGACATCACCTAAGACGAAAAACAAAGAATCATTTCCGGGACCGAGTTCTACCAGGTCACAATAATCTCCGCTCACCGGGCCTGCAGCTTCATAGTGATAGTAAATGTCCCAGCCCGGTATACTCACGTTTTTGCCCGGAAGCAGTTTCGCCTGGATTTTCGCAGCTTGGCTTAAATCCTGTTCCAGGGACTGCTGCTGTGCCGGGGTAAGATGGCCAAGACATACCCGGATAAGCGGGTCTGTGATCAATGCCTCCTCTTCGATCGGCTCGTGACAGACCTCGCACAAACCATAAGTTCCGTTATCCACCCGCTCCAGAGCCGAATCTACCTCTTTTAGGAGATGGTTGATCTGGGCATTTTCCTTGAATCTTTCTATTGCAGCCTTGAGCCTTTCTCTGCGATCCAAAAGCCACAGACGAAGGTCTCTATCTCTAACCGTGCTCATATTATTCCTACCTTTTAAATATTCTCAAGATTTTTTAGTTGGTATAACAGACATTCTAGTCTGTTCAATTGGATCAGACAGGAATGTCTGACCTGCCATTTTTTTTGTAGGGACAGAACATCGTTCTGTCCTCATTATTTAATTTTCCAGGAATACTCCAGTTCAGAAGTTTTCTTTATCATCGAACTAACTGAACAATATTTATCTGCAGATAGCTCTACCGCATTTTTCAAATCAGCTTCCTTCAGGTCATTTCCCTGGAAAATATATTCGATCTTGATTTTCTTGAAAACCCTGGGATATGTATCCGCCCTTTCAGCTTCGAGTTTAATCTCCAGACCATCTAATTTAACCCTTTTCTTTTCCAGGATTGGGACAACATCCAATCCGGTACAGGCACCGAGAGCTGTGAGCACGAGCTCCATCGGAGTCGGTCCGGTATTCTCCCCTCCTTTTTCGATGGCAATGTCCATCTTTACCTTATGTCCTGATTCGGTCTCTCCTTCAAACTTTCGTTTACCTAACCATTTGATTTTAGTCAGCATATTTCTCCTTTTTATTACTTAGAAACTCCTCTTACTACAGATAATCCTTACAGCTGGAGTGTAAACCTTTAGGTTTACCAACAGAACTTGAAGTAAGAAGGTAAAATTGAAGTTTTACACTCCATTCTACCTTGTCAGACAAGAATGTCTGACCTACCAGAAAAAGATACTGTAAAAGAGAGAACCTCTCTTTAAATTATGTTATCAGCCGCACCTCTTGTGCCCGTATCCGCAGATTGGATAGACTACCTCATCATTTATCCTTTTAAGCATGGAGAAGTGACAATTGGGGCAATCCTCTTTTTCTTTTTGTATTTCAACCGGGGAATTCCCCCACTTTGGGGATTTGCTCTCTTCCCTGATTTTGCTTTTTTTCTTTAACCCCGCCAGCATGACTTTTTCAATCTATTAAAATCTTATTCAATCTCTCCACGAAACTATTCTTGGGAGCGGCGCCGACCATTTGATCCACCACCTGTCCTTTCTTGAAGAAAAGCAGGCTGGGGATGCTCATAATCCCGTATTTGATAGAGGTCTTGCCATTGCTATCAACATTCAGTTTCCCTACTTTGAGCTTGCCAGCATATTCCTTTGCCAGCTCATCCACGATTGGACCAACCATTCTGCAGGGACCACACCAGGTAGCCCAGAAATCGACTAAAACCGGTAAATCGGAGTTTATTACTTCCTGTTCAAAATTATCATCAGTCAGCTCAACCGGCTCGCTCATTTTCTCTCCTTAAGTTTTTGAGATTTATTGTTATTTTGATCCGATTTCGGAAAGAATTTCTTTTATCTTTTCCAATAATTTCTGCTCTTTTTCCAGCCCGATTATTTGCTCAAGAACTTTTCCATTTCTGAAAAAAAGTAAATTCGGCATGCTCAGGATATTAAACCTTGCGCCTATATCCGGATATTTGCCCACATCCAACTTTCCGACTATTAACCTGTCCTTATATTCGTTTGATACTTTTTCCAAGATTGAGAACATCCCCTTGCAGGGGCCACACCATTCTGCCCAGAAATCGACCAGGAACAAATCTTTTGAATTCAACACCTCAGAGTCAAAATTTTTATCAGTCAGCTCGACCATATTTTCTCTCTAAATCTTTGATTTTTTTCTCCAGCTCCCTGATCTTTTTGACATATAAAGGCAAAAGGGTAATGCAAGCTTCTATTTTTTTTGCTTTTGAATGTTCTCTGGCAGGATAGCCTGAGACTACAATGTTAGAAGGAATTGACTTGGTAACACCTGCCTGTGCACCGATCATCACGTTATCCCCTATCTTTAGATGACCAACCAAGCCGACCTGGCCTCCCATAACCACATTTTTCCCCACCCTGGAACTTCCGGCTATCCCCACTTGAGCCGCTAAAGCAGTATTCTCACCGATAGAAACGTTATGGCCTATCTGAACCAGGTTGTCGATTTTTGTTCCCTTTTTAATCCTTGTCTCGCCTAAAGTAGCCCTGTCGATTGTAGCATTAGCACCGATCTCCACATCGTCCTCTAAGACTACTTTACCGACTTGAGGTATTTTATGATAGACTCCTCCTTCCTTAGCATAACCGAATCCATCGCTTCCTATGACCACGCCCGGGTGAAGTAAAGCTCTTTTTCCTATCAGACTTTGCTCCCGGATTATAACCCCGGGATAGAGAAAACTCCCTTCTCCTAAAACAGAATCGTCACCTATGAAACTTCCAGCCAATATTATTACATGATCGTCAATTTGAACTCTGTCACCAATTACCACATATGGATCGATGTGAACGCCTTTCCCTATCCTGACATCTTTGCCCAGAATTGCACTTTTATGAATACCCTCTGGAAAATCTTTTGTTATCGTGAAAATCTCTAAGGTTTTGCTGAACGCATAGTAAGGATTGCTATGTTTGATTAGCGGAATTTTAGCCTTCTCGACTTCTTTCCCTACTATCACGGCAGAGGCTCTGGTTTTCTCTAGATAAGCTCGGTAAGCAGGATTAGACAGAAAAGTTAGGTCTCCGGGTTCAGCCTCCTCAATTCCGGCTAATCCTTTTATCCTGATTGAGCCATCCCCTATGAGCTCACCTGAGACCAGGGAAGCTATTTCTTTTAAGGTTTTTTCCATATTAGCCCGTTTCTTGTACTGAGGCTTACTGCATTTTATTCAAGGCATCCAAAACCATGTCTGTCAAATCCAGCCCCTTCTTAGCCCAGGCTACGTTCCCGTTTACTGCATCGAAGATCATTATGTAATTATTCTCCAGGGCTATTTTTTCGAGAGCGGCATTGATCTTATCCAGGATCGGTTTGGTGAGATCGGTATTCAGCTTTTCCATTGTTCCGCCCGGCCCAAAGGTCTGATTGACAAAGGTAGTATATTCATTCTTTTTTTGTTCGATGATTTGCTCTTTTTCTTTTTTCTTATCCTCGCTTAAAAGCAGGCTCTGTTTATCGAAGTCGGCCTGCAGGCTATCTACCCCTTTTTTTAGGCTGTCTGCCTGGAGCTGCCATTTAGCGACCTCCTGATCGAATTTTACCTGAACGTCAGCGAATTCCTTATAGGTAGTCCGAAGCTTCATCGAATCTATGTATCCGATCTTGCCTTCTTGAGCCAGAAGCCTAGCACTAAAAAGGAGCAGAAAACCTGTCCCGGCTAAGAAAACCGCCAGGATTTTCGAATTTATTCTGAACATTCTCACCTCCGTATCTTAGAAAGGTCTGCCGAACTGGAAGTGGGGTCGCCATTTGTCTTTTCCCGGATAATCAAACCCGTAACCAAAATCAAAGCCGATCATCCCCAGGCTGGGCACGACCATCCTGAACCCAAAGCCGGCAGATTTATAAAGTCGCCTGAAGGAAACCGGGGAAAACTGCCTGCCGGTCATCCAGGCATTTCCGGCATCTGCAAAGAACAGCCCGTAAATCTGCTGTTCGACCAGGGGAAATTGATATTCCAGATTGTATACCAGCATGCTTCTTCCCCGGATCAGATTCCCATTAGCATCCCTCGGACCTATCCAGCCGTCTGGATAACCCCTTACCATTCCATCCGGATCAGTGCCTCCGGGTGCGAACCTCTCGCTATACGGAATGTTAGAGTTACGGTTATATCCGTCGATCAAACCAGCCCGTACCTTCGCCATCAGGACGAATTTCCAGAAGGTCTTTACGTATTTGGAGAATTCAAAAATATGCTTGTGATAAGACCAGTTTCCACCTAAAATCCCGCCAGCCAGTTCAACATCATAACTTAGCACTGAACCGGAAGTGGCAAACTGAGGCAGGTCCCTGGAATCCCGCAAGAAGGTGAAATCCACGCTTGAGGTGACTTGTGGCCATTTTATATACTGTAACCCGTAAGGACTGCCTGCATAATTTATCAGATATGTATCGGAGAAATCAAAATAGCGGACGTTTTCCAGCCTGTATCTGGCATAAAGCCGTGAATAGTTATCCGGCCATCTCAGTCTCCTGCCGACTCTTAGTCCAAACCCGGTTCTGCCTTCCGTGAAATCGTCATACCATCTGCGATTGACCTTATACAGGTCAAACTCCAGGGAAGTCGGTGTATCTCTGAACCAGGGCTCGACAAAACTGAGATCCAGCGAATTAGTGGTTTTTCCGAATTCCCAGTTAAGCTGAACGTTCTGTCCATTACCCCTGAAATTTGGAATCCCCAGACCAATAGAGCCGACCAGCTTATCGACCTCGCTATACCCTGCTCCAAAGTTGATGGTGCCGGTTTGTTTTTCTTCTATCTTGATTATGAGATCGATGTCGCCGTTTGGCAGGACATCGATGTCCGGTGTGACATTGGAGAAATAGTTCAGATACATCACATCCCGGATGCTCCTCAAAAGGATTGAGCGGTGAAACCTCTGACCAGGTATAACCGAGAGCTCCCGCCGGATGACTTTCTCCTTGGTCTTGACATTACCTTCGATTCTGACGAAATGGATGTTCGCCGGAACTCCTTCTGTTATCTGGTAATCGATATTAACACTGTTCCCCTGAGTCGAGGTGTTATCCAGAATCTGGACGTAAATGTAACCTTCCTCCTGGTAAAGAT
>DATKKH010000143.1:0-3155 GCA_035543035.1 Terriglobales bacterium | reverse complement strand
CTCTTTAGCTGGTTTTCCTCCGTTTGCAGGATTCTTAGCCAAATTCTACATCTTCAGTTCTGCGATAAAATCAGGCTATTTAGGGCTGGTCATAATAGCAGTGATTAACAGTTTGATCTCGGTTTATTATTATCTGAGAGTAATTGTCTATATGTTTATGCAGCCTGCAGAGGAAGAAGTCAAAACGGTTTCAGTTCCGTTCTCTCTGGGGCTGGTTATACTGCTCACCGGAATAGGGATTTTGGTTCTGGGGATTTTACCGCAAGAGCTGTTAAATTTAGCTTTTAATTCGATTTTTTGATTGCAGATTGTAGGGGCAACCCACTGTGGTCGCCCAAAATTGTAAGGGCAGGTGCCTGCCCCTACCTGTTGAATTTCCTTGCCTATCTATCTTCTATTTATTATACTCTTACAAATAAAAACAACTCATTAAAAAGGAGTTCCGGATGAAAATCGAGCTTAAATTAGGCAAAGTTGAGGAGCTGAAATCCGAGGCTTTGGCTCTGGCGCTTTTCGAGGGGCAGGGGTTATCAAAAGAAGCTAAAATTTTAGACAAAAAATTAGATGGGGCCATCTCACAAATTCTCAAAAATGGCGATTTCAAAGGCAAGGCGAACCAGACTGTTGTTTTGTATCCAAAGGGTATCGAGTTCAAAAGAATCATACTTGTCGGTCTAGGAAAGAAAGAGGGTTTTACCCTTGACCGGATAAGGCAGGCTGCTGGCACGGCTTATAAAAAGGCTAAGGAACTTAAGATAAAAAACTTTGTCAGCTATCTTCATGGAAAAGGTCAAAGAGGAATAGATTTCCAGGCCTGTGCCCAGGCTGTAACCGAAGGAACTCTGCTATCAGCCTACCATCTGGACCAATACAAGACCGAAGGGAAAGAGGACCTTTTCGAGGTCGAGAGCATAACCATTTACGATGATGATAGAACCAAGAAGTCGGCCATCGAAAAAGGAATGAAAATAGGTGAGATAGACTCCTGGGGAACTAATCTGGCACGGGATATGGTCAACCATCCCAGCAATTTTATGACCCCGACCAAAATGGCTGAAATAGCTCTGAACCTTTCCAAAGAATATAAGTTTAGATGTGAAATTCTTTCTCCACCCGATTTAGAAAAACTGAAGATGGGCGCGCTTATGGCAGTTGCCCAGGGAAGCAAGCAGCCAGCCAAATTCATCATTATGGAACATATGCCGGAGAAGAAAAGAAGAGGGACAGTGGTGCTGGTTGGCAAGGCGATAACCTTCGATTCTGGGGGAATCTCGATCAAGCCTTCTGAAGGTATGTGGGAGATGAAAGGTGATATGGCAGGCGGAGCAGCAGTGATTGCCACTATGGCTTCCGCAGCCAGAGAAGGGATTCCGGTTCACCTGGTCGGTTTGGTTCCTGCGACTGAAAATCTTCCCTCTGGCACAGCTTATAAACCGGGTGATATAATCAAGTCCTACTCCGGTAAAACAATCGAGATTATGTCAACTGATGCAGAAGGGAGACTGATCCTGGCAGATGCTTTAGGTTATGCTCAAAAATACGAGCCAAAGGCTCTCCTGGACATTGCTACCCTGACTGGAGCTTGTGTGATTGCCTTAGGAAATGTAGTGGCAGGGCTTATGGGGAGTGACCAGCAGCTCCTGAATAAAGTCAAGAAAGCTGGCGAGAAAACTGGGGAAAGGGTCTGGGAATTGCCTCTTTATAAAGAGTATGATGAGCAAATAAAGAGCGATTTAGCAGATATGAAAAATTCAGGAGGCAGACCTGCCGGAACAATAACTGCTGCCGCATTCTTGAAGAAATTCGTGGGAAAATCTCCCTGGGCTCACTTAGATATAGCCGGAATGGATTGGGAAGAAAAGGGTAAACCTTATATTCCCAAAGGACCTATGGGGTTCGGGGTGCGCCTATTTTTACAATTTTTGAGGGAGTGGGCATAAGTTAAGTTAATACGCATATTAAAGTTATACAGTATCCAACGATGTCTTAACCTATTGACAGTAAGTAAAAACGACTAATTAAGTCTTCTTCAGCTTGTGAAAAAAATAACAAATTTTTGCAGTTTTTCCTTGACAGGAGAAAAGGAGGTGCTATTTTAAGGATGTAAAAGATTATAAAAATCCTTTTGACCTCGAAAGGGGATAATTATGGAATTGACTAAAGCAGGCGATTACGGATTTTTGGGCATCATGTATTTAGCCAGACAGCCCGAAAAAAGAGTAGTTCGTCTATCCGAAATATCCGAAAACGAGGATATACCGGAGAAGTTCCTGGCAAAGATCTTCCAGAGTTACACCAGATCGGGACTGGTCAAATCGCATCGCGGTGCCAGAGGCGGTTTCTCGATGGCAAAACCCGCAGAGAAGATCACAGTGAAAGACATCATGGAGAGCGTCCAGGGACCTATCTACCTGACCAGATGCCTTAACGAGGCGGAATCCTGCGAAAGGAAAGATACCTGCTCCCTGAGAAAGATCTGGATGAAAGCCCAGGACCATCTGACAAATCTCTTAGAGAAAAAAACCTTAGCAGACCTTATCACTTCCTGAGTTTTAGCTCAAGTCCTTTCAGATTTATTCTCCTTGATAAAATTCAGAACATAGAGGGTGTTTTTATGCCTGTTAAATCGGACAAATGGATAAGGAAAATGGCTCTGAGCCACCAGATGATAAAACCATTTGCAGAAGGTCGAATCAAAAAAGGGGAAATATCTTATGGTTTATCCTCTTATGGTTACGATATAAGGGTGGCAGATGAATTCAAGGTTTTTACTAACGTGAATACTACAATTGTCGATCCTAAGAACTTTGATCCTCGGTCTCTCGTCGACGTAAAAGGAGATCATTGCATAATTCCTCCGAATTCATTTGCTCTTGCCCGGACTGTGGAATATTTCAAAATTCCCCGTAATATTTTGACCATCTGCCTGGGGAAATCCACTTATGCCCGCTGTGGAATCATAGTCAACGTTACCCCGTTCGAGCCGGAATGGGAAGGGTATGCCACGCTGGAAATATCCAACACCACGCCTCTTCCAGCCAAGATTTATGCTAAAGAGGGAATCGCCCAGATAATCTTCTTAGAAGCGGACGAGGAGTGCGAGGTCTCTTACAAGGATAAGAAAGGAAAATATCAGGCTCAGAAGAAAATCACTC
>DATKKH010000142.1:0-39528 GCA_035543035.1 Terriglobales bacterium | reverse complement strand
GGAGAGGGTTAGGGTGAGGGGGAAATAAAAAATGGAAATTCACCCTCCCCTTACCCCTCCCATCGAGGGAGGGGAATTCAAAAAAATCGTAGGCATCGTGCACTGAGCGGGATGTTCTTCAATAACTGGTTTTTTGGAGGTCTATTCAGGAGCGAATAAGGCTTAAAACCTCTGTTTTCTTTTGATCTAAAAGCTCCCTAGTGTTTGCCTCCAGATTCAGGCGGAGCAAAGGCTCGGTGTTGGAGGGCCGAACGTTGAACCACCAGTCAGGATATTCTACGGTTATGCCATCAAGGTGGTCTATTTTCCCATCCCGATAATGTAACTCGATCTCTTCAAGCTTCTTAGGGACGTCTGCCACCCTTGAATTGATCTCACCACTCCTGAAATAATGGTCGATGGAGCTTACCAGCTGAGAAAGAGGCTTATTTTCTTCGGAGAGAAGCTCCAGACAGACCGAAATTGCGATCATTCCAGAATCGGCAAAATAGTTTTTACGGAAATAGAAATGACCGGAATGCTCGCCTCCGAAAACGGCATCATATTTTTTCATCAGGGGCTTGATGAGCGCATGTCCCACTGGCGTGCGAACAGCTTTTCCTCCATTCTGCTCGATGACCTCACGAACGGTCCTTGAACAGGGGACATTATATAATATGGTGGCACCCTTTTCTTTTTTCAGCAAGCTCTTAGCCACAAGGGCAGCTACGATATCACCACCCAAAGTAACACCCTTCTCGTCCATCAAGAACATCCGGTCTGCATCCCCATCAAAGGCTACGCCGAAATCAGCCTTCTCCTGTAAGATTCTCGACCCCAAAGGAACCATATTCTCCGGGATCATGGGATTGGGCACGTGATTGGGAAAAGAGCCGTCCAGCTCAAAGAACATAGGAATCAACTTGCAGGGAAGATGGGAGAAGAAATCAGGCAAAACCTTACCGGCAATTCCATTACCTGCATCAGCCACTATTTTAAAGCGTTTGATCTTCTGGGGTTCGATGAATGACAAAAGATGCCGGATATAATCGGACTGGATATCCTGTTTCTTTACTATGCCCTCTTTACCAGGAGCTGAAAAATCTCCTCTGGCTATAATCTCTCTGATCTGCTCGATCCCCTCTTTGCCACTTAGAGGAACAGCTTCCTTTTGGCACATCTTCATTCCATTGTATTCCGGCGGATTATGCGAGGCGGTAATCATGGCTCCGGCCTCATATCCGAATTTACCAACTGCAAAGTACAGAGCATCGGAAGTGCACAAGCCCAGATCTATCACATCTGCACCTGACCGGGTAATCCCGCGAGAGAGGTTTTGGAACAGGGCATCCGAGGAGAGCCGCATATCCCTGCCGATACACACCATTCGGGGTTTTAGATATTGCACAAATCCCCTGCCAATCAGATAAGCGATATTGTCGTTAAGTTCCTGAGGATAGATACCCCTTATATCGTAAGCTTTAAAAATCGAAGGATTAATCTTTAGATTTTCTTTTTCCATGATTCGCTCCCATTTTTAACAACTATAAAGAAAAAAATTGTCCTTGTCAATTCTTTCTTGCTTGGGATGTAGTCCAAAAAATCTTAGCATCTCCTTTCCTTTTGATAGTCAAGAGACTATTTATCTGATCCAGATACGAAAAATGTCTTTTACTTAAGATTTTTTGCTTGACAAATCTTTGTTCTGCCGATACAATATGTGAAAGTATTCACAACGTTATGCGTAAAATCTCAGAAACCACGATCCACAGGCTATCCCTTTATTACCGCACCTTGATAAATCTGCAGAGGGAAAGGTACGTCACGATTTCTTCCAGGGAGCTTGCCAGAAGGGATAAACTCACCCCAGCCCAGGTGAGGAAAGACCTCTCATTTTTCGGAAGCTTCGGAACCAGGGGATTAGGATACCCGGTAAACGAGCTTAAGGATAAGATCGCCTCCATTCTCGGATTGAACCGGACCTGGAATGTAGCTCTGGTTGGAGTGGGAAACGTGGGTTCAGCTTTGGTCTCCTACAAGGAATTCCCCAGGCAGGGTTTCGTCATCAAGAAAATATTCGACAACGACCAGAGGAAGATTGGAAAAAACCACAAAGGTATCATAGTCTCGGATGTAAGAACCCTGTCTAAAGAGCTGAAAGAGGATAAAATAGAGATAGTGGTCTTGGCTGTGCCGGCGTCTGTTGCCCAAGGGACCGCGGATGAGGTGGTCTCAGCCGGGGTTCATACCATTCTGAATTTTGCTCCCACCAATCTCAAAGTCCCGGATAACGTGGTATTACGCACTGTTAATATGGCGATGGAGTTAGAACACCTCTCGTTTGCTCTCACCAACCGAGGAAAGATCAAAGAGCTATAATTTCCTTATCCCCGGTATAAAAAAACCGGCCAATCCACCCAGGGCAACTAAAACCCCGCTCAAAAAAACAATCATCTGGACGTGCAATAGTCCACCCATAACTCCTATCAGAGCTAAAGAGACAGGTCTTAAGCCACCGCTGATAGTTCCAAGCGTGCCGAAAACCCTGCCTTGTTTTTCATGCGGGATTTTGGTCTGAAAAACCACCGGCACCAAGATGTTGGCGAAGGAAAGCCCGAACCCGCACCCACCCAGCAGAAAGATTGAAACCCAGAAAGATTCAGAGATCCCAAACAGGGCCAAAAATAATCCGGCCACAACTATTCCCGACATAATAAAGGTGCCTTTTCTCCTCACCCCGCCAATCATCCCCAGGAAAAGGCTGCCGAGAACCATTCCTATCGAAATGCTTGAGCCAAGCACTCCGAACCCCTCTGCTCCCATCATCAATATCTTTTTGACCATTAAGGGTATCAAGACCCCTACTGGGGCGACGAAAAAATTAAGAATAGAAAATAAAACCACCAGTCCAAGTATCCCAGACTCTTTGCGGATGAAATTCAGACCATCCACCAGCTCCTGTAGGAATTTTTTTCTTTCCTCAGAAGGAAAAACCTGTTCAGCTTTAACCCTAACCAGGAATATGGCAATAACCGAAATGAAAAAGCTCAAAGCATCCAAAAACATCACTATTCCGGCTCCAAAAAGGGCGACCAGCGCTCCTCCCAATGCAGGCCCTATGATTCCGCTTATGTTGCTGCTCATCTGGGAGATCGAATTAGCCCGGACTAACTGCTCTTTATTAACTATCACCGGTATGAACGTAGCCAGGGCCGGATTAAAGAAGGTCGACATAGATGAAAGAAATGCTGCTATCACGAATATGTGCCAGACCTGAAGCAGATTCAAAAAATAAAGGACCCCGGGGATGGTAATCAATATTCCCCGTCCCAAGTCCATCAGGATCATAAGCTTTCTTTTATCGACCCGGTCGACAAAAGTCCCTGCAAAAGGTCCCAAGATTATGGCAGGCAGAGAAGAACAAATAGCCACAGTAGCCATAGCCGCAGTTGAGCCGGTTTTTTCCAGAACCCACCACATCAGGGCAATCATATAAAGAAAATCGCCGATGACTGAGACGGTTTGACCTATCCAGATCGAAAAGAAATTCAGGTTCCGGAAAATCGAGCCGGAGCCCTTGTTTTTCTCAGATAAATTTTCCATCTATTTAGATTTCAAATCCTTAAAGATATTTTCTCCAGTTTTCAAATCGAAAAAAACTGCTTTATCCAGGTTAAAAGACAGTTCCAGGCAAAAGCCTGGCTTGAGATTTTCATAACCTCTTTCCCTGGTCACCAATTTCTGGTCTCCAACCTTGAAATAAAGGAAAGCTTCTGCGCCAACCGGCTCGATCTGCTCCAGCTCGAATTTTGGATTCCGTTTTTCTGAAGAAATTCGGACATCCTCAGGTCTTATTCCCAGGCAGATTTCACTGCCGGAGAACCTTTTTAATCTCTGTTCAAATTTCTCGGGTAGCGAGAACCCATACTTATCACTCAATTTAAATTCCAGAGCTGGAGTCAGAACTCCTTTTAATAAATTTATCGAGGGTGTTCCTATGAAAGACGCTACAAAGATATTAGAAGGTGATCTATACAGTTCAAAAGGCGTTCCAGTCTGCTGGATAGTCCCTTCCTTCAAGACCAGACACCTGTTGCCTAAGGTCATGGCTTCTAACTGGTCATGGGTCACATATACCACTGAACTTTTTAATCTTTTATGCAGTTTCAAGAGCTCTCCCCTCATCTGGACCCTGAGGAGTGCATCTAAATTGGATAAGGGCTCATCAAAAAGAAAAAGTTTTGGTTTTCTGACTATTGCCCTACCCAAAGCAACTCTCTGTCTTTCTCCTCCGGATAGCACCTTGGGTTTTCTCTGAAGCAGTTTTTCCAATCCCAGGATTTCAGCAGTCTCATTAACTCTCAGACTGATTTCTTCTTTTGAATATCCTCTTAGTTTCAGGGGAAAGGCAAGATTCTCAAATACCGTGAAATGAGGATACAGGGCATAGTTCTGGAAAACCATAGCCATGTCCCTTTGTTTGGCAGGCAGGTTATTGATCAAAAGACCATCCAGATAGATTTCACCTGTGGAAACCTCCTCTAAGCCCACGATCAGCCTGAGGATAGTGCTTTTGCCGCAACCGGAGGGCCCCACCAGCACAAAGAACTCGCCTTCTTCCACCTCGAAGCTGATGTCTCTCAAGACTTGATTCTTGTCGAAATGCTTGCTTACTGCTTTTAACTCAAGTTTGTGCATGGTTACAATATTTTAATCAATTATATATTCGACTATTCAGATTAGCAAGTTATTAAAACGTATTTTTTGAAAAAAAGGAATAACACAATCTTTTCTCAATTCTGATTCAAACCAGGTTTTCGGGCAGAGAAAGATTTTTCTGACCTTAGGATTCCTGATAAAGAGACACAAATTGTTTCCAAATTCCAGAAAATGTATTCTGATTGCTAAATTTTTTATCTCAATATCTTGTATATTAACAGAGATATCTTACAATATATTGAGGCACGTCCATTATTTCTTCAGGAAATTTTTAAAAATTATCAGATTTTGCTTGACAAGACTTATCACAGGGTTAGATTAATGGTTGAGGAGAGGGATGTAATTAGCTGGGTAGTTTTGCATTATAACTATCCCCATCCGCTCGCTTTTTGAAAACGGATTTCTAAAGGTGAGGTCGATTTAGCAACTTAGTCGATCCTAAAAAGGCAGGAAATTTTTTTATCTTCGATTGCTCAGATTTTGAACATAAGGAGGAGGTGATTCTATGGAGCTGAAAGAATTAATCCTGGAGGTGGAGGAGTTAGAGGAGAAGATTGCTCCTTTATCATCTGCTGGCGGACAATAGTAACTTAGATTAGTTGCTTTTTGTTACGACAATTAGCACCTCCTAATCAAAAGACCACCCGGCTCCTGGGTGGTCTTTTCCTTTTTTACATCAGACTCATTATACTCCTCAAGTTCACTTATTTTGACGAGACTGCGGAGCTTCTCCTGCCCAAAGTTACATTATCATTATATTAGGAACTCTACGGACTACTTTTCTCCACATCAAAATAAGGAAATCCAATATCGACTCTCCAGATTTGGAGAATGGCTCTCCATTTTTTGAGATTTTTCATTTCTACAAAGCCTCATCAAGCAAATCCACCAAAGATTGACTTCTTTATTTTTCAACAAGTTAAACAGTTTCGAACATAGAAAATCGGATCGGCATACTTTTTGTTATAGTATCAGCCGGTTGGTTTTTACCCCCTCAGTTCTTTTCTGGCGCAACAAAAGCTCCGCCCTGCGGGCCGAAAGGCTCTAACGCCCTGGGTAGAGGGGGCCTGGGCGGAGCGAAAAAATAAAATCTAAAAGGAGGTGAGTTAGAGATGACAGATGAACCAAGATACATAGAGCCACCATCGACTGAGCTTATGGCTTGTGGTCTTTGTGCATCCTGTTTTATTTGTGAATTCTGCAACGCTTGCGGAGATAATCAGCCGACTGTGAAAAGCTATACAACTTACAGAGCAACTTTGGCTTATGCTCTTGTTGGCGCCCTTCCTACTCCGTTTTAAGCTGACAGAGATGTCATAATCGAGTCAACCAAAGCCTCCTATGTTGGAGGCTTTGCTATAGAAAGGGAAAGGAGAAAAAATGGTCGGATGCGAACAGAAATATCTCACTTTGTGCGAAGGAACAGAAATTCATCTAACTCCTGATGAGACTTTAGTTTTCCAGGAAAGTTCGGAAGCCCGATATAGAACACTTGATTTTCTCAAAACCAATCTACACTACGTCAACTCATTAGGAACAGATATACTATTGGAATGTAACGAAGGTTTAACTAAACAAAATTTGCTGCAGAGACTACAAAGAAAGGAAATGAGCCTAAAAGCGATCACAGGTTTTCTAGAAGAATCAATTAAACGAGGCATCATTGGAACGGAGGATGAGCCTTCTTATAGAAAAATGAGAGTCACCGGCAGAAGACAATATTTCATACCTGTACATTTCTCAATAGAGCTGACCTCTCAATGCAATTTAAAATGTATTTATTGTTATAACGAGAGCGACGTTCGAAAATATCAACGACTCTCTACTACTCAGCTTTTAAAGTGTCTGAATACACTCCTTGAAAATGGCATAAGGATCGTTGAGCTTACAGGTGGAGAACCTTTGCTTCACCCGGACTTCTTAGAGATTGTCGATTTCTGCGGAACACGTTTTATTCTAGTCTCCATCTTGACAAATGGAACCTTAGTTGACAAGACAGTGGCTAAGGGGATCGCGAAGTACAAAAATAAATTGATGGTTCAGATCGATTTAGACGGTTCGACAGCCGTTGTTCACGATGGCCTAAGAGGAGTTCCAGGCTGTTTCGAAAAGGCAAAAAAAGGTATTGAATTTTTGGCAAGGGATAATATATTGGTGAAGGTGGCTATGAATGTCGTACCCTCTAATGTAAATGATATTGAGAATACTCTACAGATTGCAAAGCAATGTGGTGCTTATATGTTCTCTTATTCTCCAATAACTGATGTAGGGCGAGCTAAGGACTTACGTCTAAGTTGGAGCCCAGTGCACCTCAAGAAACTTGAGGAGCTTCCAAAATACCTACACGAAAGATATGGGAACTTTTTGTTTCAGCTCAAAGAAGACCAAATTGAACACTTTTTAAAGAGGTGAAATTGTGGAGCGGGGTATAAGAGTTGTGTATTGGGACCAACTGGAGTAGTTAGGCCCTGTCCGTTACTGCCGGAAACCTACTTAGCACTTGGGAATATGTTAAACAGCTCAATTGATGAAATTTTTCAAAAACCGATAGTGAGCTATCTTTCCAAGCTTAGGGAACCAACACCTCAGCTCTGCCCAGATTGCCCATACCAAGCATACTGCAACTTTTGTTTTATCAAGTCTATCTATGTCCTGGAGCGAACAGGTGTACTATGCAGCTGGGCCAGATCTCAAGACTTAGGTAACTGGTTTGAGTTTGACAAGCCAAAAGATGAAAAAAAGAATCATATCGGATGTATCCTTCCTTCCAGAGATACTACTATCTTTAAAAGTAGATAATTTTTTTGGCCTTATGATCAACAACTTTCTTAATAAGGAGAGGAGATACCGTCATGAATGAAGACAAGGAACGCAGGAAAGACAAGATTTTACATGGCATCTTTGGCCTCCTAGGACTCTATGGTTTTATGGCGTTTGTCCGCCACGACCCCTACTACCTGTTTAACTTCTGCTTTTTCGCCTTCTTCACTAATTTCCGTTATATGAAAAAAGACCTTGGATATCTAGGTCTTCTCGGGATAGTAGGTCTAATTATAGCAATATTCGGAGTTACTGGGGTAATCAAGGTGTAAACAGTTTGTGGCAGCTTCAAAAAAACTTCTTATTTCACTTTTCGTTTAGGATTGCAAATAGAGAGTTTGCCTTTAAGGGGAAATGAATGGGTATTTTTAACTGATCCCGGTGGCATGCAAAGGAGCCATTTCGCTGACTGGGATTGGACAGCTGCGGTTTTCTACGCGAAGACGAATGTAGGAAAAGGTGCCATCACACCTTTTGTGGAGATGGGTGGCGGCGTTTATCATCTAAGCGTGGAATATCCTTTTCCTCAGTTTGATAGCCAATGGCATTTTCAGTGGGAGATTAGAAATGTGTCTGAAACTTATCCGGGTTTTCTGGTAGGCACTGGATTGCAACTGAAACTGGGAGAACTTTTTATTCTGGCTGGCATTGAATATAACAATATTTTAATGAGGCCATCTCTGAAATTGCCCTTAGCCCCACCTGTGAGTAGGGCCGACATCATTAATTATAAAATTGGTATAGGTATCACCGTCCTTTAGTGAATCACTTTACTAGTCTTACTCTGACAATGGTAACGGAAAATTGGGGAGTGAAATCCTCGATCGTTCACTCATTATACCTGGCCCGGGAATGTGAGGGAACTTCAGAATCAGATTCAGAGGATAATTTCCCTGGGTGATGAAGGAAGAAACCTGCTACAGCCATTTTTTCTGATTTACTTGCTCACCATTGCTTCGGCAAGTTTTTTTATGTCTGAGAGGAGGTCAAGCTTTTCTTTTTCGCTAAGGTAGCTTTGCTTTAAATCCGGGTCATCTATATTCTGACTTAAACTTTTAATCATTTTACCAGCCTTTTCATATTCCTTATAGGCGCTCTCCAGGTCGTTATTCGAAAAATAAAGCTTTCCCCGGAGATAATGAATCCTCCAGATGATCTCCAGTCGATTCAGTCTTGAGGCTTTTTCCATAGCAGTTTCCGAGTATGTTAAAGCCTGATTCAGATCTCCCCGCTTGAATTCCTTTCTGAAGAGCATATAATAATATTCGGACTCAATCAAAGGCATATTATTCTGCTGGATGATCGTCTTTGCGTTTTCCAGAAAGCTCTCGCGCATTCCGTTCTGCCCAGAATCCAGATAAGCCCAGGCAAAATCTAAGCTCAAGCTGAGCTTATCCTCTAAAGAATCAAGCTCCTCAGCCAGCGAGATCGAATTTTCAAGCAGCTTCATAGCTTCGGAGATTCTTTTGTTTTTTCTTAAGAGTATTCCCTGCAAACGACCTACTGCTATCTGGGTTCTCTTGTCATTTATCTGCCGGGAGATCTCCTGAGCCTGTTCCAGGAAACGATTTGCATCTTCTGCCCGGTTCAACAGGAAATACAGCCTTCCCAGAGAAAGCAGGACCAATACTTTTAATTCCTTATCTTTTATTTCGTCAGAGATATTTAAAGCTTCTGTCAATTGAATCAACGAGCTTTGATAGAGCCCAGTCTCCAGGTCTATATTAGCCAGGTTTTTTAATAGATAACCCACCGGCTGCAAGAAGCCTATATCCCTGGCTATCTTCAACCCCTGTCTCGAATAATCAACTGCTTTTCGATAATCACCCAATTTAAAGTAAGTCTCGCTTAAGTTCACCAGGTTTATGGATAGTTCCTTTTGGTTCTCTATCTCCTGATTCAGCTCCAGAGATTTCTGGTAAGACTTTACTGCCTCCTGCAGGCTGCCCATGAGATAATAGACGAAACCGATATTGTTCAGACTCCTGGCTATCTCCTCTTTGTCTCCCAGCTCTTTTTTTATCAGTAAAGATTCCTCATGGTACTCCAGTGCTCTTTTATATTGATGTTGAGACACAAAGATAATTCCCATGTTGTTCAAAGTGGAAGCTATATCATGTTTGTTATCCAGGGACCTATGAATCTCCAATGCCTCTCCAAATGCTTCCAGAGCCTTTTGATATTGACAATCTATCCAGTAAATATTCCCCAGATTGTTAAGCGTATGAGCCACCTCTTTATAATCTTTAAGTTCCTGAAAAGTCTCCTTTGCTTTAAGCAAAAAGTTCAGTCCATTCTGGTGGTCATGCTTCAAGCGAAAAAGTTCGCCCAAGTCCTTGTGAGTTTCCGCAATAAGTTTCAGGTCATCCGTAGGCTCTGCCATTTTCAAAATATCATCGTAGTCTTTCAAAGCCAGGTTCAGATCACCTATATTTTTTAAAAAAAGATCTCCCCTTTGTTTGAGAGCCTGAGCAGTCCTTTTTGATTTCTCCATCTGGTCAGGAAATCTTTCAGCAACTGACAGGG
Organism: Terriglobales bacterium; assembly: GCA_035543035.1. GTDB lineage: Bacteria > Zixibacteria > MSB-5A5 > MSB-5A5 > RBG-16-43-9 > RBG-16-43-9. The sequence continues at coordinate 29,484 of DATKKH010000142.1, read as the reverse complement.
CCTGCTGGAGATATTTCAAAGCCTTAGGGAAATCCAGGTCTTTCTGATTATTGATGGCGCAACCAATTGCGTAGTCAAAGGCTTTAGAATAATCGTCGCTTTTGATGAAATGAGAAGCGATCTCCTCGATCTCGATTTTTTCTCCTTTAGTCCTTCGTCCTTCTAAAAAATATGCCAGCTTACGATTAAGAACTTGTTTTTCTCCGCTAAAGTTCTTGTAGATTAAAGACTGAAGAGTGGGAGTGGAGAAGGTATATACTAAATTAGGAGTTTTCTTCTGAGCTTGGATCAAGAGCCGATCTTTCAAGAGTATGAAAAGAGACTCGAATATTTTATCCTCTTCGTATTCTGTCAGAAATTTGATAGAGTCGAGATCAAACTCTGGTCCGATCAGGGAAGCCAGGTTTAGAAAATTCAAAGCTTCTGCAGGATATTTTTTTAGATTCCCCAGAATGGTCTTTTCGATCGTATCGGGAACATTCGAGTCTTTCAGTAGCTTTTCCTCAAACCCAAAGATCCCTTTTTCAACGTATAAAGCTTTTCTCTCAAACAGGTATTTCAAAATCTCCAGAGCGAAAAGAGGGATTCCAGAGGAGTTTCGGTAAACGAAATCGAGCAAGGCATCAGGGGCTTTCTTCAACCCTAACTTCTGTGACAAGAGCTTACCGAGATCCTGCAAGCTGAAGGGGGGTAATCTCAAAAGATGAAACTGGTTTGAACCAGTCAGTTTATTGATCAACTCCCTAAGCTTACTCTGAGGAGACAACTTGTTCTCCTCTACGGTAGCACACAGGAAAAGCTTAGACTTGTCCAGGATCTTTACCAGTTCCTCCAATAGGACCAGACTTCCTTCTCCCATCTGATGAAGGTCCTCAAAAGCTAAAACAAAGGGATAATGATTTGATGCCTCTAGTATGAAATAAGCGAGTTTTTCCAGCTCTGATTTTGCCTGATTTTCTTTTTCATTGCCCTGGTTTAAGAAGGAGTCAAGAGTGTCTTCATATCTTTCTCCAAATGAGGGATAAAGCTTCTGGAAAAAGGGACAGATTCGGTTGAAAAGCTCTCTCACAGCCTGCAATGGGTGGGTTTCTTCGCTGGGACAATCTATCTGCACGAATAGAGTTCCTTGAACCTGGGCTTCCCTTTCCAGGTATTTCAAAAGAGTGGATTTACCTATACCCATTTCCCCTTCGAGCAGAGAAAATTTTCCTCCGTGCAGCAGCGATTCATCCAAATCTTTTTTTAAAATCTCATATTCTTCTTCCCGGTCGAGAATCCTGCCACCGTAAATTCTGTTCAGATAAGAGGCATTTTCGACTCTCCAGGCCGTAGAAGGGGCGATTTTTGAGAGCTCCTCTTTTAGCTCTGGGATATTCTGGAAACGGTCGTCGGGTTTTTTTTCAAGCAGTTTTAGAACTAGTAAGTCCAGACCCTTCGACAACTCAGGTCTAAAGGAGGACGGAGGAGGGGCAGGTTTCTCCAAATGGTCAGACCTCAAGATTAAAGGGTCCTCAGAGAAAAAAGGAACTCTTGAGGTCAAAAGCTCAAACAAGATTATTCCCAGGGAATAAAGGTCTGTCCTGGGATCGATTTTCCTTCCCAGAAAAACCTCTGGAGCCATATATTCGAGGGTCCCAGCAGTGCCGGAAGAAACCTGAGAAAATGTCTTACGTGCTAATCCGAAGTCCAGAAGTTTTACCGAAAAGATATTTTTAGTCAACTTGAAGTTGGAGGGTTTAAGATCAGAGTGCACCAGACCCTGGGAGTGAAGGTAGTCCAGGATGTCGCAGATCTGCCAGACGATCTGATAAAACCGGTTCAAATTTCGTTGGGCAGTTTCAAAGGTCAACTCTTCTCCCCGAACCATTTCCATGGTGTAGAAGGCTCTTTGATCCGGAGTATACCCGAAATCATAAACTTCCACTATGCCGGGATGAGATAATTCAGAGGTCAGTCTGAACTCCTGCTTGAACCTTTCCAGGCTGTTTTCTTCCTGTTCTTTTTGGGGGGAATGGAGCTTAAGGGCAACAGTTTTCCCCTCCCACAGGTCTGAAACCTCAAAGACTTTTCCCAGGCCACCCTGACCTATTTCTTTTTTGACTCGATAACGCGGAGTTATAAATTTTTTTTCAGTTGACATAAATTCAGAATAATATTAAAGAGAGGAGAGGGAGAATTTCAAATTTTTAAAAAAAGGTCTCAACTTCAGCAACAATTCAGGAATTACTTAAAGGGAAACTTAGCAGGAAGGAGGTCCCTTTACCCAACTCACTTTCCACTTTTATTTCCCCTTTATGGTTTCTTATGATTTTCTGGCAGGTCACCAGTCCCAGGCCGTGGCCTTCCTTTTTGGTGGTAAAATGCGGCTCAAAGATCTTGTCTAAGTTCTCCGGAGAAATCCCGGTGCCGTTATCCTGAATCTTCACCTGGATTTTTTTCTCCTCAGGCTGGTACTGGCAGGAAATAGAGATCTCCCCTTTTCCCTCGGTTTTATCCTTTATGGATTCGGCTGCGTTATTCAGCAGGTTCAGGAAAACCTGCTGAATCTGACCGACATCCAATTCCAGTGGGGGTAACTCCGGATCAAAATCGGTGTTGAACTTTATCTGGGAATAATTTGCCTGAGGTCTTAAGGAGAAGAGCAGGTCCTCGACCAGGTTTTTAAGGTCATATTTTTCGACTTTGGTCTCCAGCTTGGAAAAATCCATAAGCCCGTCGGTGAAACGCTTCATGGTATTGACGCTTTCCAAGATAGCCCTGGCATTGGAGGAAACTTTTTCGAGCTCTCCTTTTTTCAAATGTAAAGGCAAAAGTTCGGCATTATTCAAAATAATGGTAAGATAGTTATTCAACTCGTGCCCGATGGAAGCAGACATCTCCCCGGCTGCAACCAGCTTCTCGGATTGGATCAGCCTTTTCTCCATAAGTACCTTGTCGGTGATATCCTCCACTACCAGGATCAAGCCCATTATTCTGTTTTCCACGTTCTCCAGGGGGCTAACCTTAACCGATAAGACTAATTCTTCATCTTTGAACTTATGGAAGGATTTTGCCTCCTCATAGGGCTGACCAGTATAAAGCACCTGGTAACAGATTTTTTTCCATTTGTTCTTCTCTTCTTCCGGCATCAAATCCAGAAAAGAGACCTGGTTGAAGGAAAGGTCCGAAAGGTCCTCTCTCCACCCGGCTTTTTTGAAGATCTCCCTTGAAGCCTGGTTGGCTATGGTTATCCAGAGGTTATTGTCAACCACCAAAAGACCAATCGGGGTGCGGCTCACCACATTCTCGTTATATATTTTCAGGGCTAAAAGGTTCTCATATAATTTGGCATTCTCGATAGCAATGGCCGCCTGCCCGGCAAAAAGCTCGAATACATAGAGGTCGCTCTGCAGGAACACGTTGTTCTTGGAGGAGTTGTCCAGATACAGTATTCCGACGATCTTCTCCTTGCTTTTCAGGGGAACGCACATTATCGATTTCAGCTTGAGCTCCAGGATGCTTTTCTGTTTGGAAAACCTCTCGTCTTTCAAAGCATCGCTGGTGTAGATCGATTCACCGGTGGTTGCCACCTTGTTGGCAATCGACATGCTGATCCTGAAATCTTCTTTGTTCAAAGATTCCTTGGTGATATTATGGGCGGTCTTGAACTGCAGCTCTCCTTTGTCATCCAATAGCATCAGGAATCCTCTTTCCGCTCTCAAAAGAGAAACTGCTTTTTTCATCACGGTCTGCAGGATATCATCCAGAACCAGGGAGGAATTGATAGCCTGGCTGACCTCCAGGAGGGCTTCCAAATCGTCATTTTTAAATTTTCCAGAAGTGTTATTTTGTAAACGGGGGTGTGCAGTCTGGACTTTCTGAAAGAGGTTTTCCATCTCCTCTAAGGCAGTTTTGTCCTTTTTGTTGACCCCTGAATTATCCATTCCGCTCCTCCACCAAAGAAAAGTTCAAGGAATAAAGATTCATTTCTTCTTATCGGCAAATTGGTTTTTTTTATAAGGGTAGAATGGATGGAAAAAAAGTGTAGAAAAGAGAGAAAAAGGCTGTAGTGTTGCCTCTTTCTTGAAATGGTAAAATATCCCTACTCCCCTCTACGAGCCGTAATGTTTTATCGGCTTGTGGGAGAAGGGTCGTTGACATCAATTCACCCTCCCCATTATCCCCTCCCATCGAAAAGGGGAAGTATTGCCGTCCTCATCCTAGAACGGATCCGTAGGACTGGAGTGAGGACGCTACAGCTCGATAAATCGAGCAACTACATCCCAAAGCTTGGGGCGGAGCTAAACTCCGCCCCTACGCAGTCATGATGTGGTGAAATAATCTTTCAATGCCTGGCGGTGGGACTGGAAGGCGATATTTTGAGGTATCTTGTCGATCGGAAAAAACTTTACTTCGGAGGCGTCATCTCCGGGTGAAGGCTCTCCGCTTAAGATTTCTCCCAGATAAACTACAAGGACTGCACGGACACGCGGGTCATCCGAACCCGAATAAACTCTGAAAAGGGTGGTCAGCTTTATCTCTAAATTTGTCTCTTCTTTTACCTCTCTTACTGCGCAATGTTCCGGAGATTCCCCATATTCGATAAATCCTGCTGGCAGGCACCAGTACCCTTCATAGGGATTATATTTTCTTCTGACCAGAACGATTTGCCCTTCTTTTTCGATGATGACCCCAGCCGCAGGTGCGGGATTACGGTATAACACAAAGCCGCATACCGCGCAGACTTTTCTCAGGTTATGGTCAACTCTTTTTTTGATTAACTCCGCACTACAACGAGGGCAATACCGGTAATCCTCTTCTTTTCTCAGATACTTGAAGTAAAGGTCATCTTCCTGTTCTTTTGACTTTGAAGGAAACTTCCCTTTCCTCCTATAAACCTTTCCGCTTTCCTTGACACGGGTGACAGGAGAAATTGACCAGCTTCTGCGGGATTTTGGTTTGTTGATGGTTAAGGTATCTTTTGATGATTTTTTCATAACCCATTTAGAACCTTTAATATCACTATCGTGAAATCATCATACAGAGAAATCCCGTGTGCAAAATTTTCGACCTGCTTGACTATTAGCTCCTTTAGTTCCTCGGTGGAAAGTCTCCGGTTTTCCAAAAGAAGCTCCAAAAGTCGGTCTTCGCCGAACATCTCCTGTTTTTCGTTGAAATTCTCAGTCAGCCCATCCGAATAAAGAAAGACCAGGTCCTCAGGCTCGAATTCAATCTGCTCCATCTGATAGCTCGCCTCTGGAAATGCTCCCAAGATCAGTCCCCCGGCCTTCAGGAACTCCACTTTCTGGTCTCTGCGGATGACGATGGGGTAGTTATGCCCGGCATTACAGTAGGAAAGCTTTCTGGTCAGAGGATTGAACTCTCCGTAGAACATAGTGGCAAACCTTCCCTCAGAGACTGAGGAGGAGATGAGCTGATTGATGTTGGACATAGTTTCAGAAGGCTCGAATTTATTTTTCATCATTGCTCTTAAAGATGCATGCAGAAGGGAAACCATCAGGGCAGCAGGCACACCTTTGCCCGAGGCATCAGCTATGGCAACACCTAAGGAACCATCCGACCTCTCCAGGAAATCATAATAATCGCCACCGACCTGGTATGCAGGCTGGGTAAAAGCAGAAAGCTCAAAAGCCTTTCCTTTTGGAAAAGCCTTGGGCAAAAGACCGAGCTGGATCTTTTTGGCAACCAAAAGCTCCTCCTCAATTCTCTGTTTTTCCAGAGATTCCTGATACAGACGGGCGTTTCTATAAGCTATCACGAACTGGTTAGCCAGAACTTTTAAAAGGGTCAGATCTTCATAAGTGTATTTTAAACCGATGATTTTTTTGGTTAAGCCGAAAAAGCCGATGAACTCCTCGGAGCTGTAGATCGGCACCATCAGAAAAACTTCTGAATCGGAAAGGGTTTGCAAAAGAGGAGTCTTTATTTCAGGCTCAACTTCATCCAGGAAAAAGGGCCGTTCCCGTGATTTGAGATGTTCGATCAAACGGTCATCTTCCGGGAAGAAAAGGTTTTTTTCCTCGGATAAAAGTGAAAATCTCTTATTCTTGGTATCGCACAGGCACAGGTAAACCTCCTCCACCAACATCTCTTTTTTCAGGGAGTCAAAAATCGTGCGGTTAAGTTCATCCAGATTCAAAATCGAGATAATCTTGCGGCTGAACATCTCCATCATCATTCTGAAGTCAGCCCGGTCCCTAAGGAGCAATCTTTTCACTAACTCATCTATCCAGCCCATTATCGGCTGGAATAAAAGTATCGCCAGTATCAGGTACCCTATCTCCAAAATCGGGACCCTGCGGCCTAAAAGGGTCTGCATTAGATTACTCAGCTGAGTAATCAAAAGAAAATAGATTCCTAAGAGAAGAGCAGAGGTCAGAGAATAGACTAAACTCTGTCTGACTAAGGTCCTGATATCCAGAAATCGGTAGCGGATTATTGCCCAGGCAATTGAGCCAGCCCCGATCAGGAGGGCTGAGATGGTCAGCGCATACCTGAGCGTGTCGGGAATCCTCAGATTGGTCAGGACCGGCAGGATAAAAGCAAACGCATAAAGCCCGGTGGAAGACCTGATCCCCCAGGCAACTAACTGGGCCTGTTTTTTCAGACGGCTCTGGGCAAGGTTTCGGGTTCCCCGGTAAAGAAAAAAGACAGCCAGAAAAAGGTAAGTCAGGTTTATGACCGAGAAAAACTGCAGATGAAATCTGTAGATTATCTCGATGGTCAGAGATAAGAACTTAAGGACATAGATTACCGGATTAAGGAGCACGCTCAAGGGTCCGGACAAATTTTCCAGAGAAGAGAAATTAATCAGATTGCGCGGCTGGTACAGAAACAGAACCAGAAGGATTCGAAAGAGGTGAGGCGTGAAAATCAGGATCTTAACCCGGGGACGTTTTTTCAAAAATGGATTTTCAACCGGGAAAACCAGAGAGAAAAGCAGAAGCTGGGGGAAAAAAAGCTCCCACAGAAAAAAGATATTGGTATAGAAAACCGAAGTCGTAGAAGCCAGGCCTCCGGCTTTAAGAATGGTTCCAAAGGCGGCAAAAACAGGACCTGATCCGGCAAAGAAAAGCATCAGGCTGGTTATCCGGTTCAGCCTTCCCCGGTAATCCTCCGAAAGGATGGTAACCCCCAGAAAAAAGAGGACTATGCCGCAGACCAGGTAGACCGAAGCTACCAGAGTCAGAAGATTCATCTTATTCCTTGTTCTTCAGATATTTGGTAAGACGAACTATGGTACCGCCATCAGGCTTGAAGATGAAATCGACTTTATCCATCAGAGACCGGACGATGAAAATCCCCCTTCCGACTTCTTTGAGCAGGTTTTCCTCGGTTATGGGACAGGGGAGGGAGTTGAGATCGAATCCCTTTCCCTCGTCCTCGACCTCTATGCAGATACAGGATTTTTCGCAGATCAGCCGGAGCGTGACTTTTTTCTCCGGGTCTTTTTTATTTCCGTGCACTATCGCATTATTGACCGCCTCGGTCACCGAGATCGCCAGATCGGCCAGCTGGTTTTTGTCCAGTTTCAGCTTTTTTAACTTGCCCTCGACGAAACTATCCACCCTAGCCAGATAGATCTGGGAGCTGGGGATTATTATCTGGTTGTTTTTGCGGATTACCTTTTTCATTTTCTTAAATAAAAAAGGTAGGTTGATCGACCTACCTTTGGATCTTCACAAAAGTATTTCCAGGATAAAAGCGAGTTTATTTGAAGCTTGCCACTGCCTGATCAACTGAATCAAAGGTCTCAAACACGGTTATGAGCTTGGTGATAGTCAAAAGGCTCTGGATTTTTTCGGTTACGTTAGCCAGTTTCAGCTCTCCGCCGTTATTCCGCATGGTGGTCAGTCCGGAGATCAATATTCCCAGGCCGGTGCTGTTCATCCAATCCACTTTAGCCAGGTCGATCACAACCTTCTTTTTTCCCTGAGTTATCAGCTCATGGAGCTTGTCGTGCAAGAGGGTTGCATCCGGGCCTCCCATGATTTTTCCTTTGGGCTCCAGAATCACTATTCCTTTATCTTCACGCGTGGTCAATTTCATCTTCTCCTCCTAAATTTTTTTACGCAGAACCGGAACCGGAGTTTCGAGCCAGGTTCATTTAAAGAGCGCCTTGATCTTTCCCCAGGTAGTGAGGTTAAGCACTCCCATAGTAGTCAAATTTATATCGACTTGAGGCATCAACTTGTTTGACAAAATCTGGAAAGTCGTGGCTCCGGAATAACCCTCGACCTTCAAGGATGCGAATTCCTGGTCTTCCCACCCTTCTTTTACGGAGGTAGTCGGGTCATCTGCCGGTATCGATAGTGAATAAGCTCCTCCTTTTACTTCGGTCTCGGCATACTTGACGCCCTGGATGTAAGCCGAAACTTTACAGCCATCCGGCACCAGTTTTCCCTTATAATAAACCTTGCCCCAGGGCTGGCAGGGAAGATTCGCAGACTGGACCAGGGCACCGATTCCCACGACAAAAGCAAAAATCACAAACCAGCCTATCCCGCTTCTTGTCAAGTTCTTCATTACCCCTCTCATAAAAGTCCTTAATCTCTGTCTATAATAAAAATAATCGAAGGTTTGTCAAGGAAAATTAACAGGAATTTAAGATTTTTTCAAAAAGCCCTTGATTTTTAAAGGAATGGATTTATTTTGATAATGGAGGCAATAAGACCAACCAAGATTGAAGAAGGAGGAAATAAATCTGCGTATGCATTTATGATGCAGATGCTCATTCATTCTGATTTATTTTGACGAAAGCCCTTTGAAAACGTCATGGGCCTGTCTCAAGCAAAAAAGTAGGGGATTTGCCCCTGAACAGCAAACGCCTCTTAATTCTACGGTGATTGGCAACCATGAGATCGTTTAGAACAACTCTTGAATTTATAGCTGTGACACTTCTTATTTGTCTGGGAGTGTCATGCAACAAATCCAACCCCGTTAAACCACTTTGTCCTTCTCTCAAAATCGTTGCACTTTCCCCGTACAGTAGTCCTGTATGGCACCCAAGTGGTCAATTTATAGGATTTAATTACACCCCACTTAAACAAATAATTCTGAGCTATGATGATAAAGGTTGTCTGACAGATGTAATGTATGAGTTCGATATAGATTCAAGCGGATTCTGGCTCATTAATACAAATGGGACGAACATGCGGAGAGTGCTGCCCCAGGGACTGGGTGAACCGGATTGGTCATCAGATGGTGAGTGGATTGCTTTTGAAGCTGGAGCACAGATTTACAAGATGTGGTTCACAGGGACCACATTTGACACGACTACTCTGACTCAACTAACGTTTACTGGACGCAATTTCTTCCCAAGCTTGAGCCCGGACGGAAAGTTGGTGGCTTACAGCAATACGATAGGTGACACAGTAGGCGTTTGGATATCCCCTACGGATGGCTCAGGAATCAAGAGCTACTTTGCCTTTGGCGGCCAACCAGACTGGTTTCCAGATGGACAACGGTTACTTTACGGTGCAGCAGGTCTTTGGATTGAAACGATAGACCACTCATCCAAAATCCAGATTTATTCTGATAGGATAAATCGCTTAGCAGAGGCAAAAGTTTCGCCAGATGGCAGGAAGATCGCTTTCCTCTTGCAGACTTATGGAAAAGGTTTAATTCAACTCTATCTGATGAATGTTGATGGAAGTAGATTTAGCCAACTAACTACTGAAGGGGTCTATGAAGGATTTAGCTGGAGCCCAGACAGCAAAGAGATCGTTTATTTGAGCTATCGTTCTACCGATTTCAGTTATAAAAACGGCACACTATGGATCATTAATATCGAAACCGGAGAAAAGCGCCAGCTTACCTTTAATTATCCACTGCAGTGACGGTTTCATTCGGAACTGGAAAATTTTTTGTTCCGTCAGGAGCTGCTCCTGACGGTCAAAGAGGGTGTCAGGAGAGGAACTCCTGACACAACATAAAACACCTATCCAGGCAATAATAAAGACCTAATATCGGTTCAAGAACTTTTGTTAGAAATCCTCTGGCAAAAATTCCAGAGCTTGAAGTAGTTATTCGGCCCTAAAATAGCTTTGAGAAAGCTCAGGAAGTTATCTCTCAGCTTCTTTGTCAGATAAAACTTTTTATCCTGATTAACGATAGAGATAAACTGCGAGAAGGGGTCATCAAATCGTAAGGAGATTCTCTTCAACTCAAAAGGGTCAGCATTATTTTCATTCAATCCGAACTTAGAAGTGCAGATTCCTTTATAGCCAAGTTCCTGCGCCATTCTTTTCACTTCAGAACTATGATAACCGCCAGGCAGGCTCAGAAGCTCGATTTTCTTGCCTGTGATTTCTTCCAGCGATTTCTTCGACTCCAAAAGCTCCAGTTTCAATTCATTTTCATTCAGAGTCGACAGGAATTTGTGGGTTTTCCCGTGCGTGCCGAACTCCATTCCTGCCTGGCTCATTTTGAGAATCTGAGATTTACTCAGATGATCAGGTTTATCGATAAAATCACTGGTCAAAAAAAATGTAGCTTTGAAACCTAACTTTTCAAGCAGGGGAAAGGCTATGGTGTAATCGGTCTGATTCCCATCATCAAACGAGATTATCAGACTTTTTTCCGGAAGAGAAGTTTTGTTCTTAAGAGATTCCAATAATTGATTTACAGAGACACTATTCCACTTTTCAGAATGCAAATACTCCAACTGTCTGGCAAAATCCTCTTCTTTTGACAGATAGACCCTATCTTCGGAGTTTATCTTTGAGAGGTACTCTTCCTTAGATAAGAGACGATGATAAAGAAGTATCAGGATTTTGCTCAAAACTTTCCTCTTCAATGATTTTTTAGTGCAAGCCAGGTCCTTTGGACTGGTTTGCATCTGGTCTGGTCAGGGGACCCGACCATCACTTTGATACTTTGAGTCGAAATATTCACCTCTTGGATGGCTCCCAGATTACTTCTCGTTTTCCCGTGATGAATTTTACCCAGGCAAGAAAAAGCGCTAAGTTTACCAGATAAAAATAAAATACCGATTCAAAATATGAAAAAACTCCTGCTGATTTTTTGTTATTCCAAAAAAGCCAGTGGATCAAAGTAATTAATATCGTGATAAGCTCAAAGAGAAAAATTAGTTTGAAAATTAGATGAGTGCCCAGCAGGAAAATGTTAGTCAGGAACAAAAGCAAAAACAGGAGCGGAGTAAGCCATCTCAAAAGCTTATGACTCAAAAGCTCCAGGCTGAATATACCATAATTAAAAGGATTCAATAAAGAAAGCTCTGAGAAGAAAACCTCCAAACCTCCCAAAGTGGTTCTCCTCCTCCTCTTGAACTCTTCTTTAAAACTTGCGACTTTGGTAACATAAGCAATCGCTTCCGGCTCAGAGATAACCCTTTTGCCCTTTTTCACGACCTGAAGCGGCAGATAGAAGTCGTCTATGAAATCGTTTGGAATCTCGTGGACGAGGTCCTTTCTAATGGCATACAGACATCCGCTCACACCGGTAAGGTTTCCGATTAGACTTTCCAGTCTTCTCAGCTTCATCTCCAGGCCTACGTAAAGCCCTTCTCCAGCTTCAGACTTTTCTGAAGTGGTGGAAACACTCTGATCTTCTCCGCTTACGCATCCGACATGCGGATCAGAGAAATTTCTGGCTAGGTTTCTCAAAGAATCTTCTTTCAATAAAGTAGAGGAATCGGTGAAAAAGACCAGCTCTGTCTGAACGTCTTTCAAAGCTGAATTCAATGCTCTGGTTTTTCCTCCCCTTTTTTCCAGTCTGACAAGCTTTATTCCTTGATTTAAATATGATTGCACGATTTCATCTGTTCTGTCTGTGGATGAATCAGAGACGACAAATATTCTCAATTTATCCTTAGGATAATTTAGTTTAAGGCAATTCTCCAGCTTATCCCTGATTACCTTTTCGCCATTGAATACAGGGATGAGCAGTGCAGCTTCAGGCAGATATTCCCCTTTTTGAATAGGGTTTAATCTAAAAAAGGATATGAATTTCAGGAGGATAAAATATCCTGAATAGGTATAAAACAGCAAAAATAGTAAAATTAGGAAGAAAGTAATCATCTCAGTATCCGGGAATAAAGCTCTTCATAATTTTTTACCATCGACTCCCTGGAGAATTTCTGCTTGACCCTTTTTCTGCCTTCCGCTCCCATTTTTTTTCTTAGATCCTCGTTACTAAGCAGATGTATCATCTTTTCCGCTAACTGGTCTGGCTGAGATGGAGGAACGAGGATGCCCGTTTTACCATTTAGCACCAGCTCGGGGTTCCCACCAACATTCGTCGCGACAACTGCTTTTCCTGCGGCCATAGCTTCCAAGAGGGAAAGAGAGCAGCCCTCTGAAACTGAAGGAAGGATAAAAACATCCAATAAGCTCAAAATGAAAGGAACATCTTCTCTGTGACCCAAGAAGAGAACCCTCTCCCCCAAGCCCAGCTCTTCACAAAGTTTCTTCAAGTCGGGTTTAAGTTTTCCCTCTCCAACTATCAATAATTTTGACCTGGGGAATAAGGGGACTATTTTACTGAAAGCGGTGATCAGCGTCCGGTGATCTTTAACTTCTCTCAGATTTCCGACATTTCCTATGACAAGATCGTGTCTGCCAAGGTCTAATTCATCTCTAATCATATCTAGATTTTCTACAGTTTGAAACTTAAGAGTATTGATCCCGTTGTAAATCAACCTCACTTTTTGGGAGCTGATTTTAAGCTCATCGATAAGCAAACCCTTGATGTCTTTGGATACAGCCACGATCTTCTTAATGTGGTTTATGAACAACCGGTAAGATAATCTCCGAGTCCATTTCTCGAATATATAATAACGATCGTGAATGGTTGAGATCATAGGTATGCCTGAGATTTTAGAGCCCCAATAACCATAGAAATCGGTTCCCCAGGTATGAGAGTGGATAAGATCAATCCGATTCTGCCTAATCAACTCCACGATATTTCTCAGAAACTTATAATCGTAGACCCGGGTGCTCTCCTTAAGCCAGATAAATTTCACATGTCTTCTCCTTAGCTCGGAAAGTAATTCTCCTTCCCGCAGCACGCTCACATAAGTCCTGAATTTATCGAGGCTGGTTTGTTCTGCCAGATCTATAATCATTTGTTCAGCTCCGCCAATGGAGCTGGTAGTATTGAGATGAAGGATTTTTTTAATTCGGTCCATACTAAGCTAGAAGTTTTCGATAAAGCTCTACTAATCTTTTTGCTCTTTTTTCTAAAGAGAAATTCTCCAAGACCCAGTCTCTTCCCTTTTCAGAGAAGATTTTCATCTTTTTTTCATCATTCAAAAGCTCAAGCATTGCCCGTGCTAAAGAAGGAGGGTCCTCAGGAGGCACCAACAGGCCAGTCATCTCATCTGCGATCACCTCCGGCGTTCCTCCAGCATTTGTTCCTATGACCGGTTTTCCAAGAAGCATGCTCTCCAGGGCTACATTTGGCATCCCCTCAGAGAGAGAGGGCAGAACCACCAGATCCAAGGATTTATAAATCGAGGCGATGTCCTTCTGGTAGCCGGTGAAAATAACTTTGTGGTCGAGCTGTTTCAGAGCACAAAAATCCTTTAGCTTCTTCTCGTCAGGCCCTTCACCGACAATCAAAGCAGTTACCCGGGGAAAGGTTTTTGTGACCTCTGAAAAGCTTTTCAGAAAATAGATCTGCCCTTTTTCCGGACTTAATCTTCCAATGACTCCAATGAGCTTATCTCCCTGAGTAATCTTGAATTCTCTCCTTATATCCAGATTAGGGTCTCCACTGGAAATTCCTTTTTCAAAGACCGCATTGTAGATGGTAACTACCTTTTCATGAGGAATCCCTAAAGTCTGAAGTTTAGAAGCCATGTCTTTTGAGACTGCAATCAATCTATCCGCAAATCTGAGCAGATATTTATCCAGCCTATTATAGACTCTGATCTTCCAGTCTTCATCTGTCCAGCCATGAACGAACGCAATCCAGGGTCGGTTGACAAAATCTCGCAAAGCAAATGCTATAAAATTCGCCTTATGTCCGTGGGTTTGAATAATGTCTATTTGCGACCTTTTTAGAAGAGAGTGAAATTGAATAATGGGTGAGGGATCATATCTAAAGTAGTGCCTGATGCTAAAGGTTTTGATTTTTCTTCTATTGGCCTCGTCAAGAAAAGGTGTATTCTTCTCCCTTCCCACAGTGAATCCTACAAGGATTGGGTCAAAGCCAAATTCTGGTGCGACCTCGCAAATATCGAGTATCTCCTTTCCAGGACCGCCTATTCGATAGGTAGCGATCAGAATTATGACTTTGATTCTTTTCATCATTTTAAGTCAGAAGAAGAGGTTTCAAATTCTTCTGCACTAATTTTTCCCAGGAATTCTCCCTGGCTAAATCTATTCTATTCTTTTTCAGAGATTCGCCTTTTTCCTGCAGGGATTTTTCTATCTGCCGGATGAATTCTTCATTGTTCGAGCCTATTTTAACCACTTCCATGTAGGGTAAAACAGAAGGAAGAGGCGTGCTGACCACGGGCTTGCCTGATGCCAGATATTCAAAAAGTTTCAAAGGTCTGGCATTTATCGTAACCTCAGTTAACTTATAAGGGATGATGCATACATCAAAACCCTGAAGATACTGAGGTAAGTCCTTATAATCCTTTGGACCCAGGAAGTGGACATTCTCTTTTCCTCGAATTGCACTCACATCTGTACTGGATGGTCCAATAAAAACCAATGACCAGTTTTTTTTCTCAGAGATTTTTTGCAGAAGCTCAAAATCAATCCAGTCCCGGATTAAACCGTAATAGCCGATTACAGGTTTTTTGATGTATTTCATGTCAGAGGGGAGTTCCACAGAATTTTCATTGTATCGAGAAAAATGCTCGAATTCAACCCCGTGAGGAATAAAAAAAATGTTAGGATTAAATTCCTTTTTGGTTTGGAATAGCTTATCGGAAACGACTAAAACCAGATCAACCTTTCTTAAAAGACTTTCCTCTAATTCTTTTACTAAGTTTTTTGAGTATCCGGTGAATTCAGAATATTCGTCTGCACAATAATAAATGCTTTTTTCCTCTTTCAGTCTTCCAACCAGGCTCTCGGCTGTAGGGCAGGCTGCCCAGAGGATCCTCTTTTGAGCTTTTTTCCGAGCGAGATAGAATTTCAAACTCAAAGTGAGTATGAACTGGTTTATTTTTCGTACTATCCTGTTTTGAAAATAAGGCAGAACTATAGGAGAATAAACGTAGATGTTTGGCTCTTTTTCCTTGATCCCGGAGAAGAATTTCCCCAGCTTCTGGAAAATCCTTGTTAAATCCTTTTTACTGACCGAAGGGGTTCTCAAGCCCAGAGAATCCATCCAGAGAATCGAATATTCCCTGGACAGGACCCGCATGATATGCTGGGAAGAAGAGGGAAGCCTTCCCCAATCCTCAGCGATCGAAATTATGAATTTCTTAGATTGATTGTTCATCTGGCTCGATATCGACTTTATCCTTAATTTTCCTTGCTGGAACGCCAGCCACTACTGTATAAGGCTCAACGTCTTTAGTCACTACAGCCCCGCTTCCCACCTGGGCATATTCTCCGATTGTTACTCCGGGCATGATTATCGCCCCCACACCGACCAGAGCTTTTCTTTTAATGGTTATTGGCGCAACTATATGCGGATGCCTGGAAGTATCGTGCATCAGGATAACCACCCTCCAGCTCAGCACCACCCCGTCCTCCAGGGTCAAAAGCTCAGGAAAATTATCATCGATCAAAACCTCACGAGCGATGAAAACCTGTTTACCCACTTTAACGCCCAGAGCGCGATACAGTTTATTTCTCAGCTTGTAGCTCAGGATAAAATTCCGGGTGATGATGTTCAGCATTTTTCTGAAGGCGTCTTTTGCCCGGCCTAACTTCCTTTTAGTTTTATAATCCTCTAACGATATCTGCTGGTTCATTAAGTTATTTTCCTCCCTCTTTTATTATCTCTATTATATTGTGCAAATCGTTTTCTTTAAGATATGGATGAGTAGGCAAAGTCAAAATGGTTTTTTCCACCTGATGGCTTTTGACAAGCTCATCCAAAGATGAGGCTAAATATTTTTCAATTCCCGGTATTTTATCCAGAGAAGTCGGATACATCTTCGAAGCTCCCAGTTTTTTCTTTTTTAATGACTGAAAAACTCTTTCTCTCTCTGAGCTGTCTTTAAATAATATCGGCAGGCGCAGATAAACAGAATAAGACTCATCGTGTAAAGGGAAAAGAGAAACATTATCTGAATCCTTTAGACCAGAGATTAGATAAGATGCGTTCCTTATCCTTATCCGGTTTATATCTTCCAGCCTATGCAAAAGACTTGCTCCCACCTTAGCCTGATATTCGGAAAGAGAGTGAAGGTCAAAATCTAAAGAGAATTCCGACTCACCTAACTTAAGAGCTGGTATCCCCTCTGGTATCCAGTAAAGATGTGGATTCAGAAAAATTTTATAGATTAAGGTTTTACAGAAGAATTCAATGCCAGGAGTTTTTCTCAAATTTGATAATTCCTGTTTCAGGAGTGAAGATACTTCTTCATCCTGGCTCAGGATGATGCCCCCTTCGACAGCGGTGATGTTTTTCCCTCTTCCCAGACTGAAAAATCCGACATCTCCGAAAGTTCCTAAATATTGGTTTCTGAATTTAGCTCCCATTGCCTGGGCAACATCCTCGATCACAAAAACTTTCTTTTCACGACAGTGAGCGATTATATCCATGTTCGAGTGAGCTAATCCGAAATGATAAACTGGCAGAACTGCCAGAGTGTTTTCATCAATAAGATTTAACCACTTCTCAGAATCCAGATCAAGGGTCTCCAGAGATATGTCGCATAACTTTATTTTTAATCCAGCCTTAGCTATGGCAGAGGGGACTGAAAAGCAGGTATAGGCAGGTATGATTACCTCGTCTTTATTCCTGAGTCTCTTAAGGGTTTTGAGTATCAAAGTCAGAGCGGCTCTGCCAGATGAAGTAAGGAAACAATCTTTCACCTGAAAGTATTCACAGAACCTTTGCCTGAATTCTTCACTGGAGTGACCTTTGGAGAGAATAGAGGAGAGGCTTCCAAATATCTCTGCGAACTTAATCTGCGTTCCAGCAGGGGGAATAGATTTTAACATAATTTTAAGGTAGGTTTCTCACAATTTTTGGACCTAAAAAATTAGCCCAACTCAAAGGTAACTTTTTCCAGAGCTTTATACCCAGGCTGAATTTTGAGCTTTCAGGATTAAGCTCTGGCAAATCCGTTATTTTATTCAAATAATACTGCCAGAAAAGCTGGGTCGGCTCTTTGACCCACTGACTTTTGAAATTAAACGTTCCCGAATTTCGGGTCGATCTTCCTAAATCAAATCTTTTATACTTCTTTAGACAGCCTCTCTGCATAATCTCCCAGTAGAGTAAATTATTAGGGCAAAGGCTTAAGTAAGCTCCAAGTGAGGAAGCAGAGGGAACAGTCAGCATGTCTTTAAAATACAAGATCAGCCCACCCCCGATCACCTTGTCTTTTAATTTCACCAGAGCTATCTCGCTTAGATCCGGGAAATAAGTCAATATATTTCTAAAAAGCTCTTTAGTCCAAACCGGAGTTCCCAAGTCCCTCATATTTACAGAAAAAACAGAATAGAACTGGTCTAAATATTCTTCTCTTCCTAATATGACTTCTAGTCCTGATTTCTGGGCTTTCCTGACCTGGTTCCGGGCTTTTGAATCGATTTTTTTCCAGACTTTTTCCGGATCAGGGTCAAGCTCCAGGATAAAGGTTACTTTTGAAGTTCTTGTGGTCAGCCTTTTGTCCTCCGCTTTAACGCTTCTCAGCTCTAGAAACTTGCAACCCTTTTCTCTGGCAACCTGAATAGCTTTATCTATGAGCTTCTCCTGGATTTCTTCTGAATCAGAGCAGACTCCTCCGTAATCCAGCCAGGGCAAAGAGATTAAGAATTTTCCAAACAGGATGCTGGAATAATAAAAAAGGGGCAGGAGGCCAACTACCTTATCATCCTCTTTTGCCAAGAGATAGACCGGTTTCTGGTTAAAGCTTTTTTCCAGCACGGTCTTCCATTCTATCTGATGAGCGAAAGTCGAAGACTCATTTTGGTGCAGATAAGCTTTCCACTGGCTTTCGAACCTGTCAGAATATTCAATTATTTCCATAGACGATCTCTTGGGCTAATTCTATAATTCCCTGAAAGAACTTTTCAGTGGTCATTTGTCGGGTTTTTCTTTGAGCTTCATCCACCATCTTCTGAACCATTTCAGGATTTTCCAAAATATAGGAGATGGCATTTCTCAATACGACGACATCTCCGGGTTGAACCAGGATTCCATCTTTCTTGTCCTGGATATAATCATTTGCTCCTTCTGGATCTGTCACGATCACGGGTTTCCCCCAGAACATTGCATTCAAAAAAGTCTGCTGGCCTCCAGAGTGCAAAAAACCTTTTGCCATAGGCACCACCACCATTTTTGATTTTGCCAACAGGTCGTAAAATTGACTATCTGAAGCGCTTATCACTTTTGCATTTTCCGGGAGACTGATACCCTCCAGCAAAAAATTATTGTTAGTCGCAAGGATGACTTTTAATTTCAGACCTTTAACTGCCTCAATTAAAGTCTTATAATCCCGGTTCCAATTGCCTCCGCTGAAAAGATAATCTCCTTTTTCCACTGTGCAATCGTAAACTTCGCAGGTGGTATGATAAGGGAAAAATCTTAATTTCTCCTGAGGTATCCCAAATTCTGAAGAATAAGCCTCTATTTCTCTTTTAGCCCAGACCAGAAATAGATTGACTGACCTGTTCATAAGTTTTATCTGAGTTCTCTTCAGAAATCTTTTCCATGAGTTTTTAGCCCTATACCAGAGACAATCCAGCATCAGAGTTGGAGTTTTTTTAAATGGAAGAAGGGCTTGTAGAAGAGAGAAAAATACTCCTGCCTTTCCTCCAGAGATAACCACCAGGTCAAAATCTTTTCTCTTTAAATAAAGTCGTAATGATAGAAAAAAGGAATTCAGAGTTCCAGGTTTTGCCTGAATAAGAGTCGTCTTCTCTTCCCAGGTTGGGCTAGCCTGGGTGCTTATGTGAGTCAAAATCTTTAAGTCTCCTGACATATTTCCTTCTTCTGCTCAGATTTCAAAATCCCTATTACTATCACCATACCCAGCAAAAGGTAGAGATGAGGGTATAGCCCGACCGACAAAAAGAAACTCCCGACAGCATAGGCTAAAAGAGCTCCTTTTAATCCCTGGGAGATCCACTTCAGATAGTTTTCCTCTCTAAACGATTTAATCAAAGAGTTTGCCAGAGTATAAACATATAGCATCAATCCCAGATAGAGAATTATTCCGAAAAAGCCCAATTCTGCTCCGACTTCGACATAAGCATTATGCGGAGAAAACCAGGGACCGCTTTTCCCACCGTATTTTACCCCATACGCCACCTCATAAACACCCACCCCAACTCCGGTCAAGGGTCTGTCGGCAAACATCCTGATCCCGGCTTTCCAGGCTCCGATCCTTCCCATGGCAGATTCATCCTGCTGATACGTGGTGATGGTCATCTGTCTCTGCCAGTATTCCTTGGGAGCGAAGAAAAATATCATAAGGAAAATGAGCAGCACCGAGAAAACCCCAACCAGCTTATGCTTGCTCTTGAAAATGAAATAGAGAAAAAGAAAGACCAGGGTGATAAAACCTCCGCGGGAAGCAGTGGAGATAATTCCCAGGGTGTAAAGACTGATGAAAAGAAAATAAATCAGCTTCAGATTCTTTTTTTTCTCCGCCAAGAAAAGATAGAACGCAAAAGGGAGTGCGATGCTTAAAGCTAAGGCAAAATCATTAGCATCCCCCAAGAAACCACCTGATCCACCAACCCGTGAGGCAACTGCTGCCTGCCCCAGGACCAGAAAATTTTTGATCGCACTCAGAGCCAGGTAGCCATTTACCAGGAGGAAAATCCAAAAGAAGGTCTTCAGTTTTTTGGTAGTACTTATCAGATGGATGAAAAGAATTGTGAAAACCAAAATCTTTAGCATTTCTACGAAAATATCTAAAGAGCGGGAAGGCCAGTAACTAAAGGGGATGGAAAAAACCATAACCAGGTAAAAAAGGTATAAAAGGATAAGCCCGTTTTCCTGAAGGTAAAGTCTGGATTTGGTGATACCGGTTTTCAAAACCCACACCACTATCAGGGTGACTGTCAGAAGTTTGGCTAAATGCAGATGACCCAGAGCAGGAATGGTCTCCTCAAACCGCATATAGGATAAGATGATGTAAGCTAAGACCCCCAGATAAGGGTAGAAGAAAAAGGTAATTCCGATTATCAGGGCTAGGGCTATTGCTGGCATAATCTCCGGCCTGGGGATAAAAAGAAGAAAAGCCCCGGAAACCAGGGAGACGAAGATCAGCAATAAATACCAGAGCTTCTCGGAAGTGACTATCCGGGTAACTCCTTCACCTCTTTCCGGAAGAGCTCTGCTTTTTGATTGTTCCATATAAACAAAATAGTGTAAAGAGTTTGATAAATCAAGCCCCTACAATTTGAAGTAGTTGGGGTTCGATTTATCGAACCAAAAATGAATAAAAACAGAAGTCAGGTAGTCAGACATTTCCTCAAGATTAATTCACAAAGGAATTGCACACCCTCACTTTGGTAAGGATGACTGACCGACAAAGTTTTAATTTCGTATTGCTATGATTTTTATCGGATTATAGCTAACTTTCCAGTAGAGCTGCCGGACTGGAAATCGACCCGGTAATAATAAACCCCTGAGGCTAAGTCCCTGCCCTCCTTATTCTTTGCATCCCAGACCACGTCGGTCGAAGAGTTACCGGTAAGCTCCCGAACTAACTCTCCGGATAAGGTCGTAATCTGTATCTTTGAATAGAGAGGGATATTCCTGAAGGTTATAGAATTATCGCCCGCTGAAGGCTTGAACGGATTAGGGAAAACGTGGATTGAGCCAGTCAAAAAAGAGGCGGGATCGCTGGCTGCAACCAAGACATCCTGATCATAAACGTTTACCCTCCATAAATATCTTCTGCCCTCCTGTAAATCCCGGTCCAGGGTCCAGAATAGCGTGAGGTTATCCGGTATATCGATGTAAGGAGAGAAGATTGTCCTGCCAGGATTAAATGAAGGATCCTCGCCTACCAGAAATTTTACCCGGATCTGGCTCCGATCAAAACCATTATGGATGAATTGGGCATTGAGAGTTGGTCTAAGAGTAACCACCTGCTCATCACCAACCGGGGAAGGGAGAAAAAGAGTATATATCGAATCCCCTACGCTGGTGGAGAGCTGGAAATGATAAACTGGAGTAGGCTGGCTGGTGTCGCTGGGATAAGTATTAGTATAAGCCCGGCTTCTCCAGTAATAAACTCCAGAGGAGAGCGGAGTCGGGACAGTCCAGCGGGTTGTACTGTCCTGACCCGCTTCCAACTCAAAAGGGGTTGATTCCTTTTTTTTCTGTGAAGCAAACTGAGTGGCTGTGTCCAGCTCAAAATAATATAGTATGGGCCTGCCGGCTGAATCCTGGACATTTTGTATGATCAGGGTCGGCTGGGTAGTATCCACAGTAGAGCCGTTTGTAGGAGAAAGAGGCAGGGGAGGATCAAGCTGGGTCTGGCTCTGGGAACTGGTCTTTATCAGAATGACTCCCTCGGCATTCTTCACATAGACCCGGTTCAAAGAGTCAGACGGAGACTTTTTTCCCCCTGTATCCAAACGGTAATAATATCCCCCCAAACTTACCAAAGTGCTATCAGTGTAATTGGAGCCGCCATCCGGTCTGGGCTTAAACAAGACCGCCCCTTTGGTAAAATCTCTTCTCCAGATATATCCTGAAGCGAGGGTATAAGCCGCAGCCACAGGTGTTCCCAGGTCCGCACTAATGGAACCGTACCACCAGTTCGTAGTGTCAGCTAACTTTACTCCGTAACTGGGGCTGGTGTCGAAAAGATAATAGCTTTTATCATCATAAGTTATGTAGTAGCTTGCGAGGGAAAAGTTCTTGTCCCGGTCGCCCAATCCTATCAGGTCCCCATCTCCGCACATATTTAAGAATGTATACTTGCCCATAGCCTGGTGTCTTTCCACTGCGGCTTTATGTTCTTCAAAAGTTCCCAGGGGCTGGTCAATGCCGGTCCACCTCTCATACCAAACGCCATCACACCTTCTTAAAAGGGTATCAAAAGACTCGCTGGAGTAGTTGCCCACATTTCCTATCAGGTAAGTCTGTCCGGACACGAATGCGGTAAGGCTATCTTTTATCGATTTCAGACAATCCTTAAAATTGTTGGAGAAATCAAGATTACTTTGCATAGCCTCTAACATCACCCCGCCATAAGTAGGGACGTTTTGGTAAAGTGCTCTTCCTAACATCTCGGTCGGGATCATATCCCAGATGTTATCGTGGAACACGGCTACCGGGCCAGAATAGGAGCTTCTCCAGCTTCGCATCCTTTCAGCGCAATAGTGTCCAGTCCATTTTTTCACCTCCGGATGGGTTATATTCACCGCTATCTGGGTCCAGTAATAAACGCAGATATGGGCCAAGCTGTCCGACATGGCAACTGCATTATGGTCAGGGGCAGAACGGTCGTCAACTATGTAGAAATAATAAGTATGTGAGGGGATAGTTCCGTTGACGAAGATCGTATCCCGGCTGTTTCTGGTAACTGTAAAGGAGACCGTATCCGGGTCGTCCCACCAGCCTAATTTTACATAGTCGTTCTGCCAGGTATTGGCGGTCCAGTTCTTACCCGAATGACGGATCCAGTTGGTGCCCACGGTGAACTGGCCTATGTAGCCGTAATCTGCCGGGTAGTCCCTTATCCCGTCTCCATTGGCATCGTTGGCCGGATCCCATCCCGGGATCAGCCTGGTCTCGCCGTCATAACTCTGGGTAGTATTTACTTTCCAGTGAGCAAAGGCAGTTTCTTTTCTGTATCCCTTGCCGGTGAACCACTGAACCAGGCTATTATAATCCTCTGCTCCGGGCTCCTGATGGTGGACATTATAATAATCACCCACCGGCTGGTTTCGGTTGAAATATGGGAAATACCAAGGTGGTCCCGAAGTAGCCCAGTCCGTATGCAGGTTCAGCCACTGAGTCCAGGAATCCGGAACATCGTACTGACCAGGAGCACTATGGGAAAAAGTATTGACTGAGGGGTGGGTAGGTCCTTTGGCAAAAGCATTCAAACTAAAAAGAAAAAATATAATTAAAACAAATGACAAGAGACAACGCTTTTTTCTTAGCATGCTTTTCCTCCTGATGAATAATATTCTTGTATGCAAAGTGTATGCCATTTCATAAGTTATTCAGACACAGCATAGTCAACCGCGTATCAACGTTCTAAGCTGCTCAATTTCTGCACAAAATGGACTAAGGTAACCTTTCAGCTTATCTAACCTTCTGTGACATAACCGGTTCAGCGATTTCGTCAAAATATGAGCAACAACAAAAATCCTTCAATATAATTCTCTTTTCAAATGCTTCTCATTCACCTGCAAAACCAGCTTTTTGCCAAAAATATTTCAATACTTTTATTACGAAGTCAGGCAGATATCTTTTAGCCAGGTTCTTGGATTTCTCCAGTAAGGAAAGAAAATTTTTATAGATCAAGGACCTGAAATTTTTGTTCCAAACTAAAACCTGCTGATTTTTTCTTTCTTTTTCAGTCCACTTGTATTTGTAAGAAGCATCTCCCCTTAAGAAATCGAATTCCCTGAACCCCTGAAAAATGGCTTCCCGGATTGTAAGAGCCAGGGCTACGGTCCCCGGGCTGAAATTCTCCCAATCCGGGTCTATGCCTGACTGATAAGCATAGATTTTGTTCAGATACTGGAAATTGTAATAAATGGCAAAAATATTCTCCTCATTTGCCAGGTAGGAAACTGAAAGCCAGCCCTTTTCAAAAAAAAGCTCAGCTATCTTTTTGTGGAATCGGTTGAATCTTTCTCTTTGAAAAACCCCCATTTCACCTAAGGCGCTCCATCTCTTGCTGTGCAGTCTGAAAAGGTCATCCATTCTAAGCATTACCTCGTCTCTGTCTTTTACTGAAGAAAATCTGATTTTGCCTGACTCTTCCATCAACCTGAGCTGACGCCTGATGTCTTTTCGGGAATTGGCTGAAAGCCCGCCAAGAAAATTTTCCCACTCGTTAGTCAGAATCGCATAGGGGCAGACTGTCCAGAGGTTGATAGAAAAGCCGAATCTGTTTTTTTCAGCCCAAGTCTGAATCTGAGCTAAACCAGAAGAGCCTTCACGAAAATCGGTTAAATCCAACAGGTCCCATTCCTTCGGGTTTTCCTCAAGATAGTCTAAGAAAAGATTGAACGTCTCTTTTTCACTGCCTTTCCTGAGAATGAAGTCAAGATGGTCCGAGCAAACCTCCTTGGTTCCAAGGAATTTCAGGACCTTTAATCTGAGCGGGCCTAATCGGGTCAGGCAAAGCGGGACAATTCCCAAGATATTTTCATTCTGATCCAAAGCCAGAAGCACGAAAAGCTGGTAGCCTTTTGAATATAGTTCCCACCAGGTGAAAAGCCATTCCCAGGTTAGAAAAATATTAGGACTGGAGCTTTGTTCCAGGAATGAATCCCATTTGTCCTTTAACTCTCTAAATTCCTGGGTGGAATTAATCTTCTTCAAGCAGAGCTTATGCTTATCCACGGAAATCTCAGTTGCTTCTTTGCTCATCTTAATCTTTTAAAAAAGGCAAAGCACCAAAAAGCCTGCCCAGGGAGATTTTGAAATCATCCAAGCTCTGGGATTCTTCCAAGCTCAAACGCTTCAAGTAAAAAAAATCTGTTCCTTTGTGATTAAAACCATAAGAATTCGAACAGCCTGCCTTATACCCGAATTCCTTAGCTGATTTTTCTATCTCCGGATTAGACAGACCGCTGGGGTAAGATAAAAATTCGATTTTCTCTGCCAGGTTCTCCTCCAGTTTCTGCCTGGAGATTTTCAGCTCTTCGATAATCGTCTTCTGATCCTCAAAAGTCAGCAGATAATGATTATGGGTGTGAGAGCCGAACTCGATCCGGTTTTTTCTCAGCTTTTTGATCTCATCCCAGGATAGGACTTCTCTTTTTACCTCTTTTTCCGATTTCAAAAGGGGTCTGAGTTTAGTCAACAGCTCATCCCGATACCTGCCTTTGATCTTTTTAATCTGCTCGATTAAGTTCTCAAGGAAAACTCTTTTATCCTGTATCGCAACAACCTTCCCCAGGTCCAGATCATATTCCGGGGAAGAGCAGTTTTTCAGAGCCAGTTTAATCTCCTCCAGGTGGTTGTGCTCAATCAGACTCTCCAACTCATCCCACCAGAAAGGGTCTCCTTTTTCCACCATACGGGTGGAGATAAAAACAATGGCGGGCAGGTTAAATTTCTCCAGGACGGGAAAAGCATTAAGGTAGATATCTCTATAACCGTCATCGAAACTTATTACCACCGGGAGCCTGGGCCAATCGCCCCCGTTTTTCAAAAGCTTGATTGCGCTTGAAAAGGGGATGATCGAGAAGTTCCTATTGAGATATCTCATCTCCTTTTCAAATTTCTCACGGGTGACTCCTATCTCAAAAGCGCTTAAAGATTTTTCTTCCTGCTTCTCGCTAATCCGGTGGTAGTTAAGGATAACCAATCTCCCCTGAGGTGCGAAAAGGTAAAAAAGGCGAATGAGATTCAATTTCACCAGAATGGATTTGATTATCTTTTTAAAAAATGTCTTCAGCATATCTGCCTACTTATTAGCCAGACAATCATCAAAAACCAGGCTGAGTTTTCGGGTCAGATTTTTCCTTTCAAATCCCTCAACGTAGGATTTATTCTGCTCGACCTTCAGTTCGCCTTTCAAGAATAGCTCATAGAGTTCTTTCAATTTTCGTTTGATCCCGGTCCTGTTATTCAAATCCAGCACCCAGCCGGATTTCGCCTGCTGGATCATCTTTTCGCTCTCCCCACCACCAGGAGCAAAGGATAAGATCGGTTTTCCGCTGGCTAAATATTCATACAGCTTCCCTGCAACAACACCTTTCCAGAACTCACCGTCCGAGCCAATCAGGTGAAGAAGCAAGTGACTTTTCAACAGGAAATTTATGGATGACAGATGCTCCACATATCCCCAGAGTTTGATAACGTCCCCAAGCTGGTTCTTCGTTATCGCATCCTGATACTCTTTTTCCAAATAGCCTACCAGGTCTATCTGGATTTTTCCTCTTAGTTCCGGATGCTCCAGCAGGAATTCTTTGAGCGTCTCGAAAAAAGGAAGCGCGATTCCCGGGTAAAAATAACCCGTGTGGCACAGGTGAAACTTGCCATCCTGCCATTTATCCTGGTTCTGTCCTGCTTTCATTAAATCTTCGGCATCGAAGCCGTTCTGAATAACCTCTATCCTCTTTGCCTGGGGATAATTTCTATCGTAGACTTCCTTTTTAAATTCGGTGTTGGCAATCATGCAGGAGGTGCTGTTAATTAATCTTTCACCCAGTTTTTTTTCCATTTTCAAGTAGAAACCGGGGTAATGGCTGATCCTTTGCTCATCCTCTAACCAGTCATCCCGGAAATCTGCCACCCAGGGCTTGCCGGATAACTTACTTAGGAAAAGCCCGATCAATTGAGAGGAGTGAGGGGGAGAAGTAGTATAGATAAGATCGATTTTTTTTGATCTGAGCAGGGAAAGACCTTCCAGAATCGCTGCTGGAACCCAGCCGACTTGGTCGTCTGGAACCCTCAACCAGAAAGTAAGAAATCCGTAAATCTTCTTAAGATTGGCTCTTAGATTAGAAGGGGAGGGTTCCACCTCAAGAGGAATATGAGAACCTTTCTCCTTTTTTTCTGTTCCTGATTTACTGCCAGCTTTGAATAAAGAGAAAAACCTGTTTTCCCATCTGGAAAGCTCGAAAGCTGGAGCCTTGAATACTTGCAAATCAGTCGGAAGCTCTTTTACCAGGGAATAATCCCAAAGAGGAGCGTAAGGGTTAGATACCGTGAGGACTGTTGGTTCCCAGCTGAATAAGGGGAGGTATCTGGAGAACTTAAGTGTTCTCTGAACACCGCCTCCTCCCAAGGGCGGGAAATTATAGGCAATGATTAAAACTTTTTTTTTCATCTCTTATTAAAAATTAAGCGGTAAGCCTTTTCAAGCCCGAGCTTTTCGAGAAACTCCAAAATAAAATCCTTCGCTTTCTTAAGCTCGCCCGGAGCAAAGAAACCTGTCGCCCACAAAACCAGAGGGAAAAAAAGAAGGATAATCGCTTTGAAGAGCAATTCCTTTTTCCAGGAGCTGACCTGCAGGCGGCTGAAAACCAGGAGGAACAAGGCTGTGACCGCGATTATCTTCAGAATTCTAATCCCCTCGTAAAATATGGGATAAATCCTGAGATTGATGAGATATGCAAGAAGATTCATCAGTAAATAGGAAAAAAATATGGAAAATGCCGCACCCAGCATACCGTAGCGGGGTATCAGGATAAAGTTGAGCAGAACATTAAAGACTGCCGCGATTCCAATAATAAGTGGGTTGTATTTGGTTTTATTCTGGATGAATATGCCGATGTTCAGCAGGCTGAATAAACCATACAACAGAGTCGACAGCACCAAAACAGGTATGACCTTGTAAGCGACCCAGAATTTAGGATCTGCCATAACTTTAATGGCAGGATTAGATATGGCGATTATGCTCAGGCTGAAAAAACAGCCGATTAAAAGGAAATAAGTGGTCAAACGAGAAAATGTCGCCTTAGCATCCTTCTCTAGTGCCAGGGGGAAATAGATCGAGGGCCAGGTGGTTAGAAAAGGCTGGATTAGAAGGAACTCCAGAATTCCTGAAAATCTAATTCCCAGAGAATACAAGCCTAACTCGGTAGTAGAGGAGAGCCTTTCCAGAAGATACCGGTCGGCAACTGTCAAAACCCAGAAAGAGAGGGCTCCGGGCACCAGAGGCATTCCATAGCTGAGCATCCCCTTTAACTTTGACCAGGAGAGCTTGAAGGAAAGATTTTTCCCGACCAGGATGAACAACAGTATGGAAACCAGAAAGGCAGTGCACAGATTTCCATATACCACCCCGCTTAATCCTAACTTTAGTTTCAAAATGAAATATATATTGAATGAAACGTTTAAGACGAATCTGAATATGGAGACCAGACTGAATCTGACTGACTGGAGCTTAGCCCTGAAAAGCTGAAAGGGGATATTGGTCAGGGTATTGAAAAAACCGGTCAAAAAAGTCAGCCTAACCAGAAGAGTATAATCTTTAGACTGAAAAAGAAGGTTGTTTATCGGCCTGGAAAAAAGAGAGATTCCGCCCAGGAAAAAAAAAGAAGAGATGAGAAGATACAAATAAGAGGTACTGACCACTGACCTCTGTTCCTCTGCCTTATCCTTATAATCAAAAGAATAAGCCCGGAAAAAAGAGGTTTGCATCCCCTGCTGAACCAGGATTATTATGATGTTCAAAGTTACTGCCAGAAGCTCCAGGATACCGTAGTCGGCCGGACTTAAATAGCGGGTATAAATCGGCAGAAGAAAAAAGCCCACAGCCTTGGCTAAGAGGTCCGAGGTACTGTAAATAGCAGTGTGCTTTATTATGGTCTTAAAGGTTTTATACATCTCAAATGCCCTGATAGATGGAAAGGCATTTTTCAGCTACTTTTCTGACGTCGTGATATTTCTCTGCATATGCCCTTCCTTGTTCGCCTAATTTTCTTCTTAAGCTTTCATCCTCGATTAGTTTCCTGAGGTTCTGCTTCAGGTTGTCCGGGTTAGTATTCATTACCGGAAGCTCCGCCGGGTAGGAATTTAAAAGCTTCTCATCGATAAAAACACAAACCGGCTTTTTAAGAGCCATCCCCTCTACTGCAATAGTTCCATAGATTCCCAGAATTATCTTGTCGATGAAGATATCACCCTGATGATAAAGTTCTTTTAAGCTCTCGTAAGGCATCCCCTCGATAAGCCGAAGCTCTAATTTGTATCCTTCTTTTTTTAAATCTTCAACTACGGAGATGATGTAATCGGTTCCGCTTATCTTTCTGCTGGTAGGAGCATGGATCAAGACCAGGTTCTCTTTGGGCAGAGCAGAAGGTCGAGGCTTCCAGAATTCCAGATCCACTGGCTGGGGTATCCAGATGCCATCTGGCACCTCCTGCAGAAGATCCGGAGTCGAAACCAGCCTGGCATCAGCCAGTTTAATCCGGGGATGCATCTTTTTACCTCTGATTTCGCTTCCGTGAAAATGAAATACGACCTTTTTGCCCAGTTTTTTTAATAAGGGGATATCCTTAAACTCTGCGGCGAAGATCGATTCTGCGTGAAAATGGAAAATGTCATAATTCCACAGACATTTAAAGAAGAAGGAAAATCTTTTAGCCCGGGACCATTCTTCTTCATCACCTTTCAAAATGAAATCAGCCGGAAACCCAGAAAAAGAAGGACGGAAAATTGCAAAATCGCTTTTGTGACCCAATGCCCTTTGAGCCCTTGAGATGCGAAAACCAGCTC